>NZ_JBEXNM010000060.1:0-55386 GCF_040611095.1 Streptomyces sp. NPDC003077 | reverse complement strand
CCGCCGTCACCCCGGTGGCGCGGCGGGCCCGTCCGGGTGGTGCGGCCTCCGGTCGGCCCCCGGGGCGTACCCCGTGGCGCGCCTCGTACGCGTACTCCGCCGGAGCCCCTCGGCCCCCGGAGCCTCGCGCACACGACATGCGCGGCGCCCCTCCCCCGCGGTGCGGTGGCGTCCCCCGTGACGTACCTCGTCTCAGCCATGCCCCCACGCTAGGGCCAGGCACTGACAACCGGCCGGGCACCGACCATCGGCCGGGGCCGGGCACGGGGATCGGTCGAGGCGGACGGACCGGCCGACACCCCGCATCGGCACGGCTGCCGGACCAGGCGGAGCCACGGGCCACCGCCACACACCGGAACGTCGAACGGCCCGGGCGGACGCGCGGAAACCCCCACCCGCACGACGAACGGCCCGGGCGGACCCACGGAACCCCCCACGCACGACGAACGGCGGGTGACCGGGCGCCGCCGCGAGGCCTGCCTGGTCACCCGCCGTTCCGGTCCCCGCGCTCAAGGCGCGGTTCCCGGGGCCTGGCCCCGTCCGGTCACTTCCGGGCCGGGGACTTTGAGCCCTCCGCGTCGCCCGCGTCCGGCCGCTCGGCCGCGATCCGGTTGACCCGGCCGCGCACCACGAACCAGCCGGCGACCAGCAGCACCGCGAGGATGGGCAGCATCAGCACGGTCTTCTGTCCCACGGCGTGGCCTTCGTCGTCGAACGCCATGAGGACGATGACGCCGAGCAGGAAGGCGATGGTGGCCACGTCGGTGACCGGCGTCCACCACAGCCTGAAGTGCGGCCGGCGCACCAGCCCGGCCTTCGCCCGGCGGACGAACACCATGTGGCAGATCATGATCGTGACCCAGGTGCTGATGATGCCCAGCGCCGCGATGTTGATCACGATCTCGAACGCCTCGTCGGGCAGCAGGTAGTTCAGCCCGACGCCCAGCACGCACACCGCCGACGTGAGCATGATGCCGCCGTAGGGCACCTGGTTGCGGTTCATCAGGCTGGTGAACTTCGGCGCGGAGCCCGCCATCGACATGGAGCGCAGGATGCGGCCGGTCGAGTAGAGACCGGAGTTCAGGCTGGACATGGCGGCGGTGAGCACGACCAGGTTCATCACGTCACCGGCGTACGGCACCCCGACGTTGGAGAGCACCGTCACGAAGGGGCTCTCCTTGCCGCTGTACTTGTCCCACGGCAGCAGCATGGCGAGCAGGATCACCGAGCCGACGTAGAAGACGCCCACCCGCCACATGATGGAGTTGACGGCCTTGGGCACGACCTTCTCGGGCTCGCTGGTCTCGCCTGCGGTGACGCCCACCAGTTCGACGGCGGAGTAGGCGAAGACCACGCCCTGGAGCACGATCACCACCGGCAGCAGCCCGGACGGGAAGAGGCCGCCGTGATCGGTGATCATGTGCAGCCCGGGGGCCTGACCGTCCACGGGGTGCTGCGTGGCCAGCAGGAAGATGCCGATGAACATGAAGACGACCAGGGCCGCGACCTTGATGATCGCGAACCAGAACTCCAGCTCGCCGAAGATCTTCACCGAGATCAGGTTCACCGCCAGCACCACCGCGAGCGCGATGAGCGCCATCACCCATTGGGGAATGCTGGTGAACAGACTCCAGTAGTGGGTGTAGAGCGCGATGGCCGTGATGTCGGCGATACCGGTCGTCGACCAGTTCACGAAGTACATCCAGCCGGCGACGTACGCGCCCTTCTCCCCCAGGAACTCCCGGGCGTAGGAGACGAACGAGCCGGAGGACGGGCGGTGCAGCACCAGTTCGCCCAAGGCCCGCACCACGAAGAACGCGAACAGGCCGCAAACCGCGTACGCCACGGCCAGCGCGGGCCCGGCGGAGGCGAGGCGACCGCCCGCACCCAGGAAGAGCCCGGTGCCGATCGCGCCGCCGATGGCGATCATGTTGATGTGCCGGCCCTTGAGGCCCTTGCTGTACCCGGCGTCCCCCGCGTCGTGGGGGGCGGCCCCCTGCTCTCCGCCTGGCGGCCTGTGTGCGTCTTCTTTGACGGCTTCCGTGCTCACGGCTGGTTCATCTCGCTTTCAGGCCGGCGTATGGAGCTGTTCGCCGTGCCCCGCGATGCGTGTGGGGCGGGACCGGCCGACGGCACACCTTCCCCGAATAGACCGCCCCCGTCTGTGCGCTGGATCACACCAACGACTTCCACATAGTGAGATGTCCAGTTTTGCGGCAAAAATTTTCGGTGTGGGGCGGGCGGAAGCGGGGGTTTTGGGGACCGAGACGGGGGATTCGGACGGGCGGTGGACCATGTTCGGACGGGCGGTGGACCATGATGGCCACCCCGGGACCGTCGTCGATCCGCCGCCGCGGCCGGTAGCCCGCCACCGACGACCCCGGACGGCTTCCGTGGCGGCCGGGGGGGCACCCCCGCGCGTCGCCGACCGGAGCGACGAGGCTTCGCCCGGCGGACCCCCGTCCGCCCCGTGGTGCCGATCCGAGCAGGCCAGCCGGTTTCACAACACTGGTGAGACAGCAATACTGCTGCACATGAGTGAGCCCGCCACCGACCTGAGCCTGACCGTGGACGAGCTGGCCGCGCGGGCCGGCGTCACGGTCCGCACGATCCGGTTCTACAGCACGCGCGGGCTGCTGCCGCCCCCCGAGATCGGTCCCCGCCGGGTGGGCCGCTACGGGCCCGACCACCTCTCCCGGCTCGCCCTGATCGAGGAGCTGCAGCACCAGGGCATGACGCTGTCCGCCATCGAGCGCTACCTCCAGCAGCTGCCGCCGGACCTGAGCGCGCACGACCTGGCCATCCACCGGGCCCTGGTCGCCGGCTGGCTGCCGGACCGGGCCGAGGAGGCGACGCGGGAGCAGCTGGAGCGCCGGGTCGGCCGGGCGCTGACCGAGCAGGACCTGGACCGGCTGGCCGCGATGAGCGTGCTGGTGCGGACGGCGGACCCGGACGTCTTCCAGGTGGATCCCGGCCTGCTGCACCTGGGCGTGCGGTTGCTGGACGTCCCGATCGCGCTGGAGACGATCCTCGCCGCCCGCACGGTCGTCCTGGAACACACCCGGTCGGCGGCGCGGGAGCTGAGTCGCCTCTTCAAGGACGAGATGTGGGAACCGGACCGCGAGGACGCGCCGGACGCGGAGGAGCGGGCCCGCATGCGCTCGCTCTCCGCCCATATGCAGCCGCTGGTGGTGCAGGCGCTGGTCACGGCCTTCCAGCGCTCCATGAAGGACGAGCTGCGGGAGTGGCTGGGCGGGGACGCGACGCGGTGACACCGCGGATGCGAGGCGGCGACGGGCCGGACGACCGCGGCGGGGACCGGCCGTCCGGCGTCGGCGGGCACCGGGCCGTCCGCCGTGGCCCCCGCCCCGCCTCTCACCTCACGTCCTGAGAGCGCGACCGGCCCGGGGGCGGAAGAAGCCGGATGCCTCGGCCGCCCCGCCCCCGCACGCGTCCGCTCACGCGTCGGTGAACTTCTCTCCCCTCTCGGCCTTCTCCAGCAGCAGCGACGGGGGCGCGAACCGTTCCCCGTATGCCTCCTGGAGCTCACGGGCGCGGGCGACGAACCCGGGCAACCCGCCCTCGTAGCCGTTGATGTACTGGAGAACACCGCCGGTCCACCCGGGGAAGCCGATACCGAAGATCGAACCGATGTTGGCGTCGGCGACGGAGGTCAGCACGCCTTCCTCGACGCAGCGGACGGTGTCCAGCGCCTCGGCGAAGAGCATGCGTTCCCGCATGTCCCGGAACGGGATCGCGGCGTCCTTCTTCGTGAAGTGCTCCCGCAGGCCGGGCCACAGGCCGGCGCGCTCGCCGTCCGGCCCGTAGTCGTAGAAGCCGGCGCCGCCGCTGCGGCCGGTCCGTCCGAACTCCTCCACCATCCGGTCCAGGACGCCGTCCGCGGGGTGTCCGGGCCAGGTCCCGCCGGCCGCTTCGACCGCCCGCCGGGTCTCGTCGCGGATCTTGCGCGGGAGGGTGAGCGTCAGCTCGTCCATCAAGGACAGCACCTTGGCGGGGTAGCCGGCCTGGGCGGCGGCCTGTTCGACTGAGGCGGGGTCGATGCCCTCCCCCACCATGGCCACGCCCTCGTTGATGAAGTGACCAATGACGCGCGAGGTGAAGAAGCCGCGCGAGTCGTTGACGACGATCGGGGTCTTGCGGATCCGGCGCACCAGGTCGAAGGCGCGGGCCAGCGCCTCGTCGCCGGTCTTCTCGCCCTTGATGATCTCGACCAGCGGCATCTTGTCGACCGGCGAGAAGAAGTGCAGCCCGATGAAGTCCCGCTCCCGCGTCACCCCTTCGGCCAGGGAGGTGATGGGGAGGGTGGAGGTGTTGGAGCACAGCAGCGCGTCGGGGGCCACCAGGTCCTGGATCTCCTGGAAGACCCGGTGCTTGAGGGCGGTGTCCTCGAAGACCGCCTCGATGACCACGTCGCAGCCCGCCACGTCCTGGGGGTCGGCGGTCGGGGCGATGCGGGCGAGCAGGGCGTCCCGCTTGCTCTCGGTGGTGCGGCCCCGGGCGAGCGCCTTGGCGAGCAGGCCCTCGGAGTACGCCTTCCCCTTCCGGGCCGCCTCCGGGGTCACGTCCTTGAGGACGACCTCGATGCCCGCCTTGGCGCACGCGTAGGCGATGCCGGCGCCCATCATCCCGGCGCCGAGCACGGCGACCTTCTCGACCGGGCGGGGCGCGATGTCCCGGGGGCGGCTGGCGCCGGAGTTGACGGCCTGGAGGTCGAAGAAGAACGCCTGGATCATGTTCTTGGCGGTCTGGCTGGTGGCCAGTTCGACGAAGTACCGCGACTCGATGGTCTGCGCGGTCTCGAAGTCCACCTGGGAGCCCTCGACCGCCGCGGCGAGGATGTTGCGCGGCGCCGGGTAGGGGGCGCCGTTGAGCTGCTTCTTCAGGTTGGCGGGGAAGGCCGGGAGGTTCGCCGCGAACTTGGGGTGGGCGGGCGTGCCGCCGGGGATCTTGTAGCCCTTGACGTCCCAGGGCTGTTGGGATTCGGGGTTGGCGTCGATGAAGGCGCGTGCCTTGGCGAGCAACTCCTCCTGGGTGGCCGCGGTCTCGTGGACGAGACCGGCGTCCTTGGCGCGGGTGGCGTTGTACTGCGTCCCCTGGAGCAGCACTTTCAGCAATGCGTCGGTGATGCCCAGGAGGCGCACCGTCCGCACGACGCCCCCGCACCCCGGAAGGAGGCCGAGGGTGACCTCCGGCAGGCCGATCTTGGTGTCCGGGGTGTCCAGCGCGACGCGGTGGTGGCAGGCGAGCGCGATCTCGTACCCGCCGCCGAGCGCGGCGCCGTTGACGGCGGCGACGACGGGTTTGCCCAGGGTCTCTATGCGGCGCAGGTCGCGCTTGATGGCGTTGCCCGCCTCGAAGATCCGCCGGGCGTCGTCAGGGGTGGCGCGGATCAGGTCGCGCAGGTCGCCGCCGGCAAAGAAGGTCTTCTTGGCGGAGGTGACGATGATGCCGCGGATCCCCTCGCGCTCGGCTTCCAGCCGGTCGGCGATGGCGGCCAGGGAGGCGGCGAACGCGCTGTTCATGGTGTTCGCGGACTGCCGGGGGTCGTCCAGGACGAGGGTGACGACGCCGGTCTCGTCCTGTTCCCAGCGGATGGTGGTGGTCTGGCTCACTGTGGCTTCTCCGTATGAGGGCGGGGCGGTCAGAGGCGCTCGATGATGGTGGCGGCGCCCATGCCGCCGCCGACGCAGAGGGTGACCAGGCCGTAGCGCTTGTCCTGGCGCTCCAGTTCGTCGACGAGCGTGCCGAGGATCATGGCGCCGGTGGCGCCGAGCGGGTGGCCCATGGCGATGGCGCCGCCGTTGACGTTGATCTTGTCCAGGGGCAGTCCCATGTCCCTGGCGAACCGCAGCACGACCGCGGCGAACGCCTCGTTGATCTCGACCAGATCGATGTCCTCTATGGACAGCCCCGCCTTGGCGAGCGCCTTGCGGGAGGCCGGGGCGGGCCCGGTGAGCATGATCGTCGGGTCGGCGCCGGAGACCGCCGCCGCGACGATCCGGGCCCGTGGCGTGAGCCCGTACCGCTCGCCCACCTCGGCGTTCCCGATGGCGACGAGCGCCGAACCGTCGACGATGCCGGAGGAGTTGCCCGCGTGGTGGACGTGGTCGATCCGCTCGACCCAGTGGTACTTCTGCAGGGCTACCGCGTCGAAGCCGCCCGCCTCGCCGATCGTGGCGAACGACGGCTTCAGCCCGGCGAGGGTCTCGGCGGTGGTGCCGGGGCGGATGTGCTCGTCGCGGTCCAGGACGACCAGGCCGTTGCGGTCGCGGACGGGCACGATGGAGCGGTCGAACCGGCCTTCCTTCCACGCCTGGACGGCCCGCTCCTGGGAGAGGGCCGCGAAGGAGTCCACATCGTGCCGGGAGAATCCCTCGATCGTGGCAATGAGGTCGGCGCCGACGCCCTGCGGGACGAAGTTCGTCTCGTAGGAGGTCATCGGGTCCATGGCCCAGGCCCCGCCGTCCGAGCCCATCGGGACCCGCGACATCGACTCCACGCCACCCGCCAGGACCAGGTCCTCCCAACCGGAGCGGACCTTGGCCGCCGCGAGGTTGACGGCCTCCAGGCCCGAGGCACAGAAGCGGTTCTCCTGCACGCCCGCCACCGTGTCGGGGAGGCCGGCGGCGATGGCCGCGATCTTGGCGATGTCGGAGCCCTGGTCGCCGATCGGGCTCACCACGCCGAGCACGATGTCGTCGATGGCGGCCGGGTCCAGGCCGGGGAAGCGGCGGCGGAACTCGTGGATGAGGCCGACGACGAGATCCACGGGTTTGGTGCCGTGCAACGCGCCGTTGGCCTTGCCGCGCCCGCGCGGGGTGCGGATCGCGTCGTAGACAAACGCTTCGGTACTCAAGACAACCGGCCTTTCACGTCAAAGGTGGGGAATGGGGCATTGCTGGTGGGCGACCTTGAGGGGCTGCAGGCGGCCCGGTCGCCGTGGGCGCTCAGCCGAGGAGCGAGCGGCCGATGATCTCCTTCATGATCTCGGTGGTGCCTCCGTAGATCGTCTGGATGCGGCCGTCGGTGAACGCCCTGGCGACCGGGTACTCGGTCATGTATCCGTAGCCGCCGTGCAACTGGAGGCAGCGGTCGGCGACCCGCTTCTGGAGCTCGGTCGCCCACCACTTGGCCATCGAGGCGTGTGTCGCATCCAGTTCCCCGGCCGCGTGGTCCACGATGCAGCGGTCCACGAACGACCTGGTGACGGCGCACTCGGTGGCCATTTCGGCTATCTCGAAGCGGACGTGCTGGAGCTTGGCCAGCGGGCGGCCGAACGCCTCGCGCTCCTTGACGTACCGGGTGGTGATCTCCAGCAGGTGCTCGGCGGCGGCGATGCCGGCCACGGCGATGGCCATCCGCTCCTGCGCCAGATTCGTCATCAGGTGGACGAACGCCCCATTCGGCTCGCCGAGCAGGTTCTCCTTGGGCACCCGGACGTCGTGGAAGAACAGTTCGGCGGTGTCCTGCGCCTTCTGACCGATCTTGTCCAGGTTGCGCCCGCGGGCGAACCCTTCCATGCCGCGCTCGACCACCAGCAGGCTCAGGCCGTGGGCGCCGCCTTCGGGAGTGGTCTTGGCGACGACGATGACGAGGTCGGCGAGGATGCCGTTGGAGATGAAGGTCTTGGAACCGTTCATCAGCCAGTGATCGCCCCGGTCCTCCGCGGCCGTGCGGATGCCCTGGAGGTCGGAGCCGGCGCCCGGCTCGGTCATGGCGATGGCGGTGATCGTCTCGCCCGAGCAGAAACCGGGCAGCCAGCGCCGCTTCTGCTCGTCGGTGGCGAGCTGGGTCAGGTACGGGCCCACGATGTCGTTGTGCAGCCCGAGCGCGAGCCCGGCGGCGCCGGCCCGGGTGAACTCCTCGGCGAGCACGGCGCTGAAGCGGAAGTCCGCGGTGCCCCCGCCGCCGTACTCCTCCTCGACGGCGAGCCCGAGCAGCCCCTGCTTGCCCGCCGCGCGCCAGGCGTCGCGGCTGACGATGCCGTCCTTCTCCCACTGCTCGTAGTGCGGCGACACCTCCTTGGTCAGGAAGGTGCGGACGGTCTCCCGGAAGGCGTCGTGCTCCGCGGAGAAGATCTGGCGCTTCATGGGTACGGGCCCTCCTCGGAGCCGGTGCTCGGCGGTCGCGTGCGGTACGGCGGCGGGGCCCACGGGCGTCCCGCCGGACGGGGCGGTGCGGTCAGGAGCCGGATATCAGGGCGGGGACCTGCCAGTCGCGGGCGACCTCTTCGGTGTCCGCGCCCGGCAGGGCGGGCGGGCGCCGCAGGGCACCGGGTGTGCGGGAGAACCGCGGCGCGGGCGCGGGCTGGGTGATCCCGGCGTGCTCGGTGAAGGTCCCGCGGGCGGCCAGGTGCGGGTGCGCGGGCGCCTCCCGCAAGGAGAGCACAGGTGCCACACACGCGTCCGACCCCGCGAAGACGGCCGTCCACTCGTCCCGGGTCCGGGTCTTGAAGGCGGCGGCGACAGCGGTGCGCAGGGCCGTCCAGGACCCGGGGTCGTCGCGGTCGGGCAGGTCGTCGGCGACGCCCAGCAGCCGGACGAACTCCTCGTAGAAGCGCCCTTCCAGCGCCCCCACGGCCACGTGGCCGCCGTCGGCGGTCTCGTACGTGCCGTAGAACGGCGCCGCGCCGTCCAGGAGGTTGGCGCCACGCCGGTCCTGCCAGCCGCCGGCGGACAGCATGCCGTGGATCATGGCTGTCAGATGAGACGTCCCGTCGACGATCGCCGCGTCCACCACCTGGCCGCCTCCCCCGTCGCTCCGGGCGTGGTGGAGGGCGGCGAGGACGCCGACGACCAGATAGAGCGAACCGCCCGCGTAATCCCCCAGGAGGTTGGCCGGGACGACGGGCGGGCCGTCGGCCGGGCCGATCATCCCGAGGGCGCCCGTGACGGCGATGTAGTCGATGTCGTGCCCGGCCGTGGTGGCGAGCGGGCCCTCCTGGCCCCAGCCCGTCATCCGCGCGTAGACCAGCCGCGGGTTGCGCTCCAGGCAGGGGCCCGGGCCGACCCCCAGGCGCTCGGCGACGCCGGGGCGGTAGCCCTCGATCAGCACGTCCGCGCGTTCGGCCAGCTCCAGCACCCGGCCCGGCCCGTCCGGGGCCTTGAGATCGACGAGCACCGAGCGCTTGTTGCGGTTGGTGACGTCGTGGGCCGGATCGACGCCGAGCCCGGCGCCGCCGGGCCGGTCGACCCGTACGACGTCGGCGCCGAGGTCGCCCAGCAGCATCGCCGCGAAGGGGCCGGGGCCGATGCCTGCGAGCTCCACCACCCGCACGCCGCTCAGCGGACCGTGCCCTGTCCCTGCCATCGATCCCCCAGCGCTCCGCCACTGTGACACTACTGATGTAACACTCGTGATGTTAAGAACGTGTTCCACTCTCCACAAGCCCCCCGGCCCAAGTGCCCGACAGACAAGGGCCCGTGGCGGCGAGGTCGCTTCCCATCGCCGCCACGGGCCCTCACATGCCGCGTCCTCCGCGCGTCAGCGACCCCCGCCCCACCCGGCGACGAACCTCCCACCGGATATGGACCGGCACCGGCGCACCGCTCCCCCGGACCTGCGGTGCCCCACGCCGGACGACCGGGTGCCGGCCTTCGGCCGGACGCCGCACACGGGGCGCGCACAGCGCCACGCCGCGAGCGACTTCGTCCTCACCGCCCTCTTCACCATCGCCCCTCCGTCTCGCCGCGGTCGGCCGCGGGACCGTGGCCCGCCACCGTCTCCCCAGACGTTTCCGCCGGTCCCGCCATCGCGAACCACGCTAGCGGGGGCCACTGACAACGGCTCGCAGGCGGCGCGTGACCAGCCGTCACACATCACCTCTCGATGAACAATAGGGACATGTCGCACACAGACCTCGCCGCCCCGCTGTTCGAGTTCCACGCCGGTCAAGGGACGCGGCAGTTCGCCGAGCTGGCCATGGCGCTGTTGCTCTCCTCACTCATCGGTCTGGAGAGGGAGGTACGGCAGAAGAGCGCCGGCCTGCGCACGCACACCCTGGTCGGGGTGGGCAGCGCCCTGTTCATGGAGGTGTCGGTACACGGCTTCAGCGCGCTGCTCGGCACCGACGGGGCCACGCTCGATCCCTCCCGGGTCGCCGCGCAGATCGTGTCGGGCATCGGCTTCATCGGCGGCGGACTGATCTTCGTCAAGAAGGACGCGGTACGTGGACTGACGACGGCCGCCACCGTCTGGCTGACCTGCGCCATCGGCATGGCCTGCGGCGGCGGCCTGATCCTGCTGGCCATCGGCGCCACGGCGGTGCACTTCCTCGTGGTCCGCGGCTTCCCGAAGGTGACCGAACGCCTGCTTTCCTCCGTCTCCCCGGAACGCGTGGAACTGCGTCTGGCCCACCACCGGCAACCGGGGTTCCTGGGGCAGGCCCTGGAGTTGTGCACCCGCCGCGGTTTCCAGGTGACCGACGTCCGGGTCGAGGCCGACACGCACGATCGCGATCAGACGGACGACCGGACGACCTCCGAGATCTTGCTCTGCCTGGAGGGCCGGGCGCCCGCGAACACGTTGCTGGAGGAACTGGCGGAAATGGACGGCGTGCGCAGGGTCACGCTGGTACGGCACACGGACAGTACGGAATGAGCGCTGTCTCAACGACTCCGCGACGTCCCGGGACGCGCCGACAGGTGACGGCGCGCGTCCGGAGCCGGTCGGATCGGATCGCCGGGCGCGTGACGCCCCGGCCCGTCACGAGGGCGCGTCGGCGGCTGCCCGGCGCTTTCCCGGCAGCAGGTGGTCATCGGGGAGGTCACGGTCCAGCAGGCGGGCCAGGCGCTGGGGAACGTTGCCGCCGACCAGAAGGACGACCACCAGCGTCAGCCCGAAGGTCAGGACGGCCAGCGCCCGGCCGAGCGGCATCCCCTCCGCGAGCCGGGCACCCAGGACGGGGGCCACCGCCCCGCCCAACGCGCCCACGTTGTAGACGAACCCGAGCGAAGCCGCTCGGTTTTCGGTCGGGAAGTGACCGGCGATGTACTTCGGCAGGATGCCGGAGATGCCCTGGCTGAGCGCCAGCAGTACGAACAGCAGCGCACCGAGCCCCCACAGGCTGTCGCGCACGGCGAAGACCGGGAAGACGAAGCCGAGCGAGGCCAGCAGCGTGCCGGCGTAGGCGCGCCGCGTCCCGAAGCGGTCGCCAACGAACCCCGCCAGCCAGCATCCGGCCATCGTGCCGAGCCCCGCGTACAGCATCACGTCGGTGACCTCGGAGGGCGTGTAGCCGAGTTCGGTCTTCACATAGGTCGGCAGCAGCGCCTGGATGGGCCAGCTGTAGAGGAAGGCGCAGAAGACGGTCACCATCAAGGACACGTAGAGCACCCAGCGGCGTCTGCCGCCGAGTTGGACGGCGAAGCCGATCAGGCACAGCGCCGCGAGTGCCGCGAGCCAGGGAACCTGCCCCGCACCGACCGGTGTGAAGACACAGAACAGCGCGCCGGTGGCCACCAGCGCGGCCCCCGCGTTGAGGCGGCGGCGCGCCCGCCCGGTGAACAGCGGGCGGAAGGGGTTCGGCCGGTGCCCGGGCGCGCGTACACCGGCGTGCCAGTCGTCGGTCTCCGGCAGCGACCGCCGCACCCAGACGGCGACGAGAACGGGGAGCACCCCGATCCAGAACAGCCAGCGCCACCCCCAGTGGGGCACCACCCACTTGTAGAGCTCGGCCGCGACCACCGTGCCGCCCGCGTAACCGGATATCAGGAAGCCCGACGCCCGGTTGCGCATGCGGACGGGCCAGCTCTCCAGGACGTACGTCGCACTCGTGCTGTACTCCCCCGCCATGCCGAGGCCGATCACCAGCCGGGCGACGAACAGGCTGGTGTAGTCCCAGGCGAACCCGCACGCGAAGGTCCCGAGCGAGTAGAGCAGGATGCTCAGGATCATGGCGGGTTTGCGGCCGTGACGATCGCCCAGGGCACCCAGGAGCGCACCGCCCAGCCACCGGGTGATGAAGGCGGCGGAGACCAGGGAGGCGGCGGTGGTCGTCGCCAGCCGGAACTCGGCGGCGATCTCGGTCAGCACCAAGGTGATGAGGACGAAGTCGAACCCGTCCAGGAGGTAGCCGAGCCAGGCCGCGGCCATGGACCTCCACTGGCGCGGCGACACCTCGCGGTACCACCGGACGCTTCCCGGGGGGTGTTCCTCCTTGCCGGTCACCTTCGGGAGGGCCGGTTCCGTACCGGTCACCCCCGGGAGGGCCGGTTCCGTACCGGTCGCCTTCGGGAAGGCCGGTTCCGTATCGGTCACCCTGGGGACGACCGGTTCCGTCATGCGCTCCTGAGGCAGACCCGGTTCCTGAGGAGGAGCGCCGTCCGCGCCGGGGCTCACAGCAGACCGGCCTCTTCCAGGAGCCGGCGGACGGTCTTGACGGCGGAGTCGTCGAGCGGGACCTGCGGCGCGGCGGTGGCCGGGCTCGCGAAGACGCCGAGCAGGTGGAGCGCTGCCTTGAAGGCCCCGAGGGCGGACGCGTTGCGGCCCATCACCGCCTCCGCGCCGACGTCTGTCATGGCGAACAGCGCGGCGAGCCGGTCCTGCTCCGCGGCGGCCTCCCGCCAGCGGCCGGCCCTGGCGTGCTCGTACAGCCGTACGTAACCGTGCGGATCGACGTTGCCCAGCCCCGGCACCACTCCGTGCGCACCGGCCAGGAGCGCGCCGTCCACGGACAGTTCCGAACCCGTGAGCACGGAGAACCCCGGATGCGCCGCTCGGGCCCGCACCAGCAGCCGCCGCAGCGCGCCGTCATCGCCACTGCTGTCCTTCAGCCCGGCCAGGACACCGTTCGCGGCCAGGTCCAGCACCGTGTCCGCGGGCAGCTTGGTGTGGACGGCCATGGGGATGTCGTATGCGAAAAGCGGCAGTTGGGAACCGTCGCGCAACCGGGTGAAGTGATCGGCGATCTCCGCGGGGTGGGTGCGCGTGTAGAAGGGCGCCGTCGCCACGATGGCGTCCACCCCGAGGCGGCGGGCCGTCCGCGCGTGATCCAGTGTGCGGGCCGTCGCCGTGTCGATGACCCCGGCCAGGACGGGCAACCGTCCGGAGACCGCGTCGACCACCGTCTCGATGACCGTGCGCCGCTGGTCATCGGACAGATAGGGCACCTCCCCACTGGAGCCCAGGACGAACAGGCCACTGGCCCCGGCGTCCATCAGGCGATGGGTGAGCGCGGTCAGGGAGCGGGTGTCCACCTGACCGTCGGGAGTCAGCGGCGTGCACAGTGGGGGAACGACGCCGGTCAACGGCGTGGGGAGGGGCATCGAGGACCAGCTTTCTGCCGTACGGGCCCAGCGGAAAGAGCGGGCATGGGCACCATATGCGCCAATCCGGACATTGGACGTCCTGTCTGTGGGCTGAATGTCGCCCAGCCATGCGAACGTGTCAATACCGGCGACCGGCCCGGCGTCGCCGGCCGGGAGGACGGCAGAGCGTCCGGCCGAAGGCGGACCGCCTGGCCGCGAGACCAGCAGAGCGCCCGGTCGAGGCGGCGTTCCGTCCGGGCGGGCTTGCGGTCTGATCCGGGAATCCGCCGGGACGTGGCCGGTCACCAGGACGACTCACCTGCTCAGCGAGGCTGCCCGGCCCTCTCCTTCCCACACAGTTGACGGCGCGTCGCTCTCACACACTCGACAGCGCGCGGCGGCACAGGGAGTCGGAGGCCCGCGTCGTCTCCGGAAGCCGGTAAGTGGGCGAGAGGTGGAGCGTGAGCGCACAGGCCTGATCAAGACCGACCCGATGGCCGACGGAGACGAAGACCGGTTTGACGCCCTTCTGGGTGCGCAGCGCCCGGCCCACCTCCTCACCGGCGGCGTGCTCACCGTCCCCTCGGTCCAGCAGCGGGGAGGTGGCACCGCGCTCGTCGCCCGGGGGCTGGTAGGCGAAGGTGAAGGGATTCTTGGCGACCCCGATGGTGGGCAGGCCGGTGAGGACGCCGAGATGGCTGGCGAGCCCGAAGCGGCGGGGGTGGGCGAGGCCGTAGCCGTCGCAGACCACCAGGTCGGGGGTGCGGGCCAGCCGGTCGAGGGCGGCCAGAACGGTCGGGATCTCGCGGAAGGCGAGGAGGCCGGGGACGTACGGGAAGGAGACGCGCCCCACGGCGGTGGCCTGGTCCAGGACCGCGAGCGTACGGGCGTCCAGCGCCACCGCCGCGGCGGCCACGACGTCACGCTCGTCGTCGTAGGCGACGTCCACCCCCACGACGGTCCCGGCGAACCCCGGCTCGGGGCCGGGTTCGTCCAGACGGACCGACGGACGCAGCCGGTCCTGGACCGCGCGCGCCGCGGCTTCGTCGGTGGGCCAGCGGCGCAGTTCCTCGCGGAGGGAGGTCGTGTGGGAGTCGTTCATGGTGGCGCCCACGCTATCGAGCCGCCTCCGCGCCGACCGCTGCGCCCCCGCTCTCTCTCCTCCCTCCCCAAAAAACCCGTCGTTTTCCCCGAAAACCCGCTGTGACCTGCCAGTTCCCGTCGATGAGCAGCACGGCGAGCACGGCGTGACCGCCTAGAATGACCACATGTTCATACTGGAACTGACCTACACCGCTCCTCTGGAGCGCGTCGACGCCGCACTGCCCGACCATGTCGAGTGGCTGCGCCGTCAGTACGCGGCCGGCAACATCCTCGCCTCGGGGCGCAAGAACCCGCGGGACGGCGGCATCATCATCGCCACCTTCGAGGACCGCGCGGCGGCCGAGCGGTGTGTGGCCGAGGACCCCTTCACCCTCGCGGGCGTCTGCGAGTACCGGATCACGGAGTTCGTGGCGACCATGACGGCCCCGGCTCTGGAGGGCTACCGGGAGCAGCTTCCTTCCTGAGGACGCGCCGTTTCGGCGGTGTTCCTCCCCGGCAGGTGGACCGGCCGCCGGCCGGGGAGGCATCCGGCAGGGCGGCGCGGTCCTCCCGCCACGCGCTTCCCGAGGTCCGCTGGGAAGCGGCTGGGCGCACGCCTCCCGAGGTGCGGTCGGTCGCATGCCTCACAAGGCCGGCCGCACGCCTCATGAGGAGGAGGTCGGCCAGTGACCGCCGTTGCGCCAGAACGCCTGTATCTCTTCCAGGTGCCGTCCCTTCGTCTCGGGCGCCATGACGGCGGTGAAGACCAGCGCGCCGACCGCCAGGAGGCCGAGCCCCGCGAACGTCCACGCCGCGCCAGCCCAGGCCATCAGGGACGGGAAGAACTGGGCGATGAGCAGATTGGCCACCAGGTCCGCGGTGAGCATGGCCGAAGCGCCGGTGGAACGCAGCCGGGCGGGGAACGCCTCGCCCGCGTAGACCCAGATCAGCGACCCGAAGCCGAAGTTGAAGGCGGCGGTGAACAGCAGGATGGCGGCGAAGCCCACCCACGTCATGGCCCCGCGCAGGTCTCCGAAGGCGAAGACGGCCGTCAGCGTCGCGAGCATGGCCACCATCGTCGCGATGCCCGACAGCAGGACCACCCGGCGCCCGAGACGGTCGATCACGAGAATGGCGAGGATCGTCGCGGCCAGTGAGGCCAGTTGGACGAAGGACGGCAGGAGGAAGTTCTGCCCGTCGCCGGTGAAGCCCATCTCCTCGAAGATCTGGGGACTGTAGTACGTCACGGCGTTGATGCCGGTGATCTGGCAGAAGAAGCCGAGGCCGACGACGAAGAACGCGGCCCGCGCGTACGGCTTGTGCACCAGCGTGCGTACCGCGCCGCCGCGCTCGCGGTCGAGCGCCTCCCGCACCGCGTCGGTCTCCGCCCGGGGGTCCGCGTCCGGGTCGGTCATCGCCATCACCTCGACGGCCTTGTCCGTACGGCCCTTGAGCACGTACCAGCGCGGGGTGTCCGGGAGCCGGAACAGCGGGACCAGCACCAGCGCGGCGGGGATGGCGGACAGGCCGAGCATCCAGCGCCAGTGCCCGCCGCCCGACAGCCCCCAGTTGACGAAATACGTGACGACGATGCCGGCGACCGTCGCGACCTGGTAAGCGGCTACGCAGGCCCCGCGGGTGCGCGCGGGGGCCGATTCCGCGATGTAGAGCGGGGCGGCCACGATCGAGATGCCGATGGCGACGCCGAGCAGGAAGCGGACAGCGTCCAGGACGATCACGTTGGGCGCGAGCGCGGAGAGCGCGACGAAGACGGTGTACGAACCGGCGACGATCAGCATGGCCACCCTGCGGCCGAGAGCGTCGGCGACCTTCCCGCCGATCAGCGCCCCCACGATCGAACCAAATACCAGAATGCTGTTGACCAGCCCTTTTTCCGCCTCGGTGAGGTGGAACTCCTGGCTCAGGAAGACCAGGGCCCCGGAGATGCTGCCGGTGTCGTAGCCGTAGACGACGCCGACGACGGCGCCGGTGAGGGCGAAGAGCCGTCCGGCGCGGCGGGGAGCCCGGTCGGGTGAGGGGGGCGGCGAAGAAAGCGTTGCAGTGGACATGGAACGTCCTTTGTGCGGCGGAACGGCCTTGCTGCATTGACTGTTCATGCGAGTATTCGGCGCGTTTCACGCAGGTGTCAACAGTTGCCTTCGGTAACTGAATCTCCTTCGCCGAGCTGACCAATTTTCCTTTTAAAACGCCATATTGAGGCACGTAGTCCGCACAACTCGTCGCTCCTCAGTGCGAGTATCGCCCGATCGAGGGATGGCAACGGCGAGGCTGGCATGCGTAGAGTTGCTCGCAAGCGAGTCGTAGCACGCAGTATCACGCAGACCGAAGCGAGAGGACGAGCATGAGCGGGAACTCGTACATGGAGCAGGAACTGCACAGCCAGCCGGAGACCTGGCAGGAGGCCGCGCGGATCGGGGCCGCGTCGACGCCGCTGCCGACGGCGGGACAGCGGGTGGCCGTCGTCGGCTGCGGCACCTCGTGGTTCATGGCGCAGTCGTACGCGGCCCTGCGGGAGGCCGCCGGAATGGGGGTGACGGACGCGTTCGCGGCATCCGAGGCGGCTCTCGGCGACGACCGCCGGTACGACGTCGTGGTGGCCATCACGCGTTCGGGCACCACGACCGAAGTGCTGCGCCTCCTGGAAGAGGTGAAGGGCCGCGTCCCGACGGTCACGGTCCTGGGCGACCCCGACACCCCGGCCGCCGACCTCTCGGACCGGACGGTGACCCTGCCGTTCGCCGACGAGAAGTCCGTGGTGCAGACCCGGTTCGCCACCACCGCGCTCGCCCTCTTCCGTGCGCACCTGGGCGAGGACCTCACCGGCGCGGTACGCGACGCACGGGAGGCGCTGTCCGCGCCCGTCGACGAGGAATGGGTGACGGCCGAGCAGTTCTCCTTCCTCGGCACCGGCTGGACCGTCGGTCTGGCCAACGAGGCGGCCTTGAAGATGCGTGAGGCTTCGCAGAGCTGGACGGAGTCCTACCCCGCCATGGAGTACCGCCACGGCCCGATCTCCATAGCCGCCCCCGGGCGTGTGACCTGGTTGTTCGGGCAGGCACCGGAAGGGCTGGAGGAGGAGGTCACGCGCACCGGCGCCCGGTTCGTGCGCCACGCGAGGGACCCGCTGGCCGATCTGGTGCTGGTCCAGCGGATCGCACTGGCCCGCGCCCAGGCCCGCGGGCTCGATCCGGACCACCCGCGCAGCCTGACCCGCTCGGTCATGCTCCAGCCCCCGGCCGAGCGCTGACCTCCCCCGCTCCCCCGGCACGAGTGGGACGACGGGCACCTCCCGTCACCGATTTCCCAAGCCCTGCCCCTCTTCCCTCGACGATGCGTCTCTCCGCGACCCACACCAAGGGAGTCAGGTTCCATGCCCCTCGTTTCCACCTCGTCGATCGTGGACGCCGCCCGTGAGGCGCGCGTCGGCGCCGCGGCGTTCAACGTCATCCACCTGGAAACCGCCGAAGCGCTGGTCTCCGCGGCCGAACGCGCCGAGACCCCGCTCATCCTCCAGATCAGCGAGAACTGCATCCGCTACCACGGCGCCCTGCTCCCCCTCACCCGCGCCACACTCGCCCTCGCTGAGGCGTCCACTGCCCGGGTGTCCGTGCATCTCGACCACCTCACCGATGCCGCGCTGGTACGGGAGGGCGTCGACGCCGGGGTGAGTTCCGTGATGGTGGACGCCTCCGCGCTGCCGTACGAGGAGAACGTCGCCGCCACCGCGGAGCTGACCGCCTGGTGCCACGACCGTGGCGTCTATGTGGAGGCGGAGCTGGGCGAGGTCGGCGGCAAGGACGGTGCCCACGCCCCCGGGACCCGCACCGATCCGGACGAGGCGCTGGCGTTCGTACGGGCCACGGGCGTGGACGCGCTCGCCGTGGCCGTGGGGTCCTCGCACGCCATGCGGGAGCGGACGACCGTGCTGGACAAAGAGCTGATCGCGGCGCTGCGCGCCAAGCTGCCCGTCCCGCTGGTCCTGCACGGTTCCTCGGGCGTGCCGGACGAGGAACTGCGCCGAGCCATCGCCGCCGGCATGACGAAGATCAATATCTCCACGCATCTGGTGTCCGTCTTCACCGGCTCCATACGGGAGACGCTGGGCCGGGAGCCGGAGCTCGTCGACTCCCGGAAGTACGTCAGGCCCGCGCGGGAGGCGGTGGCGCGCGAGGCGGCACGCCTGCTCGGCATCCTTGGGGCGAAAGCGGAGATACCAGGACAGTACGCCCCGCAGGCGCCCGCCTGCGGATGAGCGGGAACCCCCGGAACACGCACGGTTAGGCTCACGGCATGAAGCGCCATGAACGGATGAATGCCCTGCTCGAACTGCTCGGAGAACTCGGCCGGGTGGATGTCGAGGAGGCGGCGACCAAGCTGGAGGTCTCGGCCGCCACGATGCGCCGCGACATGGACGCCTTGGCGGCGCAGCAGTTGCTGACCCGGACCCGCGGCGGCGCGGTGCTCAGTTCGGTGGCCTACGACCTGCCCATCCGGTACAAGCCCGCCCATCGCACCTCGGAGAAGCAGGCGGTGGCCCAGGCCGCGGCGCGACTGGTCGACCGGGGGCACGTGGTCGGGCTGAGCGGCGGCACCACGACCACGGAGATCGCCCGGGTGCTCGCCACCCGCCCGGATTTCGCCGAGGCCGGCCCGCAGCCACACCTGACGATCGTCACCAACTCCTTGAACATCGCCAACGAGCTCGCGGTGCGACCGCAGATCAAGATCGTGCTGACCGGTGGAGTGGCACAGTCCCGGTCGTTCGAGCTCGTCGGCCCGTTCAGCGAACTGGTGCTCCAGCAGATCTCGCTCGACATCGCCTTCATCGGAGCCAACGGCATCGATCCGACGATGGGCGTCACGGTGCACGACGAAGGGGAGGCACGGGTCAACCGGCTCATGGCCGAGCGGGCCCGTCGGGCCGTGGTCGTCGCGGACTCGTCCAAGATCGGCGAGCGGTGCTTCGCCCGGGTCGGGGACGCGGACGTCTTCGACACGCTGATCACGGACAGCGGAGCGAAGGAGGCGACCCGGCGCGAGTTCACGGACCGGGGGTTGAAGGTGGTGGCGGCTCGTCCCGTGGACGATGACTGAGAGGACGGCGACTGAGAGGACTGAGAGGAGGGATGCCAGGGACGCCATCGGGATGCGGGTCGGCTGACGCGGTAAGGGACGGGTGGTTGCACACCGGGCTGCGGGTTTCGGTAAGGGACGGTCGGTTGCACATGGGGCTGCGGGCTTCGGTGCGGGCGGCGGAGTGCACGCGGCACACGCACACGGGAAGTGTCCGAGTGTCCCCGGCCCCGGCCCCGCCCCCGACCCGGACCCGGCGGTCGCGCGGTGCGGGGATGCGGCGGACGCGGCAGATGAGGGGGCGAGGCGGCTGGAGCGGCGCGGCAGGTAGGGCCGGGTTTCCCGGTTTCCTCCTGGGTACGGGCGATGGGCAACCGGTGGGAACGGGGGTGGACAGCGGACAAGGTCGTGGTGTGGCAGGACGGGCGATCGTCCGGGCCGGGCTCCACCACCACGTACCTTTTCGAGAAGGAGAACTCCGATGTTCCGCACTCCTCGCACCCTCGCGGCGGCCGTCGCCGCCGCTGCCGTCCTCGTACTGAGCGCCGGTACCGCCGCCATCGCCGCACCGAGCGGCTCCGCGACGGTCACCGCCGGCGAGCAGGCGGAAGCCTTCTCGCTCCAGGACGTCGTCTGCACCGTGAACGACAACGGGGTCAACTACCGTTCGGGGCCCGGCTCGCAGTACCCGGTCATGGGCACCGTGAACAAGGGGCAGAAGATCAACGCACACGGGCGCGAAGGATCCTGGGTGATGGGTGACCTGTGGGGCGGTCCCACCGGCGTCTGGATCCACACCGCGTACCTGGACTGCTGATTCCCCGCCCGGGATCACCGTTCTCTTCCAGGGTTCCTGTATCGGCCCGGCTCCGCTCGTGGTCCCGGGCCGACACTGGAACGGGCCCGCCGGGGCGACGCGGGTCCAGGGCTTCCCGGGCCGATGCGGGTGCGGGTCGTTCTGCGGGCCGTCCTGGGCCGTGGGCCGACGCAGGTCTCGGATCGCCGCAGGTCCCGAATCGTCCGCAGGGGCTGGAACGTCCGCAGGCTCCGGATCTCCCGGAACGGTGTCGGGACGACGGTGGGGGGCGCCGCGACCGGATCTCCCGGAACGGTGTCAGGACGACGGTGGGGGGCGCCGCGACCGGATCTCCCGGAACGGTGTCAGGACGACGGTGGGGGCGCCGCGATGGGGCGCCGATGTGTTGGCGGCCGTACTGTGCCGGGGGCGGCGGGGGTCACCCCGCCGTGCGGAGGAAGGTCTGCGGAGTCCCGGTTCCCTCGGGAAGCCGGGCTCCGCTGCCTCCGCCTCGCATACCGAGTCCGCACGGCCCGTTCCCCGCACGCCGGGCCACCGCACGGCCCGTCCCCCGTGCCACTGGGTTCCCGCACGACCCGTCCGTCCCCGCGCCGCTGGGCTCCCGCGCGGCCCGCCCGTCCCCGCACCACTGAACTCCCGCACGGTCGGCCCGCGTCCGGTGCTCCGCACCCTGCGTCTCGGGCGGTCCGAGCTGGTGGCGGGAGGGCGCGTTTCGCGGGGCTGGGGCCGAGGGCTGGGGGGCGGTGGCCGAGGGCCGAGAGGTTTCGGGCCGTCTGTGCCGGGGCCGGGCGTTACCAGGTTTCGTCGCCGCGCAGTGTGGCGTCCGCGCCGCCGTCGATGAAGACGATCTGGCCGGTGACATGGGTGTTTTCCGGTGAGGCCAACCAGGAGAGGAGGGGTGCGATCTGTTCGGGAGACGCGTGGCCGCGCAGCGGCATCGGCACGGTGGCGGCGACGACCTGGCGGGTGGCGGGGTCGGCGAGCATGGGCGCGGTCATGGGGGTGACGACCGTGCCGGGAGCGATGCCGTTGAGGGGGATGCCCGCTCCGGCCCAGGCCTCCGTGATGGCGGTGCGGCGGACCCAGCGCGCGAGGGCGTTCTTGGACGAGCCGTAGAGGAGGTGGCCCTCACCTCGTTCGACGGCGGCGTGCGCTGCGGCCAAGGATGCTTCCTCGTCACCGTCCAGCGCCGCCTTGACGATGTCCGGGTCGGTCGGGTGGACGGAGGCGACCGAGGAGATCACCACGGCCCGCGGGTCGGTTCCGGCGGCGAGCAACGGGCGCAGGGCCTCAAGAACGGCGACGGTTCCGAAGTAGTTGACGCTGATGGTGAGCGGTTCGAAGCGGACGGTTCCCGCGGAGGTGATCACGGCGTCGAGCCGGCCCCCGGTCAGGTCGCGGGTGCGGGCGACGAGTTCCGCGCGCCCTTCGGCGGTGGAGAGGTCCGCGTGGATGTCGGCGCCCTCCAAGTCGGCGCCGATCACCGAGTGGCCCGCCGCCCGGAGGTGGAGGGCGGTGGCCCGGCCTATGCCGGAGGCCGCTCCGGTGACGAGGTACGTGCGGGACATGCTCGGCTCCTTCGCTGTCGCCTGCCGGCCGACCGAGTCGAGCGCAGCCGCCGGGTGGTGGCACCCGGCCGCTCGCACGCGAGGTGGCGAAGCGTCAGGGCGGGCGCCGGGCGTACGCGTCCGGTGCGCCCGGGGGTGGGGCGGCGTGTGCGTATGGTGCGCCGGGGGTGGGGCGGCGTGTGCGTCCGTGTGGCTGTGGGGCTCGTTCGGCGCAGGGGGGTTGACCTGGGTGACGTCAACGTATCTTTCCTGTCACGACGTGCCAATAAGGGGCGGTGCGACGGTAGGGGTGTGTGCGACAAAAGGCCTGTTTGTGTCGGAGCGCGGGTCCGTGCCAAGTTGTGTCACGGCGGGGCCGATGGGACGGATGTCCCTGTACGCGGGCGTGTTGGGGTGCGGTGCGGGCAGCCCCGCCACGACGCGTCCATGAGGAGCGACGAATCCATGAGCAGCGACGAGGAGTGGGGATGGCGGCAGCACGAGGCCGGCCGTCACTGACGGAACGACGACGACGGCAGACCCGGTTGGAGATCGCGGAGGCCGCCGCCCATCTCTTCGCCGAGAAGGGGTACGACGAGACGACGGTCGAGGACATCGCGTCGGCGACGGGCATGTCACTGCGGACGTTCTACCGGTACTGCGCGGCGAAGGAGGACGCGCTGACACCCGTCCTCGTCTCGGGAATCAGTGAGCTCGTGGACCGGTTGGCCGACCGCCCGCACGACGAGCCGCTGACCGCCGCCGTGCCGGCGACGTTCGGCACGTCCATGCCCGAGCCGCGGTCGGCCGATGTCGACGGCGCCCGGCGGCTCGTCCGCATCATGACCACCGTCCCGGCCGTCCGGATGCGCTGGCTGGCCGCCGGTCGCGAGATGCGGGACCGGCTCGCGCACGCCCTCGTCACCCGGTCGGCAGGTGCCACCGACGACCTCGAAGCCCGCCTGCTGGCCGCCGCGCTCATGGAGGCGATCAGCACGGCGACGGAGCACTGGGCCTGGCAGGAGGAGCCGGACGAACTCGGCGACCTGGTCCGGCGGGCGATGACCTATCTGCGGATCGACGAGCTCGGGCGGGGGTGAGGGGCGGAGCCGCGGGGCGGGTGAGTTGCCGCGTCGAACGGACCGCAACCGTGTGGAGCAGCGGGGTTGGCTGCCCCATGGGATGGTCGGGCCACGCTGCCGTACGAGGCCGCCGCGGGGAACTGCCGTATGAGGCAGCCGTACGGAGTCGCCGCATCCGGCGAGAAGCCGGAGCAGCGCCGAGTGCCGAGTGCGACTGCTTATGGCGCACAGGTCTTCCGTCGGTCTCGTCGATTCGCCCCCTCGCCACGATCCCCTCCCACCCCATCACCACCTCCGAAGGGCTGTCAGCCAAGGGTTACCGTCGGTATCTTACTTTCGAGTAAGTACCGCTCGTCACCCACGCAGCATCGGAGGTCTTCCGTGAATCTCCTGCTCAGACGCACGGCGGCGGCGCTGTTGCCGCTGGCGGTCGCGGGCGCGGGCCTCGTGGCGCCCGGCGCGGCAGCCGCGGGCACAGCCCCCGACCACGGCACGTTGCTCAGCCACGCGCCGACCGCGGTGGATCTTGGTCCGGCCGCCCCCGCGGCCCGCGGTTGGCGCATCTCCTACGCGTCGACCGACTCGCGGGGCCGCGCCAACACGGTGACCGGCACGGTGATCATGCCCGTCGCCGAGTGGAGCCGGGGCAGTCGCCCGCTGGTCGCGTACGCGCCCGGCACGCACGGACTCGCGCAGAAATGTGCGCCTTCCGCCCAGTTGGCGGCCGGGACGGATTACGAGGCGGCCAACGTCGCGGCGCTGCTCAGGAAGAACTGGGCCGTCGTCGTCCCGGACTACGCCGGATACCGGGAAGGGACGCCCACCTATCTCGCCGGGCGTTCGCAGGGCAACGCCGTGCTGGACTCCGCGCTGGCCGCCTTCCGCGTACCGGATTCCGGGCTGGATCCCAAGGCCCGCACGGCGGTCTGGGGCTACTCGCAGGGCGGGCAGTCCGCCGCCTGGGCCGGTGAGATCCAGCCGGAGTACGCCGGTTCGCTGCACCTCGCCGGGGTGGCCACCGGCGGGGTACCGGCCGACTTCAAGGCGTCCGCCCGTTATCTGAACGGCAGCGCCGGGGCGTCGTTCCTCTTGCAGGGCGTCGTCGGGCTCGCGGCGGAGTACCCCGACAAGATCCCGTTCGACCAGCTCGTCAACGACCAGGGGCGTGCCGCCGTCGAGGACGCCCGGAAGAAATGCGTCTTCGAGACGCTCTTCGACTACGCCAACAAGGACATCGCGGAGTTCACCAACGGCGGGAAGTCGCTGGAGGAGCTGATGGCGATCCCGTCGGTCGGGGAGGCGCTGGAGGCGCAGGACCTCGGAACGCGGAAGATCAAGGCGCCGGTGTACCAGTACCACGGGCAGGCCGACGAGATCCTGCCGCTCGGCCAGGCCGTCGCGCTGAAGAAGGAGTACTGCCGGCGCGGCACCGCCGTGAAGTTCGACCGACGTGTATCCCGGCGAACACATCGCCACCCAGTTCCAGGCCGCCGGCCGGGTCACGGACTGGCTCGGCGACCGGTTCGACGGGCTGCCGCAGATCGTCGGCGACTGCCTGAACCCCCGCCCGGCGCCGCCGTCCACCGCGCCACCCGGTGGCGGGGACTTCGTGGTCTCCCTCGACAAATGGCCGCTGACCGGTTCGGTCACCGTCAAGAAACTCGACGAGACGATGAACCTGCCCGGAGGCTCGACCTTCACGGCCGACACCAACCTCACCAAGCACACGCTCTCGGGCCGCCTGTCCGTGCCGACCTTCAAGGAACACATCAAGATCATCGGCTTGCCGGTGGAGATACGGGTCTCCCTCACCTCGCAGGGCACCAGCGGCACGGTGTCCCTGGACGGCGCGGGCCGGCTGCACATCCACGGCACCGCGAAGGCGACGGTCGGCATCGAGTCGGCCGGGGAGTTGGGCGTGCACATCCCGATCGGCTGCCGGACGTCCAAGCCGGCCGAGTTCGCCCTGGACTTCGACGGTCCGGTGTCGGCGCTCGGCGGCGGGGGCCTGGGCTTCTCCGGCACGTCGGAGTTCCCCTCCCTCACGGGGTGCGGGCTGTGGGCTCCGCTGCTCCAGTCGTTCTTCTCCGGGCCGGGCAACGGGTACCGGTTCACCGTGGCGCCGCCTGCTCCGGTGGCGTACTGACGCCCGCTGAGCAGTCGATACGCGGGACGGGTGTGCTCCCCGTCCGGTGAACCTGTGCGAGGGGCCCGTTCCGGTCCGAGGCGTCGCGTTCTCACGTCGGGGCCGGACGGGCCTCTCGTCCGTGGGCCGCTTGGGCGGACGGGCCTCTCGTCCACGTGGGCTGCTTGGCCGGATGAGCCTCTCCTCCACGCGCACCGCCTGGCCGGACGGGCCTCTTCCCCACGCGCACCGCCTGGCCGGACGGGCCTCTCCCCCACGCGCACCGCCTGGCCGGACGGGCCTCTCCCCCACGCGCACCGCCTGGCCGGACGGGGCGTGTCGTCCGGGTGCGTTCGCGGGCGGCGGGTGCGGACGATGGTGGAGCGCACCCCGGGCGGCCCGGTTCCGGGCGTCGGGAGAGAATGACATGCCGAGCTTGTCTGGCATGTCCTCTCGTGTACCGGGACGCCACGCCCGCTCGGCACGAGTCGCGCACAAGATGCAGGAACACCGGGCCCAGCCCGCCGACCAGCGAGGACACGAGACCACCGCGGCAAGAAACGGAACACCTGCCGAAGGGCCTTCCGCGGGGTCTGCCCGCGGCGGGGAACGACTTTCATGGGGGAGAACACATGCGGAAGAACGTGCGTAAGAATGCGCGGAAGAATGTGCGGAGAACCCTTGCCGCCATGGCCGCGACGGCCATCCTCAGTGGCGGACTCGGCCTGACGGCGGCCTCCGAGGCGACAGCGGCCACGGCCGCCGGCCGACCGCCGCAGTGCGTCAGGGTGCTGAAGTTCTACACCCAGAGCCACAAGCGCTACGTGCGCCTCAAGAACCTGTGCGTGCGACGTGAGGCGTGCTACCTCATCGTCCTCCCCGGTCGCCCCGGCCCGCGTGGCCGGCTCGGCAAGGGTGTCACGAAGAACGTCTCCTACGGCACGGACCGGGGACCACGCGCGCTGTACGTGAAGAACACGGCCTGCTGAGGGGCAGGGCGGGGGCCCGAGGCAAGGACGGAGGCCGGGCCGAGCGGAGACCCGGGCCAGGAGGGGGCCCCGCCGGACGGAGGCCCCGGGCCGGGCAGAGGTGTCCGGCGATAGCGGTCAGGCGTCGAGAGGGTGCGTTCGCAGTAGCAGGGCGCTCGGGGCGCGTACGCCGTCGGCAGGCATCCGGTAGGTGACCAGGTATCCGGTAAGTGACCAGGTATCCGGTAGGTGACCAGGTATCCGGTAGGTGTCCGGCGGCATCCTGCGGCCATATCTTTTACCTGTAAAATACCTGTTAATGTTTAAGCATGGGGAAGCATGCTGGGCCCGCGAGGAAGGCGGGACGAGGAGAGAAGTCCGCGGCGACCGGCGCGGCGATGACACGGACCGGCGATGCGGCCACATACGACGTCCCGAGCGCGCAGCCTCGACCGGCGGCGGACACGCCGACCGGCGCGACTCGCGCCGCCGCGGGCGCGCCCCGCAACGCTCCAGGCGCACACCGCGACACGACGGGCCCGGCGCACGCGGCGCCGAAGACCAGGAAGGGCGCGGCCCACTCCGCGTCCGGCTCGACCCACTCCACCGCGTCCGGCTCGGCCCCCGCGGCGGCGAGTGCCCGGAACGGCGCGGTGCGCTTCCGGCCGCTGCCCGTCAGGAGCACGGTGCGCTTGCGCCGACCGGCGGACATCTGGCACAAACCGGCCTTCAGTGCGGCCGTGGCGCTCGCGATCCCGGACTTCACGCTGTTCGCGCTGGGCCGTCTGGATCTCGTCCTCTACACCTCGGCCGGTGCGATGTGCGCCCTGTACGCGCACCACCTCCCGTACGCCGCCCGCGCCCGCACGCTGGTGTGGGTGGTGCTGGGCATGGTCGCGAGCCTCGGAGTGGCTCTGACCGCGGCCTCGCTGGTCACGTCGGCCGCGGTGCTGGTCGTCCTCGCGGCGCTGGTCGCGGCCGTCCACAAGATGCTGTGCGACGCGACCCGCATCGGTCCGCCGGGCAACCTCATCCTCACGTTCATCTCCGCCTCCGCGTTCTTCGTGCCGCAGCGGCTCGGGCAGGTCCCGTTCCATCTGTCCCTCGCGCTCGGCACCGGGGTGCTCGCCTGGCTGGTGGGCATGGCCCCCGCACTGGTCCGGCCGCGCGGCCCGGAATCCCTCGCCACCGCCCGCGCGCTGGAGGCCGCGGCGGGGCTGCTGCGGACGCTGCCCGAGGCGGAGAACGGAGCGGGGAACGGGGCCGCGAACGGTCCCGCCGATCAGGCCGCCGTGCCCGGCGCCGCCCCGCCCGACGCCACCTCGCCGTCCCGGAGCGGTCCCGCGCGGCACGCGACGGCAGCCGCGGTGAACGCCGCTTGGCACACCCTGTTCCTCGTTCCGGCGCGCACGGACGCGCAGGTCACCGCGCGTGTCCGGCTGGAGAGGCTGCTGGTGCGCGCCGAGTCGGCGCTCGCGGTGCGGGCGGTCGGAGAGGACGAGCGGGCCGAAGCCGGGCGGTACCTGGCGTGGGCCCACGGTCTGCGGCGGGGCCGGCCGCTTCCCGAGGTTGCGCTCAGCCCCGAGGAAACCGACGAGCTCGCGGGGATCACCGCCGAGCGGGACGCGTTGCGGGACGGGCTCCACGACCCAGAGCGGGACGGACGGCGGAGCTCCCGGCAAGGCGCCCGCATGGGCGCGGCGCACGACGGGCGGGCTGGAGTCCACGGGTGGCCGATGCGGCGTCCGGCGCCGGATCGGCCGCGCGGGGTGCGGGCCGTGTTCGCGCGGCTGGCTCCTGGATCACCGTTGCTCCCCATCGTAGCGCGGGTGGCCGTGGGGTGTGTGCTGGCGGGGTGGGTCTCCATGGCGGTCGGGGTCGGGCACCCGTATTGGGCGGTGGTCACCGCGGCCTCCATCTACCAGGCCAACACCACCCTGTCCTGGCAGCGAGCACTCCAGCGGACCATCGGCAACTTCCTCGGCCTGTTGATCTTCACCGCGCTGCTGCCACTGATCCATACGGGGCACCTCGCGATGATCCTGCTCGCCCTGGCCTTCCAGGTGGGCGCGGAAGCCTGCATCTCGCGGAACTACTGGCTGGGCTCGGTATGGGTCACCCCGATGGCACTGCTCCTCACCGAGTTCGGCAACCACCTGCCCGCGCACACCCTCGTCCTCGACCGCTGGGTCGACACGGTCGTCGGTGCCGCGGTGGGGCTGGCCTGCTGCGTCCTGGTGACGAACCGCCGGGCCGGGCACCGCATCGAGGCCGCGCTCGCCCGCGTCACGGCGACCGAGGCGGCGGCGCGCGCGTGGCTGGACGGCGGCGACCGAGCGATGGCGGCAAAGCTGCCGGACGTGCGTCTGCCGGACCCGGTGCACGAGCGGCGACAGGGGCACGGCACGGACGAAACCGGCGCCTCGCCTGACGCGAACGACGCGAACAGAACGTACGACGCGAACTCGTACGAAACGAAACTGCACGAAACGGGCTCGTGCGACACATACGACGCGCACGAGGCGGGCTGGGCGCGTGACCGCCTCGCCGCCGGGCTGGTGGAGCTGCGGGAGGCCGTCGAGGTGGCGTCCGGCGAATGGTGGCAGGGCGCCCTGCCCGAGGAACGGGTGGCCCGCGCCGAACAGCGGGGGCACCAGACCCTGTCGCGGCTGGTCCGCCGGCTGTCGGAACCCGCCCTGGCCGCTTGATCGGGCGCCCGGCCGACGGCTCCCGGAAGCCCCGGATGGTCACGGCTGAGGCAGGTGTTCGGCCGACGGAGGGGTTCCGCCGGTACGACCGGGTATTTGGGTATGGTCCCGGTCTCCTGTCGCGGGGGCCCTCGCGCCGGCCTTCCGGAAGCGCTGGGCACCGACAGGACCCGGACGGCCCGGATGTCTGAAGCCCGGTACCCATATGGAGGTACGTACGCCATGACGGACACCCGCTACCCGCCGCCGCCCTGGGAACTCGTCGGTGACCTGCGCGCCTCCGTGTGGGTCGTGCCTCGTGGCGCGCTGCCCGCCTGGCGGCTGCCCGAGCGGGCGCGGGCGGCCGGGTTCGGTGGCCGGTGCGTGGTGTGCACGCTGTGGGTGGACTACCAGGAGGGTGGCGTGCTGCGGTACCGGGAGTTCCTGGTCGGGCTGCTGGTGTGGTGGCGCGGGCGGCCCACCTGGACGATCGTGGTGGCCCGGGTCGACGATCCGGCCGCGCTGGCGGGTGGCAGGCAGTTGTGGAGCATCCCCAAGGAGCTCGCCGAGATCACCATCACCCCGATCCGGCCGCCGTCCGCCGGCTCCTCGTCCCGGACCTCCCGCGCGGGCCTGCGGGCCCAGCTCCGTACGGTGCCCGACGCCACCGACCGCGCGCACGACGCCCGGGACGCCCCGAGACCGCGCCCTGCCGACCGCGTGGACGCCCAGGTCGCGCACGGGGCCACCGCACACGACGCCCCCCTCGCCGACCCCGCGCACGACACCCCCCTCGCCACCCCGGCACCCGACGCCTCCCGCACCGGCCCCGCGTACGACGTCCCCCTCGCCATCGCCGCGCGATACGGGCGCGGACTGCCGCCGCTGCCCGGCCGGTGGCCGCTGCGGCTCCGGGTGACGCAGCCCGGGCACGGCGGTCCGCTCCGCGTGCCCGCGACCCTGCGCGGTCGGGTGCGGCTGTGCCGGGGCCGGGTACGGGCGGCGGGGAACGGTCCGCTCGGCTTCCTGCACGGGCGGCGCCCGCTCGTCAGCGTGGCGGTCGACGACTTCCGTTTCGTCGTGCGCGCCGCGGAGCCGGGTCGCCGGTAACGGACTGCTGATAACGGACAGACGGTGACGGACGGCCGGTAACGGACAGACGGTGACGGGCGGCCGGTGTCCGCCCCCGGGCTCGGCATCCGCACGGCGCTACGGCGGTGGCACGGAAAGGCGTCGAGCAAGGCGCGGGAAGGCGGCACGGAAAAGCGTCGGGCCAGGCGCGGCAAGGCCCGGGAAGGCCGCACCGGCGGTGGAACCGCCTGACGGCCGGGGCGGACCGGCCCGCCCGATCGTGCGCACCGGCAGCAGGCAGAATTGGACGGTACGGCGGCGGCCGAACAGTTCGGCAGCAGCCGAGAGAAAGCCGAAGGAAGAGGTGCGCGTGGCGGAGGACATCGTCGCGGGGGTGCTACGCCAGTGGCAGCAGGTCCATCCCGGGCTGGACACCGGCCCGATGGCGGTGATCGGGCGGCTCAACCGCTGCTCGGCCCTGCTCCAGCAGGCCGCCGACGCCCCTTTGCGGCGCGAGGGACTGACCCGGCCCGAGTTCGACATCCTCGGAACGCTGCGCCGGATGGACCGGGAGCTGACGCCCGGCCGGATCGCGCGGGAGACCTTCGCCTCGGGCGCGGCGGTCACCAAGCGGGTACGCCAATTGGAGGCCCGCGGGCTGGTCGCGCGACGGCCCGACGAGCGTGACCGCCGGGTCGCGCACCTGTCGCTCACCCCGGCGGGCCGCGAGGTCATCGACCGCCTGCTCCCCGAACAACTCCGTTACGAGGCCGCCCTCCTGGGCGGCATCGACACCGACCGGCAGCGGGAACTGTCCTCCGCCCTGGGCGAGTTGCTCGTCGTCCTGGAGGGCAGGCTCGGCAGCCTCCTGGACTGAACGGGGCGGGCGGCGTCAGCGCGCGTCCGCCGTCGGCCAGGGCACTGGCTCCGCCGTCGGCCAGGACACTGCGTCCGCCGTCGGCCAGGGTACGAGGGTCACCCCCCGAGCCGTGCGACGCGCCCTCGTTCCCCGGCCGCCCAGCAGCCCAGGTCCGGGGCGCAGTCGACGGTGTCGTACGAACCGTCGTCGAAGGTCCGCCAGGTGCGGCCCCCGTCGAGGGTGACGTCACTGCCGGTGGGGCCGACGGCGAGGGCGGCGCGGCGGGAGTGGGGCAGCCAGCTCACCCCGGAGCGGTAGTCCTGCGGGGGCACGGCGGCCCTCGTCCATGAGGACCCGCCGTCCGTGCTGCGGGCCGCGGCTTCGGGCGAGGCCTGACCCGCCCGATAGTCCCCGCCGACGGCGAGTCCGTGCGCGCGGTCGCGGAAGGCCAGGCCGAAGGTGCCGCGCGCCGGGTCGCCCGCCGGGATCGGCACCTCGGTGGCCGTCCAGGTGCGGCCCCGGTCCGCGGAGTGCAGGACCCGGGACGTGGCGGCGCCCCCGGTGGCGATCCAGGCGTCCCGGGTTCCGGACGTGACCAGGCACTGGCCGCTCGCGGCGAAAGCCGCTTCGCCCGGCTGTGCGGCCGGCATCCCGTTCGACGGCAGCACCCGCCAGTTCCGTCCGCCGTCGTCGGTGGCCAGGACGCGGTACTTGCCCTCGACCGGGTCGCTGAGTGCGAGACCGTGCCGGTGGTCGAAGAAGGCCATGCAGTCGTAGAAGGCGCGCGGATCGGCGTTCCGGAAGCTCTCCGTCCACGTGGCGCCGCCGTCCTCCGTCCGGAAGACCCGCGACGCCTCGCCCTCCCCGATGGCGAGGACGACGGCACGCCGGCCGTCGAACGCCTCGACGTCCCGGAACTCCAGCCCCTCCCCACCGGGCGGCGACACATCGCGCCAGGTCCGGCCGCCGTCGCGGGTCCGCAGGACGGTTCCCTGGGTGCCGGCCACCCAGGCGGTTGAGCGGCTGACGGCGGACAGGCCGCGGAAGCGGGTCTCGGTCCCGCTGTGCTTGAGCCGCCAGCCGCCCTTGGTCGCGGCGGTCGCGGCAGTCGCGGCGGTCGCGGCCCGCTCCGAGGAGGCCGCGGGGAAGCGGGACGCGGTCGCCGAACCGTCGTAACCGTCGTATGCCCAGGCCGTGCCTGCTGCCCCGGCCGTCCTGTTCGCACCTGCTGTCCCGATCGCCCCGACCGTTCCGGTCGTCCCGATCGCTCCGGTCGTCCCGGCCGCCGCCGGTGTACCCGCCGTCGCGACGATCATCGCGGCGCAGCTCACCGCCGTCAGCACCGTCCGCCGCGCCCTCCGGAGCCCCGTCCCCGTAACCGTCCCCGTAACCGTCCCCGTCCCCGTAACCGTCCCCGTCCCCGTAACCGTCCCCGTCCCCGTAACCGTCTCCGCCCCCGTACGCCCCTGGGACCCCATACGCCTCACGGAACTCGTTCCCCTCATGGCGCTGGAACGTAGCCCGCCCCCGTGGTCCCCGTCCAGAGCACGGATCTCCGCCACCCCCGGACCGGTCCTGCGGCCGAAGTCCCCCGCGCCCCCGACGCAGCCCGGGCTCGCCCGACCCCGCCCCGCGGCTCCCGCCTGGCGGCTCGGTGTGGGGCTTCCTAGAGTGCTAAGTGTTCCCGGGTCCGAGGAGGCCGTCATGGATCAGCAGGAGATCTTCTCCCGCATCACGACGATGGTCGAGGAGGAGAAGGCGCTGCGTGAGCGGATCGCCGGCAGCGACACCGACACCGACACTTCTTCGGATCGCGAGCGGCTGACCTCGCTGGAGCACGCGCTCGACCAGTGCTGGGACCTGCTGCGGCAGCGCCGGGCCAAGTCGGAGTTCGGGGGGAACCCGGACGAGGCCACCGTCCGCCCGGCCTCCCAGGTGGAGAACTACCGCTCTTAGCGAGGGAAACGAGGGTCCCCGCACGACACCTCACGGGCGGCCCAACGGCCTGCCCCCGCTCCCCCATGCGCCGGAATCAGACCCTCCCGGCCCGTCCCGACCCGTCGCGATGCGTCGGTTTCGGGCAGCCCGCGCTCCCGTCCCGGAGACATTGAACGCATTCCGCAAGCAGAAAGAGCACATATCCCCACATTCAAAAGTTCGTGACGCACGTCACGCCGCGATCAGGTGCACTGCCGTTATCGGCTGCCCGTCATAGGGGTCGTAGAGGCAAGGATCCGCACCAGATACCAAGGGAGTCGGCGATGCCGCACGCCATCGAGCAAGCCGTCCAGGCCCGCCTCATCGCGACCGCGCCCCGATCACGGGTGATCTTGGCCCGACTGCGTTACGAACGTGCCGATCCCTTCGCCGTCCGCGTCCTGTTCCCGGCCACCGCGTCGCTGGACGGGACGGAGGTGGAGTGGGCGTTCGGCCGCGAACTGCTGGCCGCCGGGGTGCTCGCGCCGGCCGGTACCGGTGACGTGCGCGTCTGGCCGTGCGGGCCGCGGCGGACGGTGCTGGAGTTCCACACCGAGGACGGGATGGCGATGGTGCAGTTCGCGACGCACGACCTGCGTCGTTTCCTGGCGCTCGCGTACGGGCTCGTCGCCCAGGGCAGGGAGAGCCACCACCTGGACGTGGACGCCGATCTGGCCGCCTTGCTGCGGGAGGCGTGAGCCCGGGACCGGGGAACGGGGAACGGGAACGGGTCCGAGCAAAGACCAGCACACAGCATCGGCGAGGCGCCGTCGGCACGGGCTCGGCCCCGCACGCCGCATCCAGGCCCCGAGCGCTCGTCCGCACCGGCGCCTTCCGCTCGCCTCCGCCGCTTGACTTCGAGTGCGCTCCAAGGGACACAGTGGCCCGGTACGCAGCCCACGGGAACGCCATTTCGAGGAGTAGCACCATGCGCACCACCACGCTCGGCAGCGGGGGCCCCGAGATCGGCGTCATCGGCCTCGGTTGCATGGGGATGACCCACGCCTACGACACCGCCGGCCGGGACGACGCCACCTCCATAGAGGTGATCCGGCAGGCGATCGACCTCGGGGTGACGCTGATCGACACGGCCGACGTCTACGGCCCCTACACCAACGAGGAGCTGGTGGGCCGGGCGCTGGCGGGCGGGCACCGGGAGCGGGTCGTGCTGGCGACGAAGGTGGGGCTGGAGTCCGGCGAGCCCCGCCCCGGCGACACGGTCCCCCTCGTCCGCAACGGGCGTCCCGAGCACATCCGCCGGTCCATAGACGAGAGCCTGCGCCGCCTGGGCACCGATCACGTCGACCTCTACCAGCTCCACCGGGTGGACCCGGACGTGCCCCTGGAGGAGAGCTGGGGCGCCCTGGCCGAGGTCGTCAAGGCGGGCAAGGCGCGGCACATCGGGCTGTCCGAGGTCACCGTCGAGGAGATCCGGCGGGCGCAGGCGGTGCATCCGGTGGCCTCGGTCCAGTCCGAGCTGTCGCTGTGGACGCGGGACGCGCTGGCCGACGTCCTGCCCTACTGCGAGGAGCAGGGCATCGCCTTCCTGCCCTTCTCGCCGCTGGGCCGGGGGTTCCTGGCCGGGCGGATCTCCTCCTTCGAGGAGCTGGCGGAGGACGACTTCCGCCGTCGGCTGCCCCGTTTCCAGCAGGACGCGCTGCGGGCCAACCTGGCGCTGGCGGCCACGGTCCGGGACATCGCGGAGCGGGACGGGGTGACGCCGGCGCAGGTGGCGCTGGCCTGGGTGCGGGCGCGGGGGCGGTACGTCGTTCCGATTCCCGGCACCAAGACGCCGAAGTACCTGGTGGACAACGCCGGCGCGGGCGAACTCACCCTCTCCGCCGCCACGCTGGCCGAACTCGACGCCCTGCCGCCGGCGGAGGGCGCACGGTACTGAGCCCTCCCGGCGCCCTGCCGCCCCGGGGCGCCGGAGGCCCGTCCGGGTCACCACTCGACCGCGCCCGGGTCACTACACGACCGAGCCCGGGTCACCACTCGACCGCGCCCGGCTGCTTACCCGCCCGCCCTCCGACGTCACCCGCGATCAGGCCCGCGCCCCGGCCCCGGTGCCGACCGGCCCCTCAGGCAGGCCCGCGCCGGACCGCTCACCCCCTCCCCTCCCCCAACGCCCGCCGCGCCGGCAGGACCGACGCCACCAGCCCGAGGGCCAGGCAGCCCAGCACCGCGCCGATCACGGCGGGCCAGGGAACGACCAGCCCGACCGGCACCCCGAGCGTCCCGCTCAGGCCCGCCCGGATGCCGAGGACGGAGGGCAGCGCGACCAGGGCGCCCAGCACGGAACCGACCTGCTGCGGGTGGAGATCCCGGTGGAGCCGCCGGCCGAGTTCTCCGGGGAGGCCGGGTGCGGGAGTTGAGCGGGGCGGGGAGCGGGGCCGAGCGGTCCCTGCGGGTCGTGGTCGCCGAGGACACCGTCCTGCTGCGCGAGGGCGTGGTGAGCCTGCTGGACCGCTTCGGCCACCGGGTCGTGGCAGCGGTGGGAGACGCCCCGGCGCTGGTCTCGGCGGTGGCGCGGCACGAGCCCGACCTCGCCGTCGTGGACGTCCGCATGCCGCCGTCCTTCACCGACGAGGGGCTGCGCGCCGCCCGCCGCCTCCAGCGCGCGCACCCCTCCCTCGCCGTGCTGATCCTCAGCCAGTACGTGGAGCAGACGTTCGCGGACGAACTGCTGGCGGACCGCCGGGGAGCGGGCACCGGCTACCTGCTCAAGGACCGGGTGGGGGACGTGGAGGAGTTCGTGGCCGCGCTGGAACGCGTCGCGGACGGCGGGACGGTCGTGGACCCGGAGGTGGTGCGGCAGTTGCTCGCCCGCCGCCGCGCCCCCCTGGCCCGGCTGACGCCCCGGGAGCGCGAGGTGCTGGCCCTGATGGCGGAGGGCAGGTCCAACGCGGCGATCGCCCGCGCCCTGGTGGTCACCGACGCCGCCGTCGCCAAACACATCGCGAACATCCTGCTCAAACTGGATCTGCCGCCGGCCCCGGACGACCATCGGCGGGTGCGGGCCGTGTTGGCTTATCTACGGGGATGAGGGGGCCGGGGGCTCGCGGGCTGACGGCTCCGGGCGCGGGGGCCGGCGAATCGACGGATCCGGTCCCCGGAATCTCTGCCCCCTGAACCTCTGTCCTCGAATTCCCTGTCCTCGAAACCTCTGCCCCCGTGACCCGACCCCGCCGCCGGTCCGGTCGCCAAGTGGCGATCAGGGCACCGGCCAGCAGGAGTTCGGCGATGTCCCCGCCGTAGTACATGATCTCGGCGCCGCCCCGCACCTGGCCGCCGGGTGCGTGCACCCCCACGCCCACCCCCGCGTAAAGGAGCTGGGAGAGCGTGGCGTGCGCGGCGACGGCGACGCCCAGCACGACGAGCCGGACGGGGACGGAGGGCCGGTTCGGAGCCGGGTCCAGCCCGGCGATCACCCAGGCGAACAGGCACCCCGACAACAAGAAGTTCAGGTGCAGCAGCCCATGCGCCACAGGGCGGCCCGCCGTGGCGTCGTACAGCGGAGTGAAGTACAGGGCCCCCAGCGAGCCGACGCTCAGCGCCAAGGCGACCACCGGCCGCGCGAGCACCCGCACCGGCCCACTGTGCACCAGCCGGGACAGCCGCCGGGCGGCCCCCGTCGGCAGGCCGCGCAGCAACAGCGTCACGGGCGCCCCGAGGACGAGCGCGAGCGGCGCGTACATACCGATCAGCAGGTGCTGGAGCATGTGCCCACGGAAGTCCCGGTGGGCGAACGACGCCAGCGGCGGCAGCAGGGCGACCGCGAGCAACCCCGCGCCGACCAGGAAGGCGACGGTCCGCCGGGCACGCCATGGCCGCGCCGGATTGCGACGACGGGCGCGGGACACGAAGCAGAGATATCCGACGATCAGCAGGAACGGCAGCAGCACCCCGGCCACCAGCGCGTCCATGGGAACACCGGCGTCCCCGTGGTGCACTCCGTGGCTTCCATGACCTCCATGGCCTCCATGGGCGACGGTGACGTATGAAGCCAAGGCCGGTCCGATCACACCCAGTCCGTCCACCTCTCACCCCGCCCGGTCGTCCGGACCGGCGTGCCGGGGCCCGTCGCCGAGTTCCACCGGCCGGCCGCGGTGCTGGAGGAGCCAGCCGACCACCAGGAACACCAGGCCCAGCAGCAGGAAGGCCAGGTCCCACCAGATCCGGTGGGGGCCGTCGCGGACGTGGTGGATGCCGAGGATGTGGTGGTCCAGCACCCCTTCGACGAGGTTGAACACCCCCCACCCGGCAAGGATCCAGCCCCACAGCACCGCCGACCCCCACACCCGCCGCCGCCCATGGGTGACCCGGGCATACAGCAGCGCCAGCCCGGCGAGGACGGACACCCAGCAGACGGCGTGGAAGACGCCGTCCCAGATGGTGTTCATGCGCAGCCCGGACAGGGTGTCGGCCGGATAGTCCTTCACGCCGATGTTGTCGTCGTAGGTGCTGGTCAGCATGTGGTGCCAGCGCAGGAGCTGGTGGAGCAGGATGCCGTCGACGAAGCCACCGAGCCCGACTCCGAGAAGGAGCCCCGGGGCCATGATGCTCCTGGGATGCGCCACCCCACGGGCGTACGCCCCATTCGTCCCGACCGCCATCGCGACCTCCTCCGGGCCACCGGCCGACCCCGGCCGGAGCGGCACCGGCCGGACGGTCCGGCCGGAGACGCACCCGCCACGGGGGTATCCGGCTGGGCGGGGAGCAAACCGGCGGGGCGAAGGAGAGCTGGCGGCGGGCACTCGGGTCACCTGGTGACCGACTCTGCCTTTCATTCGCTCGTTAATGAACCTCTGCGAGCGCAGAGCGAACAGTCGAGAATTCTAAGTACACGAAAAACTGAGCGGTAAACCTCCGAATTAGCAGAGAAATGAAAAGCGACGGAATCCCCTATCGCAAGCCACGGGGGAGCTACCATGTCTCGCGAACGAAGGCGCCAGCGGCATGCGCTTAGCGCACACCTCGCGCGCACTTGACAATTACAGCAGATTTGCCAAATCCGCCACCCGCAGGCGGCCCGCAAAAGCCCTTCTAGCGACCCCCTCGGAATTAGGAGCATATTCCATGGAACTAACGAGAGGAGGTTTACATGTTAAAGCGACTGTTGAATCGATTGCGCGCTTTACGGCAGAGGTTGATCACGTGGATAGAAACCCATAGCGTCACCCTCCACATCGCATCAACGCTCTTCCTGGCGAGCACCGATGTCTGGTTGACGTTCATGGTGATAGATAGCTGCCCCCGGCACTAGCACCTTGCCGGGGACAGCCGTACCCGGGCCCCAGATCGGAGACAGCCGATCCCGTGTTCCCGGGTGCCGAAGGACCCTGCCCCTCGCAGCTCGCTGCGAGGGGCAGGGCTTTCTCCCTGCGCCCGCACCCGCAGGATGACCTCTCGACAGGCGCGCGACCACCCGAGTTCCGCAGTCCTGCGCGGCGGCCACAGGCTTGCACAGCTTGGGCCCCCGCGAAAGGTCAGCAAGCCCTGATTGACAGACAGGCTTTTGATCGTTTTCTAAGTGCAGGAAAACCTAAGCTTTGGCCGCGACATGCCGGTCACGGTACTCCTGATCCAGATCTGCGCCAACCTCAGGCAGATTTAAGCCATCGCCGTCTCAAAATATTCGCACATCAATCCACACGAAACTGCCCGAATCATGATTCATCAACGCGGCATCCACTGATGTAAATCAAGTCTGTTCGAGCGCCGCGTCGACACCCAGCTAATCACTGCGACCGAGAAGGAGATCACCCGATGTGCGACCAGAGACAAACCGAATGAAATATGACAAAGAGCACCAATCGAAACAAAGGTGAACCGTCATGCGAAACGTGCTAAACCTTTCCTTCCCCACCGAATCCGCCAGCCTGACGGCACTCAGCCGGGCGCCATTTTCTCCGCCCCACCCCCGGGAACAAGTTCCCCAAATGCACATCCAGCAGCCGCACCGCCTCCTCCGGCCCGTACACGTCCAGAAGGAGATAGGTGGACAGCCCGTCGGCCAGGCTGATCAGCAGCATCGCTTCCGCGTCGGCGTCGCGGCCGGGCGGCACCTCGCCGCGTTCCATCGCCAGCCGGAGCTGGTCGGCGAAGAAGCCGCGCAGGTTGGGGATGCCCTCCTTGGCCTCGGTGCGCAGCCGTTCGTCGTGGACGGCGCGGGCGAAGTGGGCGATGCCCACCAGGATGCCGGTCCGGCTCTTGTCGTCCAGCGGCAGCATGCCCGTCAGGCAGGTGCGCAGGACCTCGTAAGGAGTGGGGGCCTCGGTCAGTGACTCGATGCGGCTGCGGATGCGCTGGGCGGCGAGGTCGTTGATCAGGCGGAGGGCGAACTCCAGCATCTCGTCCTTGGTGCGGAAGTAGTGCTGGAGCCGGCCGAGCGAGATGCCGGCCTCGGCGGCGACCTCGCGCAGGCTCACCCCGTCCAGGCCGCGGGTGCTCGCGATGCGCCACAGGGCCTGGGAGATCTCCCGGCGCCGGACTTCGTGGTCGACCTTCTTGGGCACGGACGCCCCTTTCTCTGTTGCGCCCCCACTTTACAAGTCGGCTGTATCGCGTCTTTTGCAAGTCAGTCGTATTGCTGTAGCGTGCTTTTCGCAATACATCCGACTTGAAAACCCGGTGACGCCCATGCCCACACACGCGGCCCCGCGCCTGCGACCACCCCGCCACCGCGTCGATCCCCGCGCCCGCCGATGGTGGACGGCGCAAGCCGTGACGGTGACCGGCGGACCGGTCCTCGTCGCCGTCGCCCTGCTCGTGCTCGCGGCCCTCTTCTTCCCCGGCACGCTGGTCTGGCTCGGCCCGCTCGTGCTGGTCGTCCTGCTGCTGCCCGCGCTGGCCTACGTCCTGGTCATGCCGGGGTGGCGGTACCGGGTGCACGCCTGGGAGCTGGGCGGCGGCGCGGTGTACGCGGCGAGCGGCTGGTTCTGGCAGCGGCGGCGGATCGCGCCGCTGTCCCGGGTGCAGACGGTGGACACCGTGCGCGGCCCGCTCCAGCAGCGGTTCGGGGTGGCGACGGTCGTCGTCACGACCGCCTCCACGGCGGGTGACGTCAAGATCGCGGGATTGTCCGACGCCGACGCCGAGGAACTGGCCCGGCTGATCGGCGAGGCCGCCCAGGCGGTACCGGGGGACGCCACATGAGCGCCACCGCCCCCGCGCCCTCCCGTCCGGCGACCGACACCCCGTGGCACCGGCCGAGCCCGCGCGCCCTCCTCGTCCCCTGCCAGTGGCTGCTGCCGCCGCTCGGGTCGCTCGCGCTGACCGCGCTGGCCACCGGCGGCCGGCTCCGCCCCGGCGCCTGGATCCCGCTCGCCTGCGTCGCCGCCGCCTTCGGCGTCCTGACGGCGGCCGGTGTCCTCCGGTGGTTCCGAACGGGCTACCGCGTCACCGCCGACACCTTCGAACTGCGGGGCGGCCTGTTCGCCCGGCGGCTGCGCACCGTCCCGCTGTCCCGCATACGCAGCGTGGACCTCACGGCCTCGCCGGCGCACCGGCTGCTGCGCCTCGCCGTCCTGCGGGCCGGCACCGCGGGGTCCGCGGACGGCACCGAACTGTCTCTCGACGCGCTGACCACCCCGGACGCCGAGCGCCTGCGCGCCCTGCTGCTCGCCCGCACCACCACCCGGGCCACCGCACCGGACCCCCTGCTCGCCCGCCTCGACTGGCGCTGGCTGCGCTACGCGCCGCTGACCTTCTGGGTGCTCGGCGGCGTGCTCACCGCCACCGGGACGGTCTACCGGGTGCTGGACGGCGTCGGGATCGAGCTCTGGAAGGTCGGCCTCCTCCGGGACGCCTTCACGGAGTTCGGCCACAGCTTCCTCTGGCTCACCGTCCCGGCGGCGCTGCTCGCCGTGCTGGCACTCGGCTCCGCCGGAGCGCTCGCCCTCTACGCCGAGAACTGGTGGAACTTCCGCCTGGAATGGACCGACCGCCGCACCCTGCGCGTCCGCCGCGGACTGCTGACCGCCCGCTCGATCACCATCGAGCGCGCCCGGCTGCGCGGCGTGACGCTGAGCGAACCGCTGCTGCTGCGCGCGGGCGGCGGGGCGCGGGTCCGGGCCGTGGCCGGCGGCCTCGGCGACCAGGAGGAGAACCGCGCGCGCAGCGCGGTCCTGCCCCCGGCCCCGCGCACCCAGGCGCTCCGGGTGGCCTCCGGCGTCCTGCGGTCGCCGTTCCCCACCGGGCCGCTGCGGTCCCACCCGAAGGCGGCCCTGCGCCGCCGCCGCACGCGCGGCCTGCTCCTCGTCGTCCTCCCCGGCACCCTCGCACTCGCCGTCCTCGGCGCTCTCCTGACGCCGGTGCTGCTGCCGTGCGCCGCGGCCTACGCCCTGGTCTCCGGCCTCGCGGTGCTGTGGCTGGCCCGGGACGCGTACCGGGCGCTGGGGCACGGCATCGCCGGCCCGCACCTGGTGGTCCGCTCCGGCACGTTCCACCGCGACACGCATGCGCTGGAGCGCGCGGCCATCGGAGGCTGGACGTTCTCCAGTTCGCCGTTCAGCCGCCGGGCGGGCCTGTGCACCCTGACGGCGGCGGTCGCGGCGGGCGAGGAGGGGTACCACGTCCGGGACCTGCCGGACGCGTACGCGCCGTCGTTCGCCGCGCAGGTGACGCCTGGGCTTTTGGACGAGTTCCTGGAGTGGCCTGGGGGGTTTGCGGGGCGTTGGTGATGGTGGCGCACGGGGTGCCGGTGCGGGGACGCCGCGGGGGTGGCCGGGAGCCTGGGGCGGCGGAGGGGGCGGGGCTTCCCTGAGGCCGTCGGATCGAGGGCGTGCAACCGACGAGTTCCCGCAGCATCCCGGGGGCCCACGGATCGTCGATGACGGCGGCGGGGGGCGTCAGTGCGTCGTCGCTGCGGGAGTGGCCGCGGGCCGGGGCGACGGACGCGGCTGGGCTTCCCTGGGGCCGTACGGAGCAGGCGCCTGGCCATGCTCTCCGCACAGCGCCGAGGCCACGGTGAAGATCCCGAGCCCGGCGGCGAACACCCGTTTGCGGCCGACGAGATCGCCGATCTGCACGGCGAGCAGCAGCGGTCCAGCGAACGCGAGGGTGCAGGCGTTGACGATCCAGGCCGGCCCGGCGGACGAGAACCCGAGGTCCGCGCGGATCGCGGGCGGCGCCACCGTGACGATGCCGCCGTCGGGGATCACCATCAGCATGCCGCCGTCGAGGATCACCATCAGCGTGCCGCCGCCGAGGGTCACCATCAGCGTGCCGCCGCACAGGACGGCGAGCGCGGTCCACCGCGAGACGGGTGCGGCCGGGGTCGCGGTGACCTAGGTCGCGGGTGGTGCCGTGGGGTCGGCGGACATGGGCTGACCTCCAAAGGTGCACGCCTTGTAACGGCACCCATCCTTTGTGACCATGGGCGTCCGCGTAAGGAGGCACTTTTATGTCCCACCGTCACACCGATGTGCCCGCCCGGGTCATCAGCGAGGAGGCGTGCCCGGTCGCCGAGGTGCTGGACCACGTGTCGGGGAAGTGGAGCATCGGCATCCTGGTCGCCGCGGCCCACGGACCCGTCCGCTTCACGGAGTTGGAGCGCCGGATCGAGGGCATCAGCCGCCGGATGCTCACGCTCAACCTGCGCAAGCTGGAACGGGACGGGTTACTGACGCGGACCGTCCACGCGACCGTCCCACCCAAAGTCGAGTACGAACTCACCGGCATGGCACGCGAGTTGCACACCCATCTGAGCGGGCTGGTGGGCTGGGCCGAGCAGCATCGCGCCGCGATCCAGTCGGCGCGCGTGGCGTATGACGAGAGGAAGAGCGCGGCTACGGCTCCGGGGACGGCGGTGTAGGGCGGGGGCGGTGATGCCGCGTAGGCCAGGGGTCGGTGACGCGGCGCAGGGCAGGGGGTCGGTGATGCCGCGCAGGGCGGGGGGCAGTGACGCGGTGTGCCGGGTGGCCGACGCCGTCGTGTGGCGGGCGGGGGACGGACCGTTCGAGGCGGGCCCGGCACCAGCACACCGCCCCACCTCCACCGGGCCGGCACGAGCGCACAGCCACCCGCCCCTCCACCGTCCCGGCACCAGCACATCGCCGCATCTTCATCAGGACGCCCACTCCGGACCACCGCCACGCAGCCGCCCGTTCACCGGTCTCCCCGGCCGGTCACGGAGGTTGCGCGGGATCGCTCCGGCTTTCGCGGATCTGCTGGCATCCTCACAGCAGCAGCCCGGAGGCACCGGACATCAGTGGTATTCCGGAACATCGCAAGCCGACACAGCATGACGTGAGTCACATCCTTGTCACGTACACCGGAAGTGCGGGCACCCCATCCCGCAGACCGTGACCGTTCGTCCCATCGTGAGGGAGCAGCCGTGACGCGTGATGTCATCGACCAGGCCGTCCAGGTTCGTCTGATCGCCACCGCTCCGGACCCGCACGCGGTCCCCGCGGTGCTGCACTACCACCCTTCCGATCCGCTCGCGGTGCGGATCTCCTTCCCGCCGGAGATCTCGCTGGACGGCGGGGCGGTGGAGTGGGCGTTCGGCCGCGAGTTGCTGGCCGAGGGGCTGCGTTCGCCATCGGGCCGAGGCGACGTGCGGGTGCGCCCGGCGGGGACGGACCGGACGGTGCTGGAGCTGTATGTCCCGGACGGCGTCGCCATGGTGCAGCTGCCGACCGCGGACGTGCGGAGGTTCCTCGACCGGGCCTACGGCGCGGTGCCCGCCGGCCACGAGCGACGGCACCTGGACGTCGACCGGGAGCTGGGGGAACTGCTCGGCGGCGGGTGAGACATCCAGGGACGGGGCGGGGCCGCGATCGGGACGGGGCGGGGTCGGGCACAAGGCAGAGGCGGGCGCGAGGCAAGGCCGGGCGCGAGGCATGACCGGGGCCCCGGTCGCCGCACCTGCAAGGAGCGGAACTTCGCCGCCTGGTGGGGCAGGGAACCAGTCACCTCGTGGGACCGGAAAACGGTCAGCAGCAGTCGGAAGCGGTCACCTGCTGAGTCTCGGAAACACCTGTGAAGCACCAGAGGGCATCTTCGGACACTTCTGTTACAAATCTGGCAAGAAACTTTCCGATACTGATCACATGCCCCGTGTACTTCTGATCGAAGATGACGCTGCCGTGCGCGACGGCGTCACTCTCGCACTCCGGCGGCGCGGCCACGAGGTGGCCGCCGCGGCCAGCGGCGAGGAGGGCCTGGAGACTCTGCCCGCCTTCCGCCCGGACATCGTGCTGCTGGACCTCATGCTCCCCGGCAAGGACGGGTTCGAGGTCTGCCGCCTCATCCGCGCCGAGCGCCAGTTGCCCATCATCATGCTCACCGCACGCGGTGACGACCTGGACGTGGTGCTGGGGCTGGAGGCCGGGGCCGACGACTACATCGTCAAACCCGCCCGGGGCGAGGTCCTGGAGGCGCGCATCCGCGCCGTGCTGCGCCGCACGGCGCTGCCCGCCGACGGACGGACGGTCCGCACCGAACCGGGCCCCGCCCCCGTCGAGAAGTACGGCCTGCTGACGATAGACAGGGCGGGCCTGGTCGTCACCAAGAACGGCAAGGACCTGGCGCTGGCGCCCTCGGAGATGAAGCTCCTGCTGTTCCTGTCCGCCGCTCCCGGGCAGGTCTTCAGCCGCCAGCAGCTCCTGGAGCACGTGTGGGAGCACAGCTACCACGGCGACGCGCGGCTGGTGGACGCGTGCGTGATGCGGCTGCGCACGAAGATCGAGGACACCCCCCGCGCCCCCCGGTACGTGCAGACGGTGCGCGGTTTCGGCTACCGCTTCGGTCCGCTGTGAAGCGCGTACGACCATCGGGGCGGCCCCTTCCCGACCGCCCGGACGGGGCCGCCCTTCGGGACGCGCCGCACCCGGACCCCTCGCTCCCCCACCCACCGGGCCCGGACCGCCCCCAGCCCCCGGGCAAGGCCCGGCCCCGCCCGGACAAGCGGGCGGACAATCGCCTCGCCCGGATGCGCGCGCTGGTGAGCGGTCTGCGCGCCCGGCTCGTCGTGGCGTTCGTCCTGGTCGCCGCCGTCAGCGCGCTGACCACCTCGGCCCTCACCTACCGCGAGGCCCGCAACGCCATCCTCCAGCGCTCCCAGGACACCGCCATCCAGGACCTGCGCGGCCAGATCAACTCGCTCGCGCCGGACCTCGCGGTCCCGCCCGCGCGCGCCGACCTGGACGAGTTCACCCGTCAGCTCGACCGCTCCGGCAAGGCCCGGGACTGGGACGTGTACGTCCAGTACACGGGCGTTCCCGAGGACCGCGCGAACGGCCAGCGGCGCGCCTTCGTCGTGCCCGACGACCTCAAGGAGTCGGTGGACAAGCGCCACGTGCCGGCCTTCCAGCGGGTGGTGCGGGACGGCGAGCCCTGGCTGCTGATCGGGATGCCGGTCATGGAGTCCCAGGGCGGCCGGGCCTCCGCCCTGTCCGTCTACGCCCGGCTTCCCCTGCGCGGCGAGGAGGCCAACACGGAGGCGCTGGTGAGCGCCGCGCGCCGGGGCGCGGTCCCGGTGCTGGCGCTGGCCGTGGTGCCGGCGCTGTTCGCGGCGCGCGGGGTGCTGCGCCCGGTGCGCCGCCTGCGGCAGGCGGCCGGGCGGATCGCCGAGGGCAAGCTCGACACCCGGCTGGGGGTCAAGGGCCACGACGAACTCGCCGATCTGTCCCGATCGTTCAACGACATGGCCGCGAGGCTGGAGAAGAGCGTGGCGGAGCTGCGCCGCATGGAGGCCAACTCCCGGCGGTTCGCGGCCGACGTCTCCCACGAGTTGCGCACGCCGCTCGCCGCGATGACCGCGGTCACCGACGTCCTGGACGAGGACGCCGACTCCCTCGACCCCGACACCGCCTCCGCCGTCCGCCTGATCAGCCAGGAGACGGGCAAGCTGGCCCGCATGGTCGAGGACCTGATGGAGGTCTCGCGCTTCGACGCGGGGGCCGCGGCGCTCCACGAGGACGAGGTGGACGTCGCCGAGACCATCCGCAAGACCCTCCAGGCCCGGGCCTGGCAGGACCGGGTGGAGACGGACCTGCCCCGGGGCGTGCGGACCCGGCTGGACCCGCGCCGGCTGGACGTGGTGGTGGCCAACCTCGTCGGCAACGCGCTGCACCACGGCGGCGAGCCGGTCCGGGTCGCGCTACGCGCTCCGGAGCCGGACGCCGACCGCCTGCTGATCGAGATCATGGACAACGGGCCGGGCATCGACCCGAAGGTCCTCCCACACGTCTTCGACCGCTTCTACAAGGCGGACTCCGCCCGCGCCCGTTCCGAGGGCAGCGGACTGGGGCTGGCGATCGCGATGGAGAACGTCCGGCTGCACGGCGGGACGCTCCGGGCCGCGAACCGCCCGGAAGGCGGCGCGGTGTTCACCGTCGACCTGCCGCTGTGGCCCACGGGGACGGAGGAGGCCGAGGACGCGGAGGGCGCGGAGTCCCCGGCGATCGCGGGGGTCCCCGACGACGTGGATACGGAGACCCTGGCCAAACCCCTGATCCCCGCGGGGATCGCCGATCCGGCGGAGGCGACGGCCCCCGTGTCCCCGGCACCGGCGGACGCCACCGACGCGAAGCCCCTCCGAGCGCGGGCCGACGAAGCACAGCCGACCCGCCCCACGGCCCAAGCCGACCCGGCGGAGCCCGCGCAGCCCTCACGCCCCCCGTCGCGGACCGGCCGGACGGACCCGGCGAAGGACCCGGCGAAGGACCCGGCGGGCCCCGGCCCCGAAGGCCCCCGTTCTTTGGGAGAACGAGAGAAAGTGGACACCGCATGAGCACCTCGCACACCGCGCGCACCCGCCGGCTCGCGTGGGGCGGGCTGCTGCTCGGCGCCCTCACCGGCTGCGGGATCACCCCGAGCGGTGTGATCGACGCCGGGGAACCGGCCCACGGCGTGCGGGCCCCGGGCAAGGACGAACCCGTCGCCGACGTCCAGTTGTTCTTCCTCGGCCCGGACGGCCTGCGGCCCGCCAGCCGCCCGGCGAAGGCCCCGTTCTCCCCCCAGGAGGCGATCCGGTTGCTGATCGAGGGGCCGAACGAGGCCGAGCGGCAGCGCGGACTGTCCAACGCGCTGCCGGAGTTCCCGGGCCGGGTGGCCCTCACGGTGAGCGACGGCCGGATCCAGATCGCGGTCCCCGTGGCGGCCCGGCAGCTCAGCACCCCCGCGGTGAGCCAGTTGGTCTGCACGGCCGCCAACGCCCGGGTCCCCGGTCACCAGCCGGCCGCCGAGGTGCTCGTCACCCTGTCGGGCGGGGGCTCCGTCGTGGGCCCGATGACGTGCGCCGGCAACAACGCCTTCCCGGTCATCCAGCCCGGGCCCAGCGCCTGGCCCTCGGCGGCGGCGAACGGCTCGCCGCAGGACGCGGAACGCGGCGAGGCGACGGACGAGGAACCCGGCACGGACACCGGCATGAACACCGGCATGAACACCGGCACGGACACCGGATCGGACCCTGGCACGGACGCCGGATCGGACGGCCGGGGCCCGGGCGCTCCGAACACCGGCACCGGCGCCGGCAGCGGCAAATGACCGGTTGAGAAGGCCCCGGCCCACCGCGGTCCGGTCGGCGGCGGCGAACGCCCGGCGCGGCTGCCGACCGGACCGCCACGCCGTCCGACCACCGACACCGAAGGACTGACAACGGAGCGGACGGGTAGCCGACCCGCAGTCGTCCCACGGGGACGGCCGCGCTTCCGAGTGCCTCCCGGGAGGGTTCATGGGACTGGTCAAAGCAGCCGTGATCGTGCTGGATTGCTCCGAGCCGGAGAAGCTGTCGGAGTTCTACAAGGAACTGCTCGACGGTGAGCTGCGCGGTGAGACGGACGCCCATCGCATCGAAGTCGTCGGCGCCACGGGAATCCACCTGGCCTTCCGGCGCGACATCAACGCCACTCCCCCGAGTTGGCCCCGCCCCGACGACTCACAGCAGATCCACCTGGACATCATCGTCGCCCAGGAGGACATGGACGAGGCCGAGCGCCGGATCATCGGTCTCGGCGGTCGCCCCCTGGACACGAAGGACGACACCGGACCCCACGAGGTCCGCCTCTACTCCGATCCGGCCGGGCACCCCTTCGCCCTGCGCTGCTCCTCGGGGAGGGGCCCGAAGGCCCACTGAGCCGGACGGGAGCGCCCGGCCCTGCCGACCGACAGCCAACGGGCGACGGCCAACAGCCACCGGCCGTCGGCCGCGAGAGCGCCAGGGCCAGGCAGCCGGCCTCCCCCGGCGCACCTCGCGCCGGGTTCAGGGCTTGGGGATGTCGAAGTACCGGTGCAGGCCCGCGGCCAGCCCCAGGTCGCCGGTGGCCTTGACCTTGCGGGTGAGGAACATCGTGACGGGGTTCCCGTTGCCCGACACCAGCTTCAGGAACTCGGCGTCGTTCATGGTCAGCGTCAGCCGCGGCTCCGCGTCCCCGGCGCCCTCGCGCACCGTGCAGACGCCGTCGGCGATGGTCGTCTCGTAGACGGCGTCGCTCTCGCCGGTGACCCGCCAGCGGATCACCGCGCTCAGCTCCCCGGCCTGCTCGGGGCGGAACTGCCGTCCCATCCGCCCGAACACCTCCGCCAGCACCCGGGCCCGCAGCTCTCCCCGTGCCAGTGCGGCGATCTCCTTGTTCGTCAGTCCTTTCACGATCCGCACGAACTCCTCGGGCGTCACGCTCGCGAAGTCGAGCGCGGCCAGCCGGGCGCCGACGTCTTCGGACACGGGTTTCTCCTCACCGGTACCGGTCGCGGACGACCGGTCGCCGCTTGTCGGACCAGGGACGGGCGCGGGCCGCGAGCCCGCCGGACGCCGGAGGGCCCCGACGGACGCGGGACACCGGCGAGCCGGACGATTCGCCCGTTTCTTACCGTCAAGTAATCTTACGGTGGGGTTCAAGTGGCACCGAGCGGGGGTCGGTCAGGCCGGGGCCCGCGGAGAACGGCCCCGAGCCGCCACCCTCGGCGCGTAAAGCCCGCTCCACCGCGCGAGAGGCCGCACAAGCCCCACCGCGCCCACGGCTCGTGCGAGTTCCAACCGCCGGACGAGAACCGGGGCCGCGCAAGCCCCGCCGTGCACCCGAGCCGTCCCGTCCCAGGCCAACGGGTCACACGGCGGGCAAGGGTTCGCGTACCGGGAACCGCGCGGCACCGGGCGGAAGTGGTACCGGGCAGGGAACCGGTCCGCCATCCCGGCGGCCGGGAGCGGCACGCGGACCGACGCCGTCACGGAGACGGGTGGCGCGGAGTGGCGACGCGGAGCGGTACGCCGTCGCCCGCGCCCCGTCGCACGGCCGGCGCGCTCCTTACCGCCTCCGGTGACGGCTGGTGACCGCGTATCACTCGGAGTTCACTGAGGAAGAAGGACGGGCAAGCCTCCGCGTACGGGGCACTCGGTAACGAGGCGGGCGCCCGTACCGGACGCCGCGCCGCCATTCGACAGCGAGGGAGCACGTGATGCCCAGAGTCCGTACCGTCCGCCGTATCACCCTGGTCGCCGCCCTGTCAGCGGTGACGATCGGCACCTCGGCCGCCGTGGACGCCGCCACCGGCTCGCCGGTGGCGGCGGACTCCGGCAGGCCCACCGCCCCGGCCGCGGCCGACCGCGCCGCCCACGACGCGGGCGACCGGCCCGTCGCCAATGCCGCCGACAAGGGCGGCCGGTCCGACGCCGTCGCCCCGCCGGACGGCCAGGCGGACGGCCAGGCGGTCGCCGCCCCGCCGCCGCGGGAGCTCGCAGCCGACGCGCCCGCGCCCGGCCTCGGCGTCCCGTCCCGCACCGGCAGCACCGAGTCGTCCGTCGACCGCGTCGCGGACTTCTACGGCGCCTACGTCGACGCCCGGCGCGACGGCAACGGCAAGCTGGCCGAGGCGCTGCGCGCCCACTACCTCACCGGCGATCTGCGGACGCGGCTGGCGAAGTGGGAGAAAGCGCACCACGCCGACGGAGTGTTCCGCGACAAGAAGGTGCCCACCACCTGGCGCGTCACCTACAACGACAGCGGTATGGGGCACGCGTGGCACCGGGTCCGCCTCACCTGGGGCGACGGAGCACACGCGCGCACCACCCAGCTCACGGTCCAGTCGGATCTGGCCACCTTGCGGATCTCCGACATCCAGTCCGGTGTGCGGTGAGGCGGCCGTTCCGGCACACGGTGACGTGGCCGTGAGGAAGCGGCCCGGCGGTGGTGGCCATTGAGGGGCGGAGGGCGCGGTCGCGTCCTCCGCCCGCGGCCGACGGGCTCGTGCCGCGCGGACGCCAACCCCCTCCCACCGCAGCCCGATCCGCAGGTCACGCAGCCTTTTCGCCAGTTGGCCGAATATCGCCACCGGCGCACGCGATGGCGTGAAACGCGCACCGTCCGGCTTGGAGCTGTTGATCAACAGGAGCTAGCATGGAAATGGTTGTTCGGGGCAACCATTCTGGGTGGGAGGCCCTGCCTCCGGCCCGGGCGCGAAGGCACGGTGCCGCTGTGCCCGCCCTCGGTTCCCGGGCGCCACCGTCACCGCCGTATCTCCCTCCGGCCGCGCCCAAGGACGAGCGTTCCGGAGGCGGGGAGGAGCCTCACATGCCGGACACCGCCCAGCGCTTCCGCTCGTACGTGGAAGACAACCTCGACGCCCTGGCCGCCCGGCCCGAGCGCGTCGCCGTCGTCCACGAAGGGCGCCGCATCACCGCGGGCGAGCTGGCCGCGCTCGTCCACCGGCTGGCCTGGGCCCTGCGCAGCCAGGGCGTGGACCGCGGCCACACCGTCACCCTGCTCAGCGGCAACCTGCCCGAGGCGATCGCCGTGCGGTACGCGGCCAACCTGATCGGCTGCCGGGTCAACCACCTCTACAACAAGCTCTCGGCCGACGTGCAGGCGAACATCGTCCGCGACGTGGAGACCCGCGCCCTGATCGTCGACCCCCGGTACGCGGACCGCGCCGAGGATGTCGTCTCGCGGGCCCCCGTGGCGTCCGTGCTGACCCTCGGACCGGCCAAATCCGGTACGGACCTGCTGGAACTGGCCACCGAGCAGACCACCCAGCCGTTCCCCGGACAGGCGCGCCCCGAGGACGTCTGCTCCATCCGGCACACCGGGGGCACGACCGGCCACCCCAAGGGCATCTGCACCACCTACGCGCAGATCAACGCCTTCCGTGAGGCGCAGAACGCACGGGGCGACGGGCACGGTCCCGCCGACGCGGCCCCGGGCGACGGGTCCTCGTCCGAGAACGCCGCGCAGGACTCCCCGGTGAGCTTCCTCACCCCCGACTCCGACACGGCGTCCGAGCCCGGGGCCCCGGACACCGCCGCGCCGCGGCTGCTCGTCTGCACCACCCTCGCACACGCCGCGGGCATGATGGCCGACGGCATCCTCGCCGCCCACGGCACCGTCGTGCTGCACGAGGACTTCGACCCGGCCGACGTCCTCGCCGCGATCGCGCGCGAGCGGATCACCCACCTGTTCCTGCTGCCCCCGCTGCTGTACCAGCTCACCGACCACCCGGACGCGGAGTCCACCGACACCTCCAGCCTGATGGCCGTCATCTACGGCGGCTGCCAGGCGTCGCCGGCCCGGATGGCCGACGCCATACGGCGGTTCGGCCCGGTCTTCGTCCAGTTCTACGGCCAGAACGAGGCCGGCGGCATCAGCGTCCTCGCCGCCGAGGACCACGACCCGGAGCGCCCCGAGCGACTGCGGTCGGCCGGCAAGGTGCTGCCCTGGGTCGAGGTGGCGATCCGCGACGAGTCCGGGCGCGACCTCCCCCACGGCGAGCACGGCGAGATCTGCGTCCGCTCGGCGACCCTGATGGACGGGTACTGGAAGCAGCCCGAGCTGACCGCCGAGGTCCTGCGGGACGGCTGGCTGCACACCGGCGACGTGGGCTTCCTGGACGACGAGGGCTACCTGACCATCGTCGACCGGCTGAAGGACATGATCGTGGTGGTCGGCGGCCACGTGTACACCACCGAGTTGGAGGACCTGCTCAACTCCCACCCGCAGGTCCTCCAGAGCGCCGTCTTCGGCGCCCGCGACGCCGACCGCATGGAACAGGTGCACGCCGTCGTGGTGCCCGTCCCCGGCGGCTCGGTGGACGCGGACGAACTCGCCGCGCTGGTCCGCGCGGAACGCGGCCCGATGTACGAGCCGGCCCGCATCACCTTCACCGACCATCTGCCGCTGACCGACGCCGGCAAGCCGGACAAGCGCGCGCTCCGCGAGGAGGCCGAGCGCGCCTACGCGTAAAGCCGAGCATGCTGACGCGTAAAAGCGAGCGCGCCTACGCGTGAAAAAGGGGCGGCCGGGAGAGGACGGGGTGGCCATCGGGGAAGCCCCCGACTCTCGTTCCTCCGGCCGCCCACCCCGGCTTCGTACCGTCCGACCCGACTTCGTACCCGCCGGACCTGGCGGTTTCATCAACCGGCCCGGTAGAACGGTCGCGTGACAGCACAGGAACATGAGTACCCCGACAGCACGCACGAGTCCACCGGCGCGGACGCGGCACCGGCCACCGCGACCGAGGACATGATCCAGGCCAACCAGGCCAACTGGGACGCCCGCACACCGATCCACATCGCCAGCGACTTCTACGGTCAGCGGATCACCTCCGACTGGTTCGCCTCCTTCGAGTGGGAGGATCTCGGCGATCTCGACGGCCGGGACGTCGTCCACCTCCAGTGCCACCTGGGCACGGAGACGGTGGCGTTCGCCGATCTCGGCGCGCGCACCGTCGGGTTGGACTTCTCCGAGGCCGCGCTGAAGGAGGCGCGCCGCCTGGCGGACGAGTCCGGGCGGGACATCGAGTTCGTGTGGTCCGACGTCCACCGGGCCGTGGAGGCGCTGGGCGGACGGCGGTTCGACGTCGTCTACACCGGCAAGGGAGCCCTGTGCTACCTGCCCGACCTCACCGCCTGGGCCCGCGTGGTGCGCGACCTCCTGCGGCCCGGCGGGATGCTGTATCTGGTCGAGTTCCATCCGCTGCTGAACGCGCTCGGCCCGGTGTCCGGCCCGGACGGTGACGAGCTGACGCTCCGTCACGACTACCTCGCCGGACGCGGCCCCATCCGCAGCGACAACCCGTACACGTACACCGACGGCCCGCCCGTGGAGGGCGCGACCACGAGCTACGAGTGGCGGCACGGCCTCGGCGAGATCGTCGGCGCGCTGACCGGCGCCGGGCTGACCGTGGACGTGCTGCGGGAGACCGACCTGCTGCCGTGGAAGCGGTTCGAGGCGATGGAGCGCGCCGAGAACGGCTGGTGGCGGCTGCCCGCCGACCAGCCGAAGATCCCGCTGCTGTTCGCCCTGCGCGCGCGAGCGCCCGAGGGATCGGTGAGCTGAGGACGGTCACCGGCACGACCGGCCCGCCGTCTCCGTCAGGAGGGGCGGGCCCGGCACCGTGCCGGTGACCACAGCGCCGTCGACGATTACCGCGCGGCGGCCGTCCAGGAGTGCGCGACGTCCACGATGACCTGGGTCGGGGTCTGGGTGACCCGGAAGGGCAGGCGGGCGCGGACGCCGAGGCCGATCAGGCTGTCGCCCTCGAAGCTGCCGCCGAAGCGGGTGTCCCGGAACGTCCGGTAACCGGTGACATCCACTCCGGGCAGCCGCTCCCCGACCTTGCCGTTGTAGACCGGCTTGAAGGTGTCCGGGTCGTAGCTGGGCGCGGCGATCCGCACGGACAGGATCGCGCCGCCGCCGACGGGGACGAGGTCGCCGGAGCCGTCCTGGTGGAGCTCGTCGACATATCCGACCCGGAAGCCGATCGGCCGGTCACCGGTCCCCCGGACGTCGAGGACCAGCCGGTCGTAGCAGTCGTGCCGCCCGGCCCGGACGTTGACCAGCGGTCGCGCGTAGTCGGCGACCTCGCCGACCTTGTCGGCGCTGCCCCAGCCGACCGCGCAGCTCGTCGCCGCGGACGGCCTGCCGGTGGCCGTGGCCGCCGACGCCGTGGTGGCCGACGCCCCCACGGCCGCGAGCGACAGCGCGATCAGCGCCGTTCCCATACGTCCCAAACGTCGCATTTCCCATCCCCGGTTCGCTGATTGCTCGCTATTTCGCCGATTGCTCGCCATACCGACATTCACATGACGACAAGTCTGTATGTCTCCGTGCGCCGAACGGACCCCGCCGCACTCGCCCGCCTCCGCGGAGCGCGCACGACTCTCCACCCTTCACACGGCGCACACACCGCATACCCATGCGCGCACCACAGCCGCACGCGGGCGCGCACCACCGCGCGGGCGCCCCGCACGAGGAGCCGGGCCGTCCGCTCGCGCTGATCATCCCGTACGGATTCCCCGTCACAGCCCCCTCTTTCGGCCAGCCGCGGACGACTTCCGGTCAACCCGGTGCCGACCTGGATCGGAGGCCCCGTCACCTCCTCACGACGCCGCCGCCCCGCCCCGCCGGTTGCCCTCCCCGCCCTCCTCCGCCCATCGCAACCAATTAGTGACACAAATATCCGTTTCTTCAGGCAACCGCCCACCACAGAACACCCGTCTGCATATGAGGCGGATGTCGATCCGCGGCAACGGGTGCCCCTCGGGGCTGCCCGGCGCCACCGTTATTTGTGTGCTTGTACTGCTTTGAAGGAGACTTACGTGCACGCCGGACGTCGGGGCCGACGCTCTGCCCAATTGATAGCCGTCCTGACCGGTGCCTCCCTGCTGTCCGCCTGCGGGGCGGGCTCCGGTGGATCCTCAGCGGACCAGCCCGCGGCCAAAGTGACCGTCACCCCGGCCGGCGGTACCAAGGCCGCCGCGCTCGGCTCGCCGATATCCGTGAAGGCCACCGACGGCACCCTCACCTCGGTCGAGGTCAAGGACGACAAGGGCGGCAAGGTGTCCGGCCGGCTGTCCGGCGACGGCTCGTCGTGGACGTCGGACGGCAAGGTCGCGCCCCAGACCACCTACACCGTGGAGACCCAGGCGAAGTCGAGCGGCGGCAAGACGTCCTCGAACAAGTCGGTCTTCACCACCGAGCAGGCCGACAAGGTCAACAAGCTCTCCAACCAGCCCGGCAACGGTCAGACCGTGGGCACCGGCATGCCGATCTCGATCCTCTTCGACGACCCCGTGGACAAGGACCACCGCGCCGAGGTCGAGAAGGCGCTCAAGGTCACCACTCAGCCGCGCGTCGAGGGCGCCTGGGGCTGGGTGCGGGACTACTCCGGCAAGGACCGCATCGACTGGCGCCCCAAGACCTTCTGGCCCTCGGGCACCAAGGTCTCCGTCAAGGGCGGCCTGTCCGGCATCAACTCCGGCAAGGGCGGCTGGTTCGCCCGCGACTACAACTTCGGCTTCACCATCGGCCCGGACCACAAGGCCGTCATCGACGTGCCCTCGCACCTGATGACCCTGTACGCGGACGGCAAGCCCGTCGGCACCATCCGCGGCTCGGCCGGCTCCCCGCAGAGCCCCACCCGCGGCGGCATCCACACCGTCCGCAGCAAGAACGCCGCGGAGACGATGGACTCCTCCACCATCGGCTACGGCAACCAGTGGATGCTCGACGCCAAGTGGGTCACCCACCTCACCGCCTCGGGCACCTTCCTGCACTCCGCCCCCTGGAACAACTCCATCGGCGTGGTGAACAACAGCCACGGCTGCTTCGGCATGACCACGTCGGACGCCAAGCGGGCGTACGACTTCCTGCCCATCGGCTCCACCGTCGAGGTGCGCAACACCACCAACCGGGAGCACACCGACGTCGGCAACGGCCTGGAGGTCTGGCAGGAGAGCTGGGCCGAGTGGCAGAAGCGCAGCGCGCTGAAGTAACCGATCACGTCTGACGAGGAAGAGGCGGGGGGCGCCCGGGAATGGCGGGGGGCCCCCCCCAAAGGCAGTGACGCGCGGGGGGGACAAGGGGGCC
>NZ_JBEXNM010000059.1:0-56996 GCF_040611095.1 Streptomyces sp. NPDC003077 | reverse complement strand
GGCGGGGTGGGGCGGGGTTTGGGGGGGGGGGGGGGGGGGGGGGGGGGCCCCGCCCCCCCCCGCGCCACGCTCGACCGGACCGGTCGGGGTGCGCGCCCGGTGGGGCCGGGGTGCGCGCCACCCGGCCCCACCTCCTACGCTCAGCTCTGGTGGGCGTAGATCCAGCGGTAACGGGCGCCACCAGCCGTCGGCCGGTCGGCCCGGAGTGCGGTCTGGGCGTTCATTGTGATCTTGCGCATGGTCGTGTCACCTCCTTTCGCCCCCCGGTGCGCGAGGGCCCTTCCAGCACCGCGCACCCACGGCACTTCGCACAAGTGAATGGGCATCAAACCGCCTTGACGGGCGAAACCGTGGCGATTCCGCGAACTGGCCGGCGGATTCGATGGCGCGAGCGACAGGCGGCCCGATTTCCGGTCCCGGCGTCAGGCCGCCCCAAGATCACTCAAGATCACGCAAGGTGACACAGGAACCGCCACCGGCCTGCCGAAATCCGTTCGTCGTTACGTTCGGTTACGTTTTGTGCATTGACCCCGGACGAGCGGGCGCAGGAAACTTCCGGGGACCCGGCCCGCCGCGTGCGGCCGGCCGGGCGGGCCGAGGGGGGAACATGGCCGATCGAGCACGCCCGTACGGACGCGCCGGAACCGGGGACGAACCGGAGGCGGCGGATATCCGTGACACGGAAGGTGCGGGGGAAGCGCGAACCGAAGCGGACGCACGGGCCCAAACAGACGGACGGGCCCAAACAGGCGCGCGGGCTGAAGCGGATGCGCGGGCCGAAACAGACACACGGGCCGAAGCGGACGCGCGGGCCGAAGCAGACGCACGGATCGAAGCGGACGCGAGAGCGGTGGGTGACGGGCGGACCGCGGGCAACGGGACGGGAGCCGGGAACCCGGCGGCCCTCTCGCCCGGAGGAACGCCCCCGGCCCCACAGGCGCGCGGCGTGGCGGTCGTCCCGTTCGGCAAGGCGGGGGAGTGCCGGGGGCCGCGTACGTACGACGCGGTGATCCGGGGCCTGCGGACGACCGACGCGACGGACGTCCTGATCTTCGCGCACGGGTGGAACAACACCTACGAGAAGGCGATGGGCTGGTACGAGTCCTTCCTGGCGGGCCTGGCGGGCCTGGCGGGCCTGGCGGGCCTGGCGGGCCTGGCGGGCCTGGCGGGCCTGGCGGGGATGGCCGGGATGGCCGGGGCGTCCAGAGGGGCCGGAGGGACCGGAGGGGCCGGAGCGGTCGGCGTGCCCGGTGCACCGGAGTTACGGCCCCACCCGATCGGCGTGGTCTGGCCCAGCACCGCCCTGGTCCTGCCCTCCGAGGAGGGCCCCGCGATGGCCGGTCCGGGCCGACCCGACCCGCTCGGCGCCGTGGTCGCCGAGCGGATCGACCCGCGCGTGCGCCGCCGTTACGCCGAACTGGCGGCGGCGGACCGCCTGGACGAAGGGCAGGCGGTGGAGTTCGCCCGCATGCTCGCGCCCTTGTGGGGCGCGGAGATGTCCACCGAAGACCTGCTGCGCCGGTGGCACCGGGCTCCGGAGGAGACAGGGACGGGGCAGCGCCGGGACCGCGAGCGGGACCGGGCGGGGGACTTCGGATTCGTCGGGGAGTTCGGCGCCTGGTCGAGCGGCGCCGCCGAGCCCGACGCGGCCGGCGTCCCCCGCTGGGCCGACCCCCGGTGGCTCGTCCGCCTCACCACCGTCCTGCTGATGAAGGACCGCGCGGCCCGCGTCGGTGCCCACGGCGTGGGCCGGTTGCTGCGGGACGTCCTGGCGGCCACCGACCTCCCCGTGCGGCTGATCGGCCATTCGTACGGCGCCCGCGTGCTGCTCTCGGCGCTGTGCGGGCCGCCGCTGCCGCGCCCGGTCGCCTCGGTGCTGCTCCTCCAAGGGGCCGTCTCCCGGATGTGCTTCGCGCCCGACGCGGACGGGACGGGCCGACCCGGTGGCTACCGCGCGGCGCTGGACCGGGACCGTACGCACCAGCCGTTGCTGGCCACCTTCAGCGGTGCGGACCGGCCGCTGACCCGCTTCTTCCACTGGGCGGCGCGCCGTGGCGCCGACCTCGGCGAGGCGCGGATCGCCGGCGGCCCGGACGGGCTGCCGCCCGCGCCCAGCCGGTACGCGGCGCTTGGCGGCTACGGGCCGGGCGGTTGCGGCCCCGAGTGCCGCGTCGTGCGCGCCCGCCTCCCGTACGAGCCGTACGACGTGGGCGAGATGGCGGCCGGTCCGGCCCGGCTGCTCGCGCTGGATGCCTCCGACGTGATCACGGGCCACGGCGACATCAGCAACCCCGCGACGTGGTGGATGCTCGGCAACCAGGTCACGGCGGGGACGGGGAGCGCCCCGGACGCGACGGCCGCTCCGTATCCCCCTGCCGCTCCGAGTGCCCCGCCTCCCTCCGCCACCCCGAGTGCCCCGCCTTCCTCCGCCACCCCGGAAGGGCGGCCCCTATGAGTGCATCCTCCAGGGCACGCGGCGCCTCCGGCCACGGGACCGCCCGCACGGGCGCCGCTCCCAAGCCGCTGGGCGGCCCGCTCCCGCTGCGCATCAGGCTGGAGCGGGAACGGGACGCGCAGGGCGTGGCCACCTCCTCCGTCACCTTCGAACTGGCCGCGGATGTCGGCAAACCGGTGCAGGTCGCCGGGTGCGCCTCGCACGTCCTGGGCCTGCCCGAGGACATCGCCGACCTGGAACGGCCGCCCCACCGCTCCCCGCGCTTCTTCCGTGTGCCGCACCGCATCGTCCGGGCGATCCACGAGCAGGCGCGGCGGATCGGGGACGGGCGGTGGGAGGCCCTCTGGCTGGAGTTCCCGCGTCCCTCCGGGTGCCTGAGCATGCTGCCGTGGGAGCGGATGCTGCACTACGGCCCGCGCGGCCTGCCGATCGTCCGGCGGCCGTACTCCCTCGTCCGCCCGTGGACGCCCGAGAACTCCCTGGAAGTGGTGCTGTGCGCGAGCGTGCTGCCGAGGCCCGCCGACTCGACGCATGGCGAGCCGTCGCCCACCGCGCCCGGACCCGCGCCCGGACCGCCCGGACCCGCGCCCGGAACGGCGTCCGAGGAGCCCCCTGGAGCGGCACCCGAGGAGGCGTCCGAAGCAAGGTCAGTAGCAAGGTCCGCAGCAAAGCCCGATGCGATGGCCCATGCGACGTCCCAAGCGATGTCCGAAGCGATGTCCGAAGCCGTCGACACCGTCCTCGACACGTTCGAAACCGTCATCGGCGAAGTGCGACGCCGCGCACGCGTGCACGTCTTCGCCGGTCCCGGCCTGCGGGCCGCGCTGCGTCCGTACGCCGGGCGGCAGCGCGACCTGGAGCTGATCGTGCACGATCCGCCCGCCGCGCACCCGGCCGCGGAGCCCGCCGACCCGGTCCGTGACCCCTGGCTGCGCTGGATCCGCGCCGAGCTGGGCGAACGGGCCGTTGACGTGGTGCACGTCCTCGGGGACGGCGCGCTGCTGGACGGCGAGGGCGCACTGATCCTCCAGGAGCTGACCGACCACGGTGGGGACCCCGTCCGGCCGGGGCCCACCGCGGTCGGGTCGGCGGAGCTGTCCACGTTCCTGATGCAGGTGGGGGCCTGGTCGCTGGTGCTCAGCGGCGCGCCGGGCAACACCTCCGGCTGCGGCCTGCGCGAACTCGCCGACAGTGTGGCCCGGGTGCACCCCGGCTCGGTGCTCGTCCACGACAGCGCGCGTGACCCGGCGCTGTCCGCGCTCAAGGCCGCGTATGTGTTCCTCTACCGCACCGAGGACACCCGGCCGCCGCTCTCCGACGCCCTGAGTACCTGGGCCTACCCCCTCCGGCTCGACTACCACTTCGGCAGCGGCGCCGAGCCGGTCACCCTCAACGCGGCCCGGCTGCTGCTGGACGAGGAGGGGCACACCGCGATCCACGGGGACCGCATCGAGAACGCCATGGCGGCCGAGGACACCCCGATGTGGCTGGCCGCCGGCATCCGCTACCTGGAACGCGTTCAGGCCCAGTGGCTGCCGCCGCCCTCGGGCACCGAGGACAAGTCCCACCTGGCGCGCCGGGTCGACGTCCGGTACGCGCTGGACCAGGCGGTGTTCCTGCTCGACCGCGTGCTGGCGCAGCAGACGGAGGAACCCGGCGTGCGGCCCGGGGGCCGTACCCACCAGGACTCACGGAGGAGGTGAGGCGATGTCGACCGCGAACGGCGACCGCGTCGTCGTCCGGCTGGAGACGGCGCTGCGGAACCGGGAGCCCTGGGGGCTGCTGCTCGCCCTGGACGAGCCGTACCACGCCACCACCTGCCCGCCGCACGTGGTCGCGTACGACCACGCCGACCCGGCCCTGAGCGCGGTGTGCGACGAGCCGCCCTCGCCGGGGGCGATCGGCGCGGCGGGCGACTTCCTGTTCCGGCTGCTGGGACAGAACCAGCACGCCGCGGACGCGCTGGGGCACGCGCTGCGGGCGGACGAGGGGCGGCGGGTGCCGGTCTTCGTGTACGACCGGTCGCACGGCTGGGGCGAGCGGCTCCCCTGGGAGACGCTGCGCACCCCGGAGGGCGTCTTCCTCAGCCTCGCCGCGCAGTGGCCCGTCAACCGGATGGTCGACGCCGCCGTCACGGGCGCCCGTCCGCGCGCGCTGGACTCCGGCGACCCGCTGCGCATCGCGGCGGTGCTGTCCTGCCTGGGCGTCTCCGCGCTCCAGGAATGGAACGCGCTGAAGGAAGCCGTCGGCACCGAGGGCAAGGCCATCGACCTGGACCTCCTCGTCCTGACGGGCGAGCGGGACCTGCGGGACGTCATCCGGGCGGACGGGCCCCCGGGCTCCGGGGTGAAGGTGAGCGTGGGCTCGATTCCGCTCCACCAAGAGGACCTGGTCGGCGTCGTCGAGGAGTTCGAGCCGCACATCCTGCACTTCTTCTGCCACGGCTCGGTGGACCAGGGCCCGCACATCGAACTGGCCACCACCTCCGACTGGGACGGCTGGGGAACGCGGAGCTCGCTGCACCTGGAGGCCGCCAACATCATCGAACTGACCCCGGTGGACGGCCGCCCCTGGCTCACCGTCCTCAACTGCTGCTCCGGCGCCGCCCCCGGCCAGGGCTACGGCCCCCTGGCGCGCAAGCTGGTGACGGACGGCGGGTTCCCCGCCGTCATCGGCCGCCGCGAGCCGATCGCGGTCGAGGAGGCCCAGGAACTGACCCGGTCCCTGTACCGGGAGCTGTTCGTCTCCCTGCGGGAACGGGGGCTGGGCGGCATCAGGCCCGAGGACGTCGACTGGTTCGAGCCGCTGCGCCGCACCCGCCGCCTGCTCCTGCGCCCGCACAGCGTGGCCCGCACCCCGTCGAACGCCGCGGCCACCAGCAAGGAGTGGTCGCGGCCGGTGCTGTACCTGCCGCACGGCACCCTGTACGGCGGCGCGGCGAACGGCCACCCGCGGAGCGACGAGCCCATGGCGGACGACCGGCGCATGGAACTCGACGTGCTGCTGGGCCTCTTGAGAGCGCCGTACCGTCCCCCGGAGCGGTTCCTGCGCGCGGTGGAGGCGCAGGTGGAGGATCTTCTGCCGGGCCGTGTGTCGGACGAGTGGGGTGACGAGCCGGACAAGAGGGGACGGGGCAGGGCGAGCAGTCCGGGGGGTGCGCGAGCCGGTGGGGCGGAAGGCCCGGAGACGGGTGGCTCCGGGCCGGGATCCGAGGACCGGGAACGGAGCCGGGGGACCGGAAGTGGGCGGCCGAGCGGCAGGCAGCGCCCGGAACGCTTGCCTGATGGGGACTGGGCTCCCGGCGAGTCTGTCGTATGGATGCTTCACGGTCCGGAGGAGGAGACGCCCGACGATCCGGGGCAGACGTGACGACGTGACCCAACCGACCGGCCTCCTCGGCGCCTGGGACCCCGGCGAGCCGCCCCCGCGCCTGGCCGTCAACGCGTGGACCGGACGGCCGGGACCGGTCGCCGCGCCGCTCGGTCCCGGCCACCGGGCCTGGGCGCTCGGCCCGGTCGCCGGCGTCAAACGGCTGCTGCGTCCGACCGCCCCCGACCCCGCCGACTACCGGGACGAACGCGTCGGCTGGGGGCTCGTCCTCCCCGACCGTCCCGGCCTGCGGCACCCGGAACGGCCCGAGGAGGCGCCCGAACCGGTCCGGGCCCTGTTCGACGCCCGCCCCGGCGCCCGGCTGCTGCGGCTGACCGGTGACTCGGCCACGACGGCGACGCTGCGCGACCACGCCGCGGGGAAGGACGTCGCCGTCGTCGGCTCCCCGCGCGGCGCGATGCCGGGTGCGCTGCCCTCGTACCTGTTGATCCACGGCGGCCCGAAGGCCGTTCCCTGGCGCGCGCAGTACCTGTTGGGGCGGGTGGCGCACGTCGGGCGGCTGCACCTGGTGGGCGAGGGGCTGGAGCGGTACGTGCACGCGCTGCTGGACGGCTGGTCCGGCTCGGCGGCCCGCTACGGCAGCCCGGTGGTGTGGAGCCCGGACCTGGGCGGCGGTGACATCACCTCCCTCATGCGGGACGCGATCGGCGCCCCGCTCGCCGAACGGCTGCGAGCCGACGGGGAGATGCCGGGCGCCGTCTTCCTCGACGGCCACCGGGGCGGGGCGTCCGTCTCCGACCTGGTCGCCGCGCTCCGAGCCCGGCGGCCCGCGCTGGTGGTCACCACCAGTCACGGTGTGACCGGCCCGCTGCACGACCCGGAGGCGCTGCGCGCCCGCCTCGGCCTGCCGGTGGACGCCGCGGGCGTGCCCGTGGACCCCGCCGCGCTGTCGGCCGACTGGGAGCCGGACGGCGCCGTGTGGTACGCGCACGCCTGCTGCGGGGCCGGCGCGGACCGGACCTCGGCCTTCGACGGCCTGGTCGCCCCCGACGGACCGGTGGGTGAGGTGCTGGCCGGCGTCGCCGCGCTCGGGTCCGTGGTCGCGCCGCTGCCCACCGCCCTGCTCTCCGCCCGCCGCCCGGCCCGCGCCTTCATCGGCCATGTCGAGCCCACCTTCGACTGGACGCTGCGCTCGCCCTGGACCGGGCAGCACCTGACGGACGGGATCACCGCGGCGCTCTACGGGGGCCTGTGCGGCGGCGAACCGGTGGGCCTGGCGATGCACCGGATGGTCCGGGGCATCGCGGCGCTGGCGCTGGCCCACGAGGAGGCGCTGCGCGCCTACAACGCCGGCGAGTGCACCGAACGGGCGGGCCTGCGCGCGGCGCTCTACCACCGCCTGGTGGCGGCCGACCGCACGGCCGTGGTCATCCTCGGCGACCCGACGGCCGCCCTGCCGCTGCCGCCGACGCCCTGACGGCCGTCCGCGTGCGGCTCCTGGTGACCGTCCGCCGACGCACCCTGAGGGCCGTCCGCGTGCGACAACCCCCGACGCCCCCGGCGACGCGCTCTGACGGCCACCTGGCGACGCGTCCTGATGGCCGTCCGTCGACGCGCCCCGACGGCCGTCCGGCGGCGACTCAGCCGTACAGTCCCTGCACGAACTGCGCCCCGTAGTGCTTCTCCAGCGCCTCCAGCTCCACGTCCTTGGCCTCCAGGGCCTTGACCATCCTGGCCCGGCTCGGCAGCGCGTCGGGCCGCCACGACTCGGGTTGCCAGAGCGAGGACCGCAGGAACGCCTTCGAGCAGTGGTAGAACACCTCCTCGATCTCGACCAGCAGCGCCACCTTGGGCCGGTTGCGCTGGACGATCATGTCGTCGAAGAACGGGGCGTCGCGCAGCAGGCGGGCCCGCCCGTTGATGCGCAGCGTGTCGCCGCGGCCGGGCACCAGGTACTCCAGGCCGACGTGCGGGTTGGCAAGGATGTTCAGGAAGCCGTCGACACGTTTGTTGCCGGGGCGGTCCGGTATCGCGATCGTGGTGTCGTTCAGGACGAGGGTGAATCCCGGCGGGTCGCCCTTGGGGGAGACATCGCACCGGCCCTGGGCGTCGGAGGTGGCCACCAGGCAGAACGGAGAGTGCGCCAGCCACTGCCGGTCCAGCTCCTCCAGGGACCGGCGGACCTTGTTCGCCGTGTGGGCGTTCGGCTCGCCGATCAGCTCACGCAGCTCGGCCTCGGACGTGATCTCCGTCGTTCCCACGAGCCCCGTCGTTCCCGCGAGTTCGACTGTTCCCGCCGTCTCCATCCCGGTCTCCCCTCACTCCTCGTCGCACATCAGGTCGATTCGTCACCGACTGTACGCGGTACCACTGACAACCGGCCGCTGTCGGCTGCTTTATACGGACAAGTCGGGGCTACAGGCGGGAGGCGGCGGTGCACAGGACGGGCGACCCGGACCGGACCCCGGGCAGGACGGCGCCCCCGGCGGACCCCGGCTCAGCCGGTCGACCGCACGTCACCGCCCCTCGCAGCGGCAACGCCCGCCTCCGGAGCGGGGAAAGGACCCCGGAGACGGGCGTCGGCCCGGGTGGGGAACGCGCCCGGCGCCCTCCCACCCAGGTCTCATCGCGGCTTTTCGACCCCGACCCCGACCCCGCACTCGACCTCAGCCGCGCCGTGCGGCCTTGCGGCGGGCGGTCGCGAACAGGACACCGGCACCCACCGCCACAACGGCCGCGCCACCGACGGCGATCGGGGCCGAGGAGTCGTCCCCTCCGGTCTCGGCCAGATTCCGGCCGTCGACCGGTGCGGCGCCGCCGCCCTGGGGAGCCGCCGCGTTGACGGCGTGTTCGGCGCCGTGGGTCCCGGAACCACCGCGTGCCGCGGCCCGTGCCTCGTTCGCGGGGGCCGGGCTCGCGTCCGTGCCGTGGCCGAGGTCGCCGTGCCCGTGGTGCTCGACGGTCGACTTGCCGGCCCCGGCGGCGATTTGGGCGTCCGTCGGGGCGGACGCGATCGGCGCCGGAACCGAGGACCCGGCACCCGAGGACGCGCCGCCCGCACCGTGACCGGCCGCCGGGGCGCCGCCCGCCCCCTGGCCGGCCGCCGGGGCGCCGCCACCGGACCCGCCGAACACCACGTCGGAGCAGGTGTAGAACGCCTCGGGGCTGTCCGACCGCTGCCAGACGCTGTAGATCAAGTGCCGTCCGAACCGCGCGGGCACCGTGCCGTCGAAGACGTAGTCACCGTTCACCAACTTCGGGTCGGTGACCCGCGCGAACGGCTTCGCCTCCAGGTCGGACCACTTCAGCGGCTTGGTGGGGTCGTAACCGGCCTTGGTGAGGTACAGCTCGAAGGAACCCCGGTGCGGGGCCGTGGCCTTGTAGCGGAAGGTGTGCTTCCCGGCTTTGAAGGGCGTGGCCGGCCAGTCGGCGCGCGGCAGGTCGAAGCCCCGGTACTTGGCGTTGCCCGCGCTGCACAGCTTCCCGTCGGGGATGATCTGCCGCGACTTGCCCGCGGCGTTGGCGACGTTGACCTCGTTCCAGTCGTAGAGGGGCTGCGGGCCGCCGGCCTGGACGGCCGCCTTGCAGGCCGCCGACCGGGGGCTCTCGGGACCCTCCGCGTAACACGCGAAGACGCGGCTGGCCGGGTCCTTCATGGAACCGTGCGCGACGGCCGGGGACGCGGCGAGCGCGGTGAGCGCGATCGGCGCGACACCGGTGAAGGCGAGCGCGGCGGCCTTGCGACGAGCGGACATCGTGGGGGTTCTCCTTGCTTCCGGTACGGCCGCCTCGTGCCCGTACGGCCCGGTCGCGTGCGCCGGTCGGCGCACGACGGGCCGTCGGTGAGGCGGGGGAGCGGGGCGGGGACGGCCGGACCGCGCGGCGCCCCAGCCGTCCCCCGGCACGCGCCGCGTGGCCGAGGCCCGTGTCCCCGCCCTGCGAGCAGCACGCTAACCACGCCGGACGGCGAAACCGTCCGCCCGAGCCGGAAGATCGAGTTCTTTATGGCGGGCTTAAGGAAGCGCTAAGGCCGCCATCAAGGAAGCACGCGACCGGGTGCGAACGGCCGGGGCGAGAACGGCCGGGTCTGTACCGCTGAGGCGTGAACGGCCGGGTCCGAACGGCCGGGTGCGAACGACGCCCCGGGAGGGACGCCCGACGACGCGGACGAGTGGGAACGGGGGCATGTCGGCAGCCGGGAACGGGCGGCATGTCGGCAGTCGTGGAGGGGGCGCGTCGTCAGCCGGGACGGCGGCGCATCGTCAGCCGGGGCAGGGGCGCGCCGACAGCCGAGGACGGCGGCACGCGGACGACCGGAAGCAGGCCCCCACGGCGGCACGTCAGCCCTCCGCTGCCGACCCGAGTTGTTCGTACGGCAGGAGCCCGCGACGGCCCCCCGGCCGGACGCGCCCCTTCCCCGCCGCGCGGAAGACCACACCAACCGCGGCCCTCCCTATCGGCTTTGGCCTGAACCGAACGGTTGCCCCAAGCATCGATGGTGTCTGCAACTACATCGGCGTACCGTGATCGACGGTGGCTTTCCGCGAGGGCGCGGCGGGCCGCAGTCGACCAAGGAGGGCCCGCTTCATGTGCGGAATCACCGGATGGATCTCCTACGACAACGACCTCACCACCGAACGCGCGACGCTCGACGCGATGACCGGCACCATGGCCTGCCGGGGCCCGGACGCCTCGGGCGTCTGGCTCGGCACGCACGCCGCGTTCGGACACCGACGGCTCGCCGTCATCGACATCGAGGGCGGCAAACAGCCCATGTCCGTCGAACACGACGGACGCACCCTGCTCGTCACCACCTACAGCGGCGAGGTCTACAACTACCGCGAACTGCGCGCCGAGCTGGAATCCCTGGGGCACACCTTCCGCACCCGCAGCGACACCGAAGTGGTGCTGCACGCCTACCTCCAGTGGGGACGCGATTTCGCCCACCGGCTCAACGGCATGTACGCCTTCGCCCTCTGGGACCCGCGTACGGAGGAACTGCTCCTGGTACGCGACCGGATGGGCATCAAACCCCTCTACTACCAGCCCACCCGCGACGGCGTCCTCTTCGGCTCCGAGCCCAAGGCGATCCACGCCCACCCCCAGGTGCGGCCCGTCGTGGACGCCGAGGGCCTGGCCGAGGTGATCAGCTTCACCAAGACCCCCGGTCACGCCGTCTACAAGGGCATGTACGAGGTCCGCCCCGGCCACCTCGTCCGCGTCGGCCGGGGCGGGGTGACCGTCGAGCGCTACTGGGCGCTGGAGGCCCGCGAGCACACCGACGACCGGGACGCGACCGTCGCGCACGTCCGGGACCTGCTCGACGACATCGTCGCCCGTCAGCTCATCGCCGACGTCCCCCTGTGCACCCTGCTCTCCGGCGGCCTGGACTCCTCCACCATCACCGCGCTCGCCGCCCGCGCCCTGGCCGCCCAAGGCAGCGGACCGGTGCGCTCCTTCGCCGTCGACTTCACGGGCTACACCGAGAACTTCACCGCCGACGACCTGCGCGGCACCCCCGACGGCCCCTACGCCCACGCGCTCGCCGAGCACGTCCGCGCCGACCACCACGACATCGTGCTGGACACCGCCGACCTCATGGACCCCGGCCACCGCGCCGCCGTCCTGGCCGCGCGCGACCTGCCCAGCGGCTTCGGCGACGGCGACACCTCGCTCTACCTGCTGTTCAAGGCGATCCGGGAGCACTCCACCGTCGCCCTGTCCGGGGAGTCGGCGGACGAGGTGTTCGGCGGCTACCGCTGGTTCCACGACCCGGCGGCGGTGCACGCCGACACCTTCCCGTGGATAGCGGCGGGGCTCGCCGGGCGGTTCGCCGGCGGGTCGAGCACCCGCGAGGCGCTGCTCGACCCGGGGCTGCTGAGCAAACTCGACCTGCCCGGTTACGAGGACCGCCGGTACCGGGAGGCGCTGGAGGAAGTCCCGTACCTCGACAGCGACACCGGCCTCCAGCGCCGGATGCGGGAGATCAGCTACTTGCACCTCACCCGCTTCGTCCAGATCCTCCTGGACCGCAAGGACCGCGCCAGTATGGCCGTCGGCCTGGAGGTGCGGGTGCCCTTCTGCGACCACCGGCTGGTGGAGTACGTCTTCAACACCCCCTGGGCGCTGAAGACCTTCGACGGCCGCGAGAAGTCGCTGCTGCGCGCCGCCGCCCGGGACGTCCTGCCGGACCTGGTCGCCGACCGGGTGAAGAGCCCGTACCCCAGCACCCAGGACCCCCGCTACGGCGAGGCCCTGCGCACCGAACTGAAGGAAGTACTGGCCGACCGCGAGTCCCCGGTCCTCCCCCTGCTGAACGGGGAACTGGCCGCCCGCGCCACCGCCGACGGCGCCACGGACGACATCCGGGCGGGCGCCGAACTGGCCCTGGGGATGGACGCGTGGCTGCGCGAGAAGGGGGTGTCGCTGGAGCTGTAGGGGACGGTGAAGCGGCGGCGGACCGGCTCGCCCTTGGGTCGCGGACCGGTTCGGCCCGCTTTTGGGTCGCGGACCGGCTCGCTCGCCGCCGTCGGCGCGGGCCCCGCCGTCCCGCCCGCGGGCGCCGCCGGTGCCGCTGACGCACAATGGGTGCGACAAAGTCCGGCACCGGGTCGCGCCGGCCCGCTCGACGCCGATCGGGTACCGGACCCGTACGGGTCCGTACCGGTGCGCCCCGGAGCACCGCACTCCGAGCGCCAGGAGCCACACTGTGACCGCGCCGACCCCGCAGATCACCATCGACCCGCACGCGGCCGAGGCGCCGTTCGAGCAGGTACGCCTCCAGATCGCCGCCCAGGCCCGGGACGGCGGCCTGCCCGTCGGCTGCAAGCTGCCGACCGTCCGCGGCCTGGCCGAGCACCTCGGGCTGGCCGCCAACACCGTCGCCAAGGCCTACCGCGCCCTGGAGGCGGACGGCGTGATCGAGACCCGGGGCCGGCACGGCACCTTCGTCGCGGCGGCCGGGGAGGCCGCGGACCGGGAGATCGCCACGGCGGCCCAGGAGTACGCCCGGCGCGCCCACCGCCTCGGCCTGGACCGCGCGGCGGCGCTGTCCGCCGTGGAGGCCGCGCTGCGGGCGACGTACGGGGACGTGGGCTGACGGGGCGTGGCCTGACGGGGGCGTGGGCTGACGGGGCGTGGCCTGACGGGGGCGTGGGCTGACCCGACGTGACCTGACGGGCGCGTGGGCTGACGGGCATGTGGTCTGGTCGGGCACGAGGTCCGGACGGGCGTGGGCATCCGGGGCGCCGGGTCCGGGCGATGTCCGGCGAACCCGAACTGACGGCCGGGCGCCGGGTCCGGGCGGTCCCGGCGAACCCAAACTGACGGACCGTCGGCAGCGGACGGCGCGAGGTGATCAGCGACCGCCTCGCGGGCCCTCCGGGCGGACCGCCAGGATGTGGGCGGCGCCCGACCACTCGCGTTCGCAGCCGCAGGCGCCGGAGGCGAGGAACAGCCGCCAGGCGCGGGCGCGCTCGGCGCCGATCTCGTCCACCGCCCGTTCCCAGCCCGCCTCCAGGTTGGCCAGCCAGGCCCGGAAGGTCAGGGCGAAGTGCTCCCGTAGGTCCTCCACCCCGCGCACCTCCAGCCCCGCGTCCTGGAGGCACCGCACGCCCTCGGTCAGCGTGCGGACGCGCAGCCCGGGACAGACGTAGCGGCGTACGAACGTGTCGTCCCGGAAGGACCGCCCGGCGCGCGTCACGTACACGTCGTGCGCCAGCAGGCGTCCGCCGGGCGCCAGGAGGCGGTGCAGGTGGCGCCCGTAGGCGCCGAGTTCGCCGCGGCCGAGGTGCTGGGTGACCTCCACGCTGGCGATCGCGTCGTACGGCCCGTCGCGCACCTCCCGGTAGTCCAGGCAGCGCACCTCGGCGCGGTCGGCGAGGCCGGCCGCGGCCAGCCGGTGCCGGGCGTAACCGGCCTGTTCGCGGGCGAGCGTGACGCCGACCGCGCGGACCCCGTAGTGCTCCACCGCGTGCCGCAACAGGGCGCCCCAGCCGCAGCCGACGTCCAGCAGCCGGGCCCCCGGGCGCAGGCGCAGCTTGCGGCAGATCAGGTCGAGCTTCTCGCGCTGGGCGTCGGCCAGGCCCTCCGGCCCGGTGGCCGGCTTCGGCCAGTAGGCGCAGGAGTAGACCATGGACGGGCCGAGGATCACCTCGTACAGGGCGTTGCTCAGGTCGTAGTGGTGGCGGACGGCCGCCGTCCGGCCCAGGGTGCGGCGGAGTTCGGCGCGGGGCGGCGGCGGGGGGAGGCCCAGCGCGCCCGCCGACAGGGCGCAGCCCAGCAGGCCGATGCCGCCGGCGAGCGCCGTCAAAGGGTGCTGCGCCTGCGTCTGAGGGCTCGCGGTGAGCGTCGTCGGGGCGGCGCGGTGCAGGAGATCCGTCAGGTCCCCCTCCACGTCGAGTTCGCCGGCGACGAACGCGCGGGTCACCGACAGGCGCCCGGGGCGCAGCAGCAACCGGCGCAGCGCCTGCGGGGACCGCAGCACGGCGATCGGCGCCCCCTCGGCGCCGGCGGTGCTGCCGTCCCACACGCGCAGGCCGAAGAGCGGCGGCGCGCCGTTGGCCGCTTCGAGGGCGGCGGCCAACTGCGCGGCCAGGGTGCCCCCCTTCGAGCAGGGTTCCCGCCGGGCCTCGGCTGCCTGGGGAGAGCCGTCCGGGGCCGCCGGGGGTGACGAGACGCTCGCGTCTTCCGGTGACGGTGAGGTGAACGGGCCTTCCGGGGTCGGCGGGGTGGTCACGTCTTCCGGGAACGGTGAGGTGGACGGGTCCTCCAGGGACGGTGAGTTGGACGGGTCTTTCGGGGGCGGTGTGGTGAAGGGGGCTTTTGGAGACGGTGCGGTGAACGGGGCCTTCGGGGACGGCGAGTTGGCGGATGGCTCCGAAGGGGTCGGGGGTGTGGGGGCGTCGGGGGTCGGGTCGTCGTCGCGCACGGGGCTCCTTCGGATCGGTTCCAGGTTCGGGGCGGGTGTCCGGCCTCGTCGGGTCGCGCGGCCGTCTTCGCTTTCTTCGGCTCCGGCCCGACGCGGCGAGAAAGTCCTTTCGTGTGGTTTCAACTGATATGGGCCTCTGGGGGATATGGGCGCAGTTGCATGGACCCATGACGAACACAGCGACCCGGAAGGCCCGGCGGCCGGAACGGGCACGGCGAGGACGGACCCACTGGTGGCGCTTCCTGGCCGCCGCGCTCGGCACGGTGGGCGCGGCGGCGGCCCTGCTGCTGAGCGGCGGCACCGGAGCGCTGGCGCTCGCCTTCGCCGGACGGCTCCCGGTGGCGGTCAGCGCCGAGCACGTCCAGGTCTCGGGGGTCTCGGCCACCCCGGGGATCAGCACGGGCGAGGGCGTCCGCCCCACGCTCGTCACCCGGGCCGACCACGCCGAACTCCGCGGCGCCTGCGCCAGGTCCACCGTCAGACTCCCGGTGATCGGCACGATGACGGTGACCATCGGCATCGACCGCGTCTCGGCCGCGCCGCTCAAGGTGGACCCCGGCGCCGTGTCCGCCCACGGGCTGTCCGTTGGCGGGGTCGGCCTGCGCCTCGGTTCGCCGGCCGGGGAGTCGGGCGGGCCCTTCTCGCTGACCGTGCGGCGGGCCACCGGCGAACGGCTGGTGGTCCGCCCGCACGCGTTCGCCGTGGGCACCATCAAGGCCCACGGGGTACGGCTCGACGTCCGGCGGGGCGTCCACGATTGCGCCCCCTCCCGGCCGGAACGCGCGCCGGGGAACGCACCAGAGCGAACCTCTGGGACCGGTGCCGAACGGGCCTCCGGGAGCGCACCGGAGCGCACCTCCGGGAACAGCGCCGAACGGACCTCCGAGAACGGCGCCGAGCGGACCTCGGGGAATGCACCGGAGCGAACCCCCGGGAACAGCGCCGATCGGCGGGCCGGCGACAGGGACCACGGACCGGCCGCGCCGGAAGGCGCCCGGAGGTGAGGCGGGCCTCCCACCGGGCGGCGGGCTTCGCGCACCGGTGGCGGCGGTGGCGTGCGTGGCGGCGGGCCCGGCCGTTCGCCGCCGGGCTGCTCATGATCACGGGCGGGACGGTGCTGGTGGCCGTCTCCTGGGGCGACCTCGGGCTGTTGCGGATGACCGGTACCGCCGGAGCCGCCACTTGGGGCATCGGCGGTCTGCTCGTCGTCGCCGGTTTGACCACCTGGGCCGACCGGGCCCGCCGCCACTTCACCGGGACGCTCGCCCTGGTGCTGGCGCTGACGAGCCTGGTGGCCGCCAACCTCGGCGGCCTCCTGCTGGGTTTCCTCCTCGCCGCGACCGGGGGGTGCCTCGCCCTGGCCTGGGTGCCAGGGGACCCGGACGAGGCCTGAGCCCGGCGGGCGGCCGGTGCCCGCCGGGCCCTCGGCGGGGAACCCGGCCGTCATCGGGCGGTCCCGCGCGGACGCCGCCGGGCCGGAGGCGTCCGCCGCAGATCCCCCCCGCGACACCATCCGCCGCAGGGCCTCCGGCACCGGCCGCCGCGGGGCCCGTATCACCGGACGGCGCGGTGCCCGTGACACCGGCCGGTGCGAGGCCTCCGGCACCGCCCGAAGCGGGCCCCGCGACACCGCCCGCCACAGGCCCCCGACGCCGCCCGCCACAGGCCCCCCGGCACCGCCCGAAACGGACGGCACCGCCCGGCACGGCGTCACCCCGTCACCGTTCCCGGTTTCCCGGGGCCGCCCGCCGCTCCCCGTCCTCGGGGAGACCAGGGCCGGCACCGCCCGCGGCCTGCTCGGGGACCCGCGCCGGGGCTCCCCGAGCCCCCGGACCCGCCGTCCCGTCCGTCCCCGGCCCGTCTCCGGCGGAAGCCCCCGTCGAAGCCCCCGTCGAAGCCCCCGTCGAAGCCCCCGCCGAAGCCTCCGCGGGAGCCCCCGCCGAAGCCCCCGCCGAAGCCTCCGCGGGAGCCCCCGCCGAAGCCTCCGCGGGAGCCCCGGCCGAACTTCCAGCCGACCCCCCCGCCCCCTGGTTCCCCAGCCGCCGCAGCACCAGGTCCGCCAGGTCCAGCAGGGTCGGCCCCGAGGTCGCCTCCACGGTGGGGATCTCGCAGCCGAAGTGGCGCTGGACGGAGACCATCAGTTCGGCGGCCATCAGGGAGTCCATGCCCAGTTCGTCCAGGCGCCGGTCCACGGGGACGCGTTCGGGGAGGGTCTGGAGGACCGCCGCGGTCAGCTCGGTCAGCGCCTCGACGGCGAGTCGGCGGGCCTCTTCGGGCGCGGCGGCGGCCAGCAGGCGGCGGAACTCCTCGGCGCTGTGCCCGGCGACGTCCTCGTCCGGCGGCAGGACGAGCCCCATGCGCGGGGTGTCCAGCGCCGGGCAGAAGGAGCGGAGCCGGTCCCAGGCGGTCACGCCGACGGCGGCGACCTCCGTGCCGTCGTCCGCGAGCAGTTCGTCCAGATGCGCGCAGGCCTCCCGGGAGGTCATGGAGCCGAGCCCCTGCCGTTCGAGGCTGTCGATCAGGCCGGTGCGCGCCACGTAACCGGTGTCCTCGATGGCGGCCCAGGCCACGGTGAGGGCCGGGAGGCCGCGCCGCCGGCGGGCGCGGGCCAGCGCCTCGACGGCCACGTTGGCGCCGACGTAGGGCACCTGGCGCGGGTTGCCGAAGAGCGCGGAACCGGAGGAGTACAGGACGAACAGGTCCACCGGGCGCTCGCGGGTCAGTTCGTCCAGCACCAGCGCCCCGCTGATCTTGGGCGTCAGGACCGCCGCGAACCGTTCGTCGTCCAGCTCGGAGACCGGCGCGTCGTCCATCTGCATGGCGGCGTGCACGACGCCCCGCACGGGGTGCCCCGCGGCCTCGGCCGCGTCGAAGACGGCGCGCATCGCCGCCGCGTCGGTGACGTCCGCCGCGTACGGGACCGCCTCCGCCCCGGCCGCGCGCAGCGACCGCAGCAGCTCCTCGCACCCCGGGGTGTCCGGTCCCCGGCGGCCGACCAGGGCCAGCCGGCGGGCGCCGCGTTCGGCGAGCCAGCGGGCGGTGGCGGTGCCGAAGCCGTCGAGCCCGCCGGTGACGAGGTAGGTCCCCTCCGGGCCGACGCGCGGCGCGGGGCGCGGGCGTTCGACGGCGGGGGGCCGTTCGAGGGACACCACGACCTTGCCGATGTGCCGCGAGTGCCGCACCGTCTCGTAGGCCCGCGCCGCCTCCGAGGCCGGCCGGACCCGGTGCGGCAGCGGCCGGAAGTCCCCGGCGGCGATGTGCTCGGTGACCTCCCGGAACCGGTCCGCCGCCTGCCGGGGGTGGGCCAGCAGCGTCTCCTTGATGTCCACGGCGAACAGCGACAGGGCCCGCGCGAACGGGCGCAGCAGCAGCCGCTCGTTGGCGTGGAAGTCGCGTTTGCCCAGCTCCACGAACCGGCCGCCGGGCCGCAGCAGTTCCAGGCTCCGCCCGATGGCCTCGCCGCTGAGGGAGTTGAGCACCACGTCCACCCCGCGGCCCCCGGTGATGTCCACGACCCGCTCGGCGAAGGACAGGCCGCGCGAGTCCGCGACGTGCTCCACGCCCAGCAGGCGCAGCAGGTTGCGCTTGTGCGGGGTGCCGGCGGTGGCGATGACGTGGGCGCCGCGCATCCGGGCGTACTGGAGCGCGGCCAGGCCCACGCCGCCCGCCGCGCCGTGCACGAGCAGCGTCTCGCCGGGGGCGAGCCGGGCCAGTTCGCCGAGCCCGTGGTGGACGGTCAGGAACGCGATGGGCAGCGTCGCCGCCTGGGCGAAGCCCAGATGATCGGGGATCGCGCCGACCAGCGCGGTGTGCGCGGTGACGTGCGAGCGCAGCGCGCCCGGGGCGATGGCGTACACCCGGTCGCCGGGCGCGAAGGCGGTCACCCGCTCGCCGACGGCCGTGACCACACCGGCGCACTCGTAGCCGGTGGGGTGCTCGTCACCGCCGTCCCTGCCGGGCTGCGGCGGCAGCAGGCCCTGGGCCTGCATGATGTCGCGGTAGTTCAGGGCCACCGCGCGGACCGCGAGGGCCACCTCGTCGGGGCCGGGCGGGGCGGGTTCGTCGGCCGGCCGCCACTCCAGACGGTGGGCCGGTCCCGGCGCACGCACCCGCAGGGCGTACGGGCCGTCCCAGGGCCGCGCGGCGAGCGCCGAGCGCCGCTCCCGCACGCGGGGGACGAACCGGCCGCCGGGCCCGAGCACCACCTCGTCCTCGTCGTCCGGGGCGAGCAGTTCGCGCAGGACCCGGTGGACGGGCGGGCCGCTCCCGCCCTGGGTGTCGTGCACGCTCACCCGGCGGATCGTCAGCCACGGCCGCTCGTTGGCGAGCGACCGGGCCATGCCCCAGGCGGCGGCGTGCGGCGGGTCCAGGGGCTCGGGCGCCGGGGCGCCGCCGCCCGGCACGACCAGCCACAGGCAGCGGTGCGCGGACGACGCCAGCCGCGCGCAGGCGTCGCTGCTCGCGCGCAGCGCCGCCCCGTGGCGCACGGCCCGCGCGGTGGCCTCGCCCGGGTCCGTCACCGGCGTGCCGGACCCGAAGCCGGAGACCAGCACGATGCCGATCGACGCGGTGTCGGCGGGCAGCAGCGCCTGCCACGCCTCGGGCCCGGTGTCCGGCCCGGTGGTGCGGACGTCGGTGTACCCGGCGTCGGTCAGCGCCGCCGCCAGCGCGGGAGCGAGCGCGCACCCGGGTTCCGCGGCGACGATCCACGAGGACGGCGCGTCCGGGTGCGCGGTGAGGGGCCCGGCTCCGTCCTGAAGGGCGGGGTGCGCCGGTGGGGCGGCCACCAAGGCGGACGGCGCGGACGACGCGGACGACGCGGACGGGGTGGACGGCGCGGGCCCGGTCCGCCGCCGGGCGGGCGGTCCCCCTTCCGCGCGGGCGGCCGGAACGCTCTCCCGAGCCTCCCGGTCCACCCCGTCCTCCCGCACGCTCATCCCGCATTCCGACGGGCTCCCGGCCTCCCGGTCCGCCCGCTGGGCCAGCAGCACCGACGTCCCCCCGGAGAGGTCGCCTCCCGCGTGCGCCCGGGCCACGCCGTCGAAGCCGCACTCGGACAGCAGCGCGCACCACCGCCCCGGGGACAGCAGCGGCGTGGCCGGGCGCTCCTGGAGGTCGGTGTGGTCCCAGAAGCTCCCCAGCAGGCCGAAGACCAGGGCGACCGTCTGCGTGTCGTGCACCTCCTGGGCCAGAAGATGGCCACCGTCCGCCAGCAGGTGCGCGATCCGCCGCAGCGACCGCCGCACGTCCGCGGTGGCGTGCAGCACGTTGGCCGCGACGACGAGGTCGAAGGAGCCCTCGGCGAACCCCTGCTCCGCCGGGTCGCGGTCCAGGTCCAGCGCCCGGTACTCGACGAAGTCGTGGTCCGCGAACAGCGCCTGCGCGCGGGGGATGAAGGCCGGGGAGACATCGGTGAAGACGTACCGGGTGCGGTCGCGGGGCAGGACCGGGAGCACCGACCCCGTGGTCCCACCGGTGCCCGCGCCGACCTCCAGCACCCGCAGCGGACGGCCCGCGGGCCAGGCGGCGGTCATGGCGCGCACCCACGAGGCGGTGGTCCGGTTGGTGGCCGCGGAGAGCGGCGAGGAGGAGTACAGCTCCTCGGTGAGGTGCCGGCCCGACTCGGAGAACAGCAGCTCCAGCGGGTCGCACCGGCCCCGCAGCACATCGGCCAGGTGGCTGCCGCACATCCCGTAGACGGCGATCTCGGGCGCGTGGTCGTGGCCGTTCCGGGCCAGCCGGCGCAGCAGCTCGGCGGGGCGGGCGCGGCCGGTCAGCTCCTGTGCCGCGCCGTCGAGGAAGTCGCCCGTGCCGCGCGCCAGGCCGTGCTGCCGGGCCATGCCCAGCAGCAGGTCGACGAGTTTGCCGTACTCGGGCCGGACCCCGGCCGCGGTGAGCGCGTCGAGCGTCACGGGCGTGCCGCCCGGCAGGATCTCGGCCAGCGCGCGGGCCGCGAAGTGGGCGGTCAGCTCGCGCACCCGGAGCTGCCACTCCCGCAGGGCGGCGCGGTCCCGGGGGGACAGCGCCGCGAGCCCGTCCGCCTCGGCCGTCGCGGCCACCTCGCCCGGGTGCGGCAGGGCGCTGCGCCGGGCCACGGCGTCCGGGCGCGGCGCCGCGCGCAGCTCGGTGACGTACGTACGGACCGGGGTCCGCCCGCCGCCCTCGAACCGGCGCAGCCGGCACCCGGTCAGCTCCAGGGTGACCGCGCCCTCCTCGTCGGTCACCGTGACGTCCCACTCGGCCTCCAGCGAGCCGGTCGCCCGGCTGCGGACGTGGAAGTGCCCGGTGGGCGTCAGCGGCTTCCAGGCGCGGACGGCGTCCACGGCGGCGGGCAGGAACGCCTGCCCGTCCGCGACGACCGGCGCCAGCAGCGGGCAGCCCGCCTGCAACGCGCCGTCCAGCACCGCCGGATGGGCGTGGTAGCCGTCGGCGGGCAGGTCCTCGGCGGCGTAGCGGGCCAGCACCTCGCCGTCGCCCGTGCGCAGGTGGTCCAGCACCTGGAAGGCGGGGCCGTGCCCGATCCCGGCCCGGCGCGTGCGGGCGTACAGGTCCGCGCCCGGCCCGGGCGGGCCCAGGCGGCGGCGCAGCGCGTCCAGGTCCAGCGGGTCCGGGCGGTGGCGCAGCAGCCGGCGCACCCGCGCGCGGGCGTGCGGCTGCCAGCGCCCGGCGTCGCCGGTGCGGCTGCCGACCCGCAGCACGCCGTCCTCGTCCGACAGCGAGGTCTGGAGCCACACGTCCATTCCGGGGTCGTCCCAGGGCAGCGCCAGCACCTGGAAGGTCAGGTCGGTGACCTCCACGGGCGCGTCGAACGCGTGCCGCCCGGCGGCTAGCGCCATCTCCACGTATCCGGTGGCGGGCACCAGCACCGTCCCGCCGACCCGGTGGTCGGCCAGCCACGGCAGGCGGGCCGGGTCCACGCGGTGGTGCCAGGCCGGTTCCAGCGCGGCGGCCCGCTCGCCGAGGAGCGGGTGGACGAGGCCGCCGTCACCGCAGGTGCGGGTCCACCAGTGGGGCGAGACCATGTCGTACGGCTCGTGCTGCCACGGGTAGGCGGGCAGGTCGGTCACCCGGCCGGGCACGGGGAAGAACGCCGACCAGTCCGCCGCTCCGGCCGCGACCACACCGGCCGCCGCGGCGTCCACCGCGGCCGGTCCCGGGCGGTTCCGCAGGAGCGTGGGCACGACGGCGGCCGGCCGCTCCGCCGCCTCGGCGGCCCGCCGCAGGTACGTCCGCAGGACCGGGTGCGGCCCGATCTCCACCAGCACGTCGTGCCCGTCGGCGAGGACCTTCCCGGCCGCGCGGGCGAACAGCACCGGCTCGCGGACGTTGTGCCACCAGTACGCGGCGTCCAGCGGCGGCTCGCCGGGCCCGCCGGCCCGCTCCCCGGTGACGGTGGAGACGAACGGCAGCCGGGCGGTGCCGGGCCGCAGGCCGTCCAGCGCCTCCGCCAGCGGCGCGGCGAGCGGGTCCATCGCCCGGCTGTGGAACGGGTGGTCCACCTCCAGCAGCCGGAAGAACGCGTCCCGCGCGCCCAGTTCCCGCCCCAGCTCCTCCAGCGCGGCGAGGTCCCCGCTGACGGTGACGTCCCGCGCGCTGTTGACGGCGGCGACCTCCAGCCGGTCCCCGTAGGGGTGCAGCGCCTTGCGCACCTCGGTCTCCGGCAGTCCGACCGCCGCCATCCGCCCCGTCCCGGCGGTCACCGCCTGGACCCGGCTGCGGGCCACCACCACCTGGGCGGCGGCCGGCAGGTCCAGCGCGCCGGACACGCACGCGGCGGCGATCTCCCCCACGCTGTGCCCGAACACCGCGTCCGGCCGCACCCCCCGCCGCTCCAGCATCGCGACGAGCCCCAACTGCACGGCGAACAGCGCCGGCTGCGCCACCTCCGTGCGGTCCATCCGCGACCGCTCCGGCGGCGCGGCCAGCTCCCCGGCCACCGACCAGCCCAGCAGCGGCTCCAGCACCGCGTCCGCCTCCTCGACGGCCGCCCGGAACACCGGCTCCGCCAGCAGGTCCGCCCCCATACCGGCCCACTGCGAGCCGTTGCCGGAGAAGGCGAACACCGTCCCGCCGGGCCGATCGCGCCCAGGGACGGCGGACGGGCCCGGCACCGGCGACCGCGCCCACTCCCGCAGCCGCTCCGCCGCCTGGGCGGGGGTGCGGGCCAGCACGGCGGCGGGGTGCGGATGGCGCGCGCGCCGCCGGCACGCGGTGTGGGCCGTGTCATAGAACTCCTCGGCGGGCACGCCGTCCAGATGGTCCGCCATCCGCTCGGCCGCCGCCCGCAGCGCCTCGGGGGAACGGGCGGAGACGAGGACGGGGAGGGGGGTGGGGGGCCGCGGACCGCCGGAGGTCGCCGGCCCGTCCGGGCCGGTGGCCGCACCGACCGGGGAGCGACCGGCGGACGCCGACTCGTCCGGGCCGGTGGCCGTCGCGGCCCGCCGTACCGAGACCGCCCGCCCGCTTTCCGCGCACCCCGTGGCGGTACCACCCGCCCCGCTCGCGTCCGGCGGCGCCCCGAGGACCGCGTGCGCGTTGGCGCCGCCGAACCCGAAGGCGTTGACGCCGACCACCGCGCCGTCCGCCCGCTCCTCCAGCGGACGCGCGGCCAGCACCGGCTCCAGTTGCTGGGCGGCGAAGTCGATGCGCGGGTTGAGGGGTTCGGCGTGCAGGGTGGCCGGGATCTCGCCGTGCCGCAGCACCAGGCAGGCCTTGAGCAGGCTGGGCAGCGCCGAGGCCGCCTCCAGGTGGCCCAGGTTGCTCTTGACCGAGCCGATGGGCAGCGGGCCGCGCGTCCGCGACGCCGCCAGCGCCCGGCCGATGGCCTCGCACTCCGCGGGGTCGCCGACCGGCGTGCCGGTGCCGTGCGCCTCGAAGTAGACCAGGGAGTCGGCCGCGATGCCGGCCCGCGTGTAGACCTCGCGCAGCAGCGCCTCCTGGGCGTCGCCGCTGGGCAGCGCCAGTCCCGCCGTGCGGCCGTCCGCGTTGACGCCGGAGGCCAGGATCACCGCGTGCACCCGGTCGCCGTCGGCGAGCGCGTCCGGCAGCGGCTTGAGCACGACCACGCCGCCGCCCTCCGCCCGCGCGAACCCGTCCGCGTCCGCCGAGAAGACCCGGCAGCGCCCGGTCGGCGAGAGCATCGACGCCTTGGAGAAGCCCACGTACGGCTCCGGGTTGAGGAGCAGGCTGATCCCCGCCGCCAGCGCCAGCCGGCTGCGCCCGGCGCGCAGCGCCTCGCACGCGTGGTGCAGCGCGGTCAGCGCCGAGGAGCAGGCGGTGTCCACGGCCATGCTGGGGCCGCGCAGGTCGAAGAAGTGCGAGAGCCGGTTGGCGGTGTTGGACACCGCGCCGCCGGACATCGAGTACGCGTCGATGTCCCCCGGCGGCAGCCTGCCCATCAGCGACGCCTGCGGGGAGCCCGAGCAGCCCACGTAGACCGCCGCGTCCGAGCCCGCGATCCGCGCCGGGTCCAGCCCGGCGTCGTCCAGCGCCTCAACGGACATCTCCAGCAGCAGCCGCTGCTGGGCGTCCATCCGGGTCGCCTCACGCGGGGAGATGCCGAAGTACCCCGCGTCGAACCCGCGGAAGTCCTCCAGGTAGCCGCCGGCCATGGTGTACGCCTTGCCCGCCCGGGCGGGGTCGGGGTCCAGGAAGCGGGAGGCGTCGAAGCGGTCGTCCGGGACGTCGGTCACCAGGTCCCGGCCCGCGCGCAGCGCCGCCCAGAGGGTATCCAGGGAGGTGATGCCGCCGGGCAACCGGCAGGCGGCGCCCACCAGGGCGATGGGGGTGTCGTAGGGGGCGGAAGGCTGGACGGTCATGGGTGCTCCTGTGTCCGTACGGGTTGGGGTGCTGCCGGGCGCGCGGTGCGGGGGAGGGGCGGGCGCCGGTGCGGGGGAGGGGCCGGGCGGCTGCCGGTGCCGCGGGCCCGCGCCCGTCGCCCGGGACGAACCGCTCGCCGGCGGGCGGGCGCGCCCACGGGACCGGGGCGTGGGGAACGGGCCGGGGCCCGGCGCGGTGCGTTCGGGGCCGGACGTCCGACGTGCGGGGAAGGCGCCTACCGCAGGCACGCCAGCAGGTAGTCCTTGTCGACCACCGGCCGCTCGGGGCAGGCCAGCCCCAGCCGGGCGAGGTTGCCGTCGTCGTACCGGCGGGTGACCCGCGCCCAGCACGCGTACATGGCGAACGCCTCGCCCGCCGCCCGTATCGCGGGGGACCCGGACGTGGCGGGGCGGGGGTCCAGCCGGACGGAGCCCACCCCCAGGTGCTCGGCGAACGCGGCGATCACCTCGGACATCGGCGTGTCGCGGGAGTGGACCACGTGGTAGGTGTCCGTGCCCTCCGGGGGCTTCCGGCGCGGGGCCTCCACCATGGCGTACGCGGCGTGCTCCACCGGCAGCACGTTGACCCGCGCGTCCGCTTCCACGGGAACGACCACCTCCTCGCCGGGCACGGCCAGCTGGGGGAACATGCGCAGCCCGAGGGCCGCCGCCTCCGCGGCCGTCCGCAGCGGGTGCGAGGGCCGTCCCGGGTAGGCGGGCTGCCGGGTGACCAGTCCGCTGGGCCGGAACACCGCCGCCCGGCCGCCGCACTCGTCCGCCCAGCGCCGCACCAGGACCTCGGCGTCGTACTTGGAGCGCTCGTACGGGGTCTGGAAGCCGTACGAGGCGTCCAGCTCGCCCTCGTACACGGTGCCGTGACGGCGGGCGCCCGCGACCGCGGCGGTGCTCACGTGACACAGCAGGGGGGCGCGGGCGCCCGCCGTGAGCAGTTCCAGGACGTGCCGGGTGCCGTCCACGTTGGTGGCCCGCACGTCCGCGTCCTGGTCGGAGAAGGAGACGTTGCCGGCGCAGTGCCACAGCACGTCGACGCGGTCGGCCAGCCGCTGGAACGCCTCCCGCGACAGGCCCAGCCGGGGCCGGCGGACGTCGGCCTCCACGGTCTCCAGCCGCCCGCGCACCGCCCGGAGTTCGGCCGCCGGCATCCCCGAGGCGTGCAGGAACCGCAGGACGCGGTCCGACGCGGGCAGGCGGTGCGCGCGGGCCAGCAGTATGACGCGCTCCTCGCGCTGGAGGAGTTCACGCAGGAGGTGCAGTCCGAGAAATCCCGTGGCACCGGTGACCGCGACCGACATCATCGACTCCGGGGGAGAAATGGCGGGGAATGCCGGTGCTTTCGCGGAATTCCGCGCGGGAATTCCGGGAGCGGACGCGTGCGGGGTGCCGCGGTGCCCTCCGGTGAGTTCCGCGGTTTCGTGAAGGTGCGCGGGCCCTGCGGTGTTCCGTGCCGCCCCGCCGTGTTCCGGGGTGCGCCGCCTGCGAAAGAATCCGACGAGAAACTATTTTATCGGCGTTCCGCGGCATTTCCGGCGGGAGTTGGTCAAACCACCGGAACGGCGGGAAAAGGAAGTGTGCGGTGTTCTGGTGTTCGGGAGAGCGCTGTTCCGCGGACACGAAAGGGGGAGCGGGACGGGGAAAGAACGCCCGGACGCTCCTTACCGGCGGGGTGCGGGGCGGGGGTGGGGGCGGCGCGCATCCGCACCGCTCCCCCCGATCACTACGGACGGCGCGGGTCCACGCCACCCCCACCGATCACTACGGACGGCACGGATCGGCACCGCCCCCACCGACCGCCACCGGCCGCGCGGGTCCGCGCCGCCCCACCGGTCGCTACAGGTACAGCCCCGCCTCCGTGCTCGGCTCCTGGGCGGGGACCGAGGCCGGGCGGCTGCCGCGGCGCAGCGCGAACAGCTCGGCGAGCGTCGCGCCGTCCCGGCCGACCCCGTCCTCCGTGCCCAGCCAGTCCACCGCCTCGCGGCGGGTCAGCGGCCCGACCTCGATGCGCGCCAGGCAGCGGCCGGGGCGCACCACCGCCGGGTGCATCCGCTCCAGGTCCTCGTTGGTCGTCACGCCGACCAGCACGTTGCGGCCCTGCCCGAGCAGCCCGTCCGTCAGGTTCAGCAGCCGCGACAGCGCCTGCCCCGCGGTGTGCTTGGCCTCGCCGCGGATCAGCTCGTCGCAGTCCTCCAGGAGCAGCAGCCGCCACCGGCCCTGGCCCGGCCCGTCGTCCTCGCCGATGGCGATGTCCATGAGGTAGCCGACGTCGTTGAACAGCCGCTCCGGGTCCAGCACGCAGTCCACCTGGCACCAGTCCTGCCACGCGCGGGCCAGGGTGCGCAGCGCCGAGGTCTTGCCCGTGCCCGGTGGGCCGTGCAGCAGCAGCAGCCGACCGGCGATCTCCTGCGGCACCACCTTCATCAGCCCGTCCAGCGCCCCGGCCACCGGCGCCGTGTAGTTGGGCCGGATCTCCTCCCAGGTGCCGGCGGAGATCTGGCGGGTGGTGCGGTACGGGCCGCGGCGCGGCGAGAAGTACCAAAAACCCATGGTGACGTCGTCGGGCCGGGGCTCCGGGGCGTCCTCCGCGCCGTCGGTCGCCCGCTCCAGCACCGTGCGGGCCAGCTCGTCGGTGAGGGCGGTGACGGTCACCTCCGCGCCGTGGTTCCAGCGTGAGACCAGGAGGGTGTAGCCCTGCCCCTGGGCGAGGACGGCGCCGCGGTCCTCGTCCCGGGCGGAGCGCAGGACCTCCGCCCCGGGCGGCAGCAGGGTCGCGCCGGCCCGCACCCGTTCGACGGAGCGGCTGCGGGCGTACGGTTGCTGGCCGGTGGCGAAGCGCCCGAGGAAGAGGGCGTCGATGACGTCGGACGGTGAATCGCCGTCGTCCATGGTCAGACGGATCGGCAGGGACTCCTCGGCGGCGGACGGCCGCTCGTGGTCGGCACACATGCCGCCATGATCCAGCACGGAAACCCGGCGCGTACATGGGTTTTCGCCGTGTGTGCCCGGGCGCGCGGCGTTTTCCCGCCTCCGGCGGGTTTCCACGGTGTTCCCGGGCGTTTCCGGGCCGTTCGCCACTCGCGAACGGGGCGGGCCCGCCGGGCGGCACCGGCCCGGCTCCTCCGCGCGTCCGCCGCCGGGATCGGGACGCCTACGGGCGCCATCGGCCACCACCGGACGCCCCGCTCCGCCGCCGGGAACTCCGCGTCACCCCATGGGCGTCTCCCGTCCATGGGGAATGCCATCACCGCACAACCGTTCCCGCGAAACCGGCCGTATCGGATGGGAAGCTGGCTACGCTTGCCAATTGTGGGACGTCATGGTGGGGAACGTCATGGTCGGACACGGGTGAGGACGACGAGGCGGGGGCGCTGGAGCTGGAAGATCGCCGGTGGGGTGTGTGCCGCGGTCGCGGCGCTGGCCCTGCTGCTGGCGATGTGCGGCTTCCCGCCGGGGCGCGTGGGCGGCGGCGACACGGAGCCCGGCGGGGTCGCCACCGCCCCCGGAAACCGCCCCGCCCAGGCGGGCGGCGACAACTCCGAGGTCGGCTGGGGCTTCACGCACACCGAATACAGCGCGGACCAGGGCACCGCCACCGCCACGGCGGACGCCGACCGGCTGCTGTCCGCCGAGCGCCTGCCGCAGAACCAGCACATCATGGGCTGGGGCGCGCAGAACCCCGAACCGCGCCCCGGCGAGTACGACTTCGAGGAACTGGACAGCCGCGTCGACCTGATCCGCAAGACCGGCGGCACGCCCGTCATCACCCTGTGCTGCGCCCCGGACTGGATGAAAGGCGGCAAGCCCGGCGAGACCCGCTGGAGCGAGCTGGAAAAGGCACCGGACCCGGAACACTACGAGGACTTCGCCAAGCTCGCCGGAAAGATCGCCCGGCGCTATCCCGACGTCCGCCACTTCATCGTCTGGAACGAATTGAAGGGCTTCTTCGACGACGGCAAGAAGCGCTGGAACTACGAGGGATACACCCGCCTCTACAACCTCGTCTACCGCGAATTGAAGAAGGCCGACGAGGAGAACCGGGTCGGCGGCCCCTACGTCGTGATGGACAGTTACCGCCCGGGCGATGACACCTACGCCTCGGAACTGAAAGGCCCGTGGGGCAGCATCGACCGGCGCGCGCTGGACGCCATCCGCTACTGGAACCGGAACAAGGCGGGCGCGGATTTCGTCGTGGTGGACGGCTCCAGTTACACCAAGGACGACGCCTACGTCCCCGACGAATTCGCCGCCACGCGGAAATTCGCCGACGTCGGCCGCTGGCTGCGCCGGGAGACCGGGCTGCCGCTGTGGTGGGCCGAGTGGTACGTCGAGACCGCCGACGAGAACGACGACCGCGCCGGGTGGAGCGAGCCGCGCCGCACCGCCGTCCAGGCGAGCGCCCTGATCGAGATGGTCCGCGGCGGCGCCACCAGCGGCTTCTACTGGAACCCGCAGAACACCGGCGCGAACTGCCCCGGCTGCCTGTGGCGCAGTACCGAGCTGGACGACGGCGGCGGACGGCTCCCCATGATGCGGCTGCTGGCCGCCTTCTCCCGCGCCTTCCCACCCGGCACCCCGCTGCGGGAGGTGGACGTCGCGGCCGACGACCGGCCCAACGTCCGGGTGCTGGCCACCGACCGGCAGGTCCTGGTCGTCAACACCAAGGACCGGCGGATCGACGCGGACGTGGACGGCCAGCGGTTCGCCATGGGGCCGTACGAGGTGCGGTGGCTGAAGCGGTCGTGAGGGAAGAGGTACGCGGTGGCTGAAGCGGTCGTGAGGGGAGCGTCGCGGCCACTCCTGGGAGACGGCCGGGACCGCGTCAGATCACGCGGAAGAGGTCGGCGGCGGCGTGGACGTCCGTGAGGTCCTCGATGGAGCGCAGGTTGTCGCACAGCGCCTCCAGGACCGAACCGGCCTCTGCGGCGCGCGGGGCGCCGACGGCCACGCCGAAGACCCGGAAGCCCAGCCGGTGCTTGGCCTTCTTCCAGCCGCGCATCCACTCCTCGGTGACGTCGCACTCGTCGTCGGTGATCATCACGATGTCCCCGCGCGAGCGGGCGGCGTCGTCGAACTCCTCCTCCAGCAGGTCGCCGGCCACCGTCAGCGGTGCCTGGTAGCTGGTGCCGCCACCGAGGAAGGTCTCCGCGAAGTCGAGGACCCGGGTGATGCCGGCGGGCTCGCCGGCCGGGAAGCGGAAGACCCGCGTCCGGTCGGCGGAGGAGAACAGGATGCCGACGAAGTCCCGCCTGGCGTGCCGGGCCTGGTCCAGCAGCGCCAGGGCGCACGCCTTGGACCACGCCTCCCGGGTGATGCCGCCGGGCCCCGCCGCGTACATGGAGTGCGAGGTGTCCACGCACGCGATGACGGCGCCCCGGCCGGTGTCCTGCTCCCCCTGGCTGTCGTAGAGCATCAGCTCCCCGGCGGCGTACCGCGCGGCGAACACCGCCCGCAGCTCGGGCGAGCCGAGGTGGGCCAGCTCGGAGGGGACGACGCGGGAGAGGTCGTCGCCGAGCGTGACGCCGACCAGCTCCCCGGTGGCGTTCTCCACCTTGCGGGCGCGCTCGCCGCCGGCCATCTGCCGGAAGCGGCCGATCAGGTCGGCCCACTGGGCGAGCCGTCCGGTGCGCAGCCGCTCGGCGAGCCGGGACCGCTCCTCGAACGGCATCCGCTCCAGCTCGCCGGCGCCCACGCCCCACGCCCGCATCAGCGCGGCCTCCTCCCGCACGGCCCGGGCGGCCCGCGCCACCGCCTGCCGCGCGGTGGCGCCGAGACCGGGGGCCGCCGCCCCGAGGGCCTGCGCGGCGTCCTGGGCGGCCTGCCGCGCGGCGGCCTCCGCGGCTTCGGCGGCCTCGATCGCCTGCCGCACGGCGTCGGCGGCCGGGTCCGGCACGGCGCCGTTCCCGTCGGCCGCCTCGGCGGCCTGCCGAAGGGCCTCGCCCACGGCGGTCGCCGCGCGGGCGGCCTCCTGCCGGGCCCGCCGCGCCTGCTCGGCCCGTTCCCGGGCGCCCGTGGCGCTCTCCAGCATCCGGCGCAGCGCGGAGGCCTGGGCGAGCACGGCCATGGCGGCGGCGTAGGGGTCGCCGGCCGTTTCCCGGCACAGTTCGGCGAATCCCGGTGACTCCACCAGGGAGCTGACGATCTGGTGGTTGACCAGCCGGGAGGGGTCCATCTCCGCGGGCTCGCGCAACCGCGGGCCGGCCTTGTAGGAGGCCAGGAACACATCGGCCAGGAGGTCGGCGGCGTGGTCGTGGCGGCCGTCCAGGTCCTCGGCCAGCTCGCGCAGCCCGGCCGCCTGCGCGTAGGTGTCGCGCCACGCGATCCGGTCGAACCGGTCCGCGACCACGGCCGCGGTGTGCCGTTCGTACGCATCGGCGGACGGGGCCAGCCACGCCCCGGACCGGTTCGCCAGCTCGTGGAGCGTGCGCGGTGTCTCGTCCATGGGTTCCCCGGTGTTCAGGTCCGGTCCGGTGTTCACGTCCGGTCCTGCACCATGCTCGCGTCCAGCCCGAGGGCCTCGGTGAGGACGCGGGCGCGGACGGCGCGCTGGCGGCCGGTGACCCGGTCGATGGCGGCGGTGGAGCGCCCGGCGCCCGCCGCCTCCGCGCGCAGCTTCTCCAGCCGCTTCCCCGCCATGGCGAGCGTGTGGTGCGCCTTCTTGATGACCCACTCGCTCAGCGCCTCGCGGGACTGCCCGGCCATCGCGTCGAGCTGGGCCTCCAGCTCCTCGATGGTGTCGGCCAGGTCGAGCGCCTCCCTGGCGTCGGGGTTGACCAGTTGGAGCACCTCGCGCTCGACGGTCGGGCGCTGGGCGGGGGAGTCCCACAGCACGTGCGTCAGCACCGAGAGGTCGTTCTCGGCGACCGCCGGGCGGCCGTCCAGGTACGCGGACGCCTGGAGCAGGCCCACCGCCTGCCGCCAGCGGCGGTCGGAGGCGACGAGCTCCTTGCGGCGCAGGGCGGCCCGCAGCGTGCACACCGCGTCCACGATCGCGTCGGGGACGTCCACGGCCGGGACGGCATCGGTGACGGCGTGCTGCAACGCGGCCAGCTCGACGGTCGTCCGGGCCGGTGCCACCGGGCGGCTGACGGCGGAGCGGACCAGCGCGGCGAAGTTCGCGGGGTCCTCCAGGTACCCGACCTCGATCCGCACCAGCAGCCGGTCGTAGATCGCGGCCGAATCCTCGCCGCTGGGCAGCTCGTTGCTCGCCGTGATGGCCCCGATCAGGGGGCAGCGGATCGGCTCGCCGCCGTTCTCGGGGTGGTAGATCCGCTCGTTGAGGAAGCCCAGCGTCTCGTTCAGCGCCGCCGTGGAGCACTTGAAGATCTCGTCGATGAACGCGACGTGCGCGGTGGTGGCCCGGCCGTCGTAGACCTGGCGGTACTCGCCCCGGGCCAGCGCGGCGACGTCGATGGGGCCGAACATCCGCGTCGGCGCGGTGAACTTCGACAGCAGGATCTCCCAGTAGGACGCGCCCTCGATCCGGCCCGTCAGCTCCCGGGCCAGCTCGGACTTCGCCGTTCCGGGCGGGCCGAGGACGAGCGAGTGCTGCCCGGCCAGCAGCGTCACCACGAGCGTGCGCACCACGTCGGCCCGCTCGTAGAAGCGGTCCGACAGCTCCTTTGTGATCGCCCGCAGCCGCTCGGCCGTGTCCTGCGCGTCCTCCATGGTGCGGCTCCTTGCCTGTGACGCCCCGCCGGGCTGACGAGACCGCCTCCGCCCATGGCTGCGACGCAGAGGAGGCGGCGGTTACGCCGGGCCGCCCTTGCTCTCGGGAGCGGCCCCGTGCCCGAGCAAGATAACGCGCGGGCCCCGCCCGCCACCCCGCCCGGGTAGGCGTCACGAATCCCGCACGCCACTTCGCCCGGGAGCGTCAAGAACGTCACCCCGCCCGGGTGCGCCACGAACCCCGCCCGCCACCCCGGGCCACCTCGGGACAGCGTCACGGGCAGCCCCGCCCCCGGCCCACCTCAGGACAACGTCACGAACCGCACCGCCAGCGAGACGAGGAAGACCAGCAGCAGAGGCATCGCGAACCAGAACGTCCCCTGGAGGCGGCGCAGCCGCCGCACGGTGGGCGGCGCCAGCACGCGGACGAACTCCCGTACCGCCAGCAGCGCGAGGAGCACCAGCGCGCTCAGCCCGCCGATCACCGACCACGGCGTCCATGTCACCACCGGACCGGTCCGGCCGGGTGCGGCCTCCGCCACCGGCCCCGTGGGCGCGTTCTTGAGTTGGTACAGCGCGGCGTGCTCGTTGGAGAACACCCGGCGCAGCTCCGGCCGCCGGTCCAGCGTGGCGCGCAGCCGCTTCTCCCAGCTCGCCGCGTAGCCCACGTCCAGCCGCAGGTACTCGGACTGGCCCCGGTTGACGATGAGGTACGAGTTCGGGCCCGCGTCGACGAGCTTCTCCACCAGCGGGGTGACCAGCACGGGATCGCGGGGCGCGAGGGTGGGCTCGTACTGCACCCGCTCGGCGTCCCTGGCGCCCCAGGGCAGCGCGGGGGTGACGTTGTTGACGGTGTCGTTGCTCAGCCACAGCAGCCGGACGGTGGGCTTGTCGTGGGCGTAGACGTACTCCATCGCGGCGACCTCGCCCGGCCGGATCCGTTCGAACGGCTCGTTGCCCCACCGGGCCACCAGGAAGCCGATCACCAGCACCAGCCCCGTCACCAGGGCGGCGAGCGGCCCCAGGCCCCGGCGGGTGCCGGTGGCCCGCGGGAAGAGAGCCAGCGCCGCCAGCAGGCAGGCGCCGGGCAGCGCGAACATGAAGACCCGCAGCGCCATCTCGCCGCCGTAGGACTGCATCCCGAAGCCGAGGAACGGCACGAACGTCAGGGTCAGCAGGGACCGTTCGGAGAACCCGGCCGCGCGCCGCCGCAGCACGCCCCAGCAGGCCAGCGCGAGCACCCCGCCGGCCATCGCCACCCGCGTGTACAGCACGAGTTTGTGGGTGCTGTCGCCGTTGCCGATGCGGCCGGTCACGGACGAGGTGACGTTTCCGCCGAACCCGCCGATGCCGCCGAACAGCTCGTCGAAGTGCCCGGACCAGTACGGCTCCGCCAGGAAGCCGATCCACACCACCACCAGCACCCCGCACAGCAGCGGCAGCCCGTACAGCGTCGAACGGCGGGCCAGCACCAGCACCGTCAGGACGCCGAGCATGACGAACGGGGTGAGCTGGTGGCCCGCCACCGCCGCCGCGAACAGCGCGATCAGCACCGCCAGCAGCGCCGCCCGCTGCCCGCGCCCGACGGGCCGCACCTCGGCCTCGCCCGGCCGCAGCCTCCCGCGCAGCACCCGCGGCTCGCGGAACCACACCAGCAGGACCGCGACGAAGACCAGGTACAGGAGGTAGGTGAACCCCTGCGGGGAGAAGTAGTCCTGGCCGACCCAGCCGGACAGCGCGAACAGCCACGCCGCGCTCCACTTGGCCCGCCACCCCGCCCGTACGGCCTTCAGGAGGAGGAACAGCGGCGCCAGGTACAGGAGCTGGATGACCGTCGGCCACCAGCGCAGCACCTCGGACAGGTCGGTGACCCCGGCCGCGCCCGCCACGAACTGCGCCAGGGCGAAGAACCCGGGCCAGCTCCAGCGCGCGTCCAGCTCCGGGATGGCGGTGCCGGCCCGGTCGATGCGGTCCAGGAACCCCAGGTGCTGCCAGGCCGTGGCGAACCGCGGCTCGGCCTCCAGCACGGCGGGCAGCGCGTGCAGCGCCACCACCGTCGCGAGCAGCACCACCAGCAGCAGGCCCCGGCGCGGCCGGGACAGCCACAGCCCGGCGGCGAACGCCACGATCAGCAGGGCGGCGCCGATGAGCGTCGCGGTGGGCAGGACGGTGATCAGGCCCAGCCCGCCCATGCGGTTCAGGTCGGCGTCGCCCATGCCGCGCAGCGGCAGCCAGAACAGCGCGAGCGCGGCGGCCAGCAGCACCCAGATGCCGGTCTCGGGGCGGCGCCACCAGGGGGCGGCCGGGGGCGCGGGCGGTTCCCCGGTGTCCGGGAGGACGACGACGGGGGCGCCGGGCGGGGCGGCCGGGTCCGTTCCCGTGGGGGGCGCGGTGGCGGGGGGCGATCCCGCGGGGCCGGTGGGGGACGCGGCGGTGGGGGACGCGGCGTCCTGCCCACCGGCCAGCCGGAGAGTCTTGCCGCCGCCTCCGCTTCCGTTCCCGTCGTCGCCACCGTTCGGATTCCCGGTCCCGGCCGGGGCGTCCGGCACCGGCCGGGGCGACCGTTCGGCGGCGGGTGACCGTTCGGCGGTCGGTGCCCGTTCGGCAGCCGGCGACAGGGGCCGGACCGGCGCCCGCGCCCCGGCCGCGCCGGTCTCCCGCGCCGCCTTGGCCCAGGACGGCGCCTCCGAGGCCGCGGCCTCATCCGTCCGGGCCGCCTCCAGGGCGGGCACGCCCAGGGGCGGGGTCGGGGGCCGCATGTCGGGCCGCCGCTCCAGGTGGTCCACGTCCACGTGGACGCCCAGCGGCATGGTGTCCACGTCGGCCAGAGCCCGGCGCGCCCACCGGGGGCGGCGGGACGCCTCCTCCTCGGCCTCGTCCGCCGCCGGGTCCGCCGCGACCGGCGTCGGCGCGTCCCCCAGGTCACCGTGCACCGCCAGGTCCGCGAGGTCCCCGTCCGGGGCGAGCCCCTCGGCCGGGGTCTTGGACAGCGGCGCCGAAGGGTGGCCGCGCAGGACGCGGAACAGCTTCACGGTCGCGATCGAGACGATCACCGCCAGGCTGCTGATCTCCGCGACGCCCGCCCCCGTCAGGCCCATCCGGGGCAGCAGGATCAGCGTCAGGCCGAGCACCAGGAAGCACAGCAGCCCCTGGAGGTAGGCGAGCCCGGAGGTGCGGCTCTGCGCGCGCAGCACCGCGAAGTAGACCTCCATCACCACCCGCAGCACGGCCCCCACCGCGAACCAGCGCAGCAGCGGCGTCGCCGCGTCCGCGTACCCCTTGCCGAAGACGCCCAGGATGTGCGGCGCGCCGACGAACAGGACGAGCGCGACCGGCAGCATGATGCGGGCCATCCGGCCCAGCGCGGCCCGGGTGTTCGCGGCCAGCCGCGCCGGGTCGTGCGAGCCCTCCACCGTCAGCGACGCGCCCATGTTGATCGCGAGCAGGTTGACCGTGCCGCCGATCGTGGTGGTGATGTAGAAGTACGCGTTGTCGGCCGAGCTGACCTGCGAGGCGACGATCACCGGCACGAGGTAGACCACGGCCAGCGAGAACAGCGACCCGGTGTAGTCGCCCGCCAGAAAGCGGCCCATCTCCTTGAGGGACGGCGGCCGGGCGGTGCGCTCGGTCTTCCGCACATGCCGGGGCACCAGCTTGCGGAAGACCAGCCACCCCAGCGGCACCACCGACAGCGCGATGGCCGCGACCCACGAGACGAACACCCCGGCCGTGGGGAGGGCCGCCGCGAACGCCACCAGCAGCGCCAGCTTCCCCACCGAGAAGACGAAGTTGCCCGCCGGCACCCACAGCGCGTTGCGCAGCCCCGTCAGCACCCCGTCCTGGAGCGTGAGCAGCGACCAGGCGACCACCGCGACGATGAACCCGAGGCCGTTCAGCGTCCCGTGCAGGAAGCGGTAGGACGGCCCCCACAGATCGAGGGTGACCAGGAAGACCCCGGCCGCGAAGGCGACGATCAGCGAACTTCCCGCGTACGTCCCGGCCACCAGGCGGCCGGTCATCCGCCCGGCGACCGGGATGAAACGGGCCAGCGCGCCGGTCAGCGTCACCGCCGTCAGCCCCGCCAGCAGCTTCATCGCGGCGATGGCCGCCGACCCCTGGCCGACCGCCGACTCGGTGTAGTACCGCGCCGCGACCAGCCAGAAACCCAGCCCGAGTACCCCGGAGATGCCGGTGTTCAGCATCAGGGCGTAGGCGTTGCGGAACAGCGGGCTGCCGCCGCCCCGCCCCCCTGGGAACCGCAACTTCCGGCCCCCCTTGACGGGCCCCTGCTCCGCACGCTCCTCGGACCGGGTGGTGGTCTCAGACACTGGCTCGACTGCCCTTTCTGAAGCGTTCCCTCTGCCGGCCCGCCGGTCGGTGCGTGTGCGCGGGCGCGGCCGGGCGCCCGGGGATCAGCGCCCTGGGGTGCACAGCCGCACCGCCCGACGTGTCCTGCGCACCACCGCGTACCCCTTGGTGAGGGCCCGGTCCCGGGCGAAGTTCCGCGCGATGCCGTGGCCTTCGACGATCCGCTCGAACTCCTTGACGTCCGTGGTCCGCCGCACCGTCATCCGCGCCAGCGCGTACGGCCCCTGGGAGCGGCCCGCCCGCGCGTTGCCCACCGCCAGCGACTGCCGGAAGCCCGCGCCGCGCACCGTACGGCGCACCCGCCGGTCCGAGTAGCCGAAGGGGTACGCGAACGAGACCGGGGCGGCGCCCAGTTCCCCGGCGATGATCTGCTTGCAGCGCAGCACCTCGTCCCACAGCCGCTCGTCGTCGAGCTGGTCGAGCTCCGGGTGGCGGTGGCTGTGCCCGCCGATCTCCACCCCGGCGGCGTCGAGTTCGCGCACCTGGTCCCAGTCCAGCATGGTGTCCAGCGCCTCGCCGGTGTCGTGCGCGCCGCGCAGCCACCCCGTGGAGACGAAGAGGGTCGCCGGGAAGCCGTGCCGGGCCAGCACGGGCAGCGCGTGCCGGTGCACGCCCTCGTACCCGTCGTCGAAGGTGATCAGCACCGGCTTGTCCGGCAGCGCGCCGCCGTTCCGCCAGGCCGAGGCGAGCGCCGTCGTGGTCAGCGGGGTGAAGCCGCGGTCGGCCAGCACCGCCATCTGGTCGGCGAACGCCTCCGGGGTCACGGACAGCTCCCGGGTGGCGGGCGCGGGCGCGCGTGACACGGCGTGGTACATGAGGATCGGCACCCGGGTGTCGGCGGCTCTCACGCGGCCTCCTCTGGGCGTGCGGTGACGGGGGACGGAGCCCCAGGAGCCTTGGGGGACGGGGCGGTGGGCGGGCCGTCCTCAAGGACGGGAGCCTGACCGTCCGGGAGAGCGCCGTCGCCTTCGAGAGCCTCATCGGTCACAGGAACGTCATCGTGTACGGGAGCCTCGCCGACCGGAAGGGCGGCATCGTGTACGGGAGCCTGACCGGCCGGAAGCGTGCCGTCGCGCACGGAAGCCTCGCCGACCGGAAGCGCGTCATGGCGCACGGAAGCCCCACCGACGGGAAGGGCGCCATCGCGCGCGGAAGCCCCGACGCCCGGCGGAACGCCATCACCCGGCGCCCCGCCCTCCGTAACGGGAGCGCTCCCGACCGGTGCCGCGTCCCCCGCCCCCACGGTGAACGCGCCACCCTCGCGGCGGGCCCGAGCGCTGCCGCGCGCGTACCCCACCGCCGCCGCCGCGATCCCGGCCACGATGGCGCCCGCGCGCCCGGCGCCGCCCGGCCGGCGCAGCACCGCGTCCGCCAGGCCGCGCGCGACCCCGGCGGGCAGCACCCGCGTCGTGTAGCGGCGTTCGGTGGCCAGGCCGTCCCGGGCGCCGACGCTGCGCGCGACCAGCGCTTTGGACAGCCCCTCCGCGTACGCGCGGGAACGGAAGTAGGCGAATCGTTCCCGCGAGCGCGGCACCCGGTGGTGGATGACCGACCGGTCGTCGATCAGGAGCACCGCCTCGGGCACCGCCCGGGTCAGGCGGATGCACAGCTCGGTCTCCTCGCAGCCGAGCGGGTGCTTTCCGGCGTCCCGGCCGATGTGCGTGGCGAACCCCCCGACGCGGGCGAACGCCTCCCGCCGGAAGGACGCGTTGCCGCCCAGCACGTTGCGCACCCGCACCTTCCCGGGCGGCAACCCCCGGTAGGTGCACCCGACCACCCAGTCGAACTCCTCCGGGAACCAGGCGGGCCGGCGCCCGGTGGACCACACCGGCTCGGTGCGCCCGCCGACCGCCATCACCCGCGGGTCGGCGTACCCCTCGGCGAAGTGCAGCAGCCAGTCGCGCTCGGCCACCGCGTCGTCGTCGAGGAAGGCCACGACCTCGCCGCCGGCCGCCGCGATGCCGGTGTTGCGGCCCGCGGACAGGCCGCGCGGCCCCGAGTTGGGCAGGACGTGCAGGGGTGGCGAGCCGGTTCCGGAGGGGAACCGGGCCCGCAGCCGTTCGTACAGGCCCGGATTGTGGTCGACCACGAGCAGGATCTCGTGGGCGGGGTGGGACTGCTCCCGCACCGAGTCCACGGCGGCGAGGATGTCGCCCCAGCGGTCCTCGGTGTAGACGCAGATCACCACGGAGACACGGACGCTCAAGACGCCTCTCCCGTGATCATCGCGGGGCGGGTGCGCGGGTGGCGGCGGGTGCCGCGCTCGCGCAGGATCACCTTCAGGACCCGCAGCCCGTCCCGGACGGCGCGCAGGTTGCTCACGCCGTGGATGCGGTTGTACTCGTGGCTGGGAATCTCCTGCACTTTCAGGCCCGCCTTGACGACGCGGATGTTCATCAGCGTCTCGACCTCGAACCCCGCGCAGTCCAGCGCGATCTCGTCCAGGCAGTGCCGCCAGAAGGCGTTGTAGCCGTAGCACAGGTCGGTGTACCGCGCGCCGAACTTGGCGTTCACCACCGAGGTCAGCACCCGGTTGCCGAGCCGGCGGATCGGCGTCATGTCGTCGGTGCCGCCGCCGTTGGCGAACCGCGAGCCCTTGGCGAAGTCCGCGCCGCCCACCAGGGCGGAGACGTAGCTGACGATCTCCGCGCCGTCGGCCGAGCCGTCCGCGTCGACCATGACGATGATGTCGCCGGTGCACGCGGCGAACCCGCTGATGAGCGCGTCCCCCTTGCCCTTGCCGAGCTGCCGGACCACTTTCACGCCCGGCCACGACTCCTGGGCCACCCGCACCGTGTCGTCCGTCGAATTCCCGTCGACCAGAACGACTTCGTGAATCCAGTCGGGCAGTGTCTTGAATACGTAGGGAAGATTTTCCGCCTCGTTCATCGCCGGAATCACGACGCTGACCGGCGGTGCTATCGCGAAGTGCGAGGAGACCGGTTTGTATTGCACCGGTTCGGTAATCGGCGGTAACGGCTTCGGATCTGTTTCCGCCGAGCGAAGGAACGAGCTCATGAGTCTGTTTCCCTCTCGTCCGGTGGATCGCCCACCCCCGGGCGGTCCGGCTGGGTGTCCGGTTCGAAAGGGGGGTTCACACCCCGTTCACGACGGCATGGTTCCCGTCACCGTGCGAACAGGGCGAGCTGGCATGCGTGGTACTGGCCGCGCGGCTCGTGGACCGGTGATCGACGTGCGAAAACCGGGCACGGCACCCCCCTACCGCGCCCCGCTCCGGACCATCACGGCGACGCTTGAGCCCTCCCCTAGTGCCGCTGTGCACGGTGGACCGATGCGGGTGGAGATACGACGGTATTGATGATTGAGACTCTATGGCAAGACCTGGAACACCAAATCCGCTTTGGGGTTATTGGCCAATACGGAGCGGTGAACTCAGCGTCGACCCGACCGGATCCGGCCCATCCGTTTGAGGAGGCGATCGGCCGGCCCGAACAATTCCGGCCGGGACAATACGGTGTTCCGCAACGCCCGTACCGGAGCACGCCGCGCCAGATGTCCCAGCGCCACCGGGTGGGGTCGTGCCACCCAGCCTTCCGAGACCGTCAGCTCCCGCGTCTTGAGCGAGTTCTTGTACGCCTTCTCGCCGCGGCCGAGATCCAGATACGCCATCGACGCGCCGGCGGCTTCCTCGATCATGTGCAAGTGCAGGATCAAGCCCGGTGAGAACTTCGCGTAGGCCGGATCGTAGGCCGGGAACCACCCCGCGAGCACCCGCTCCGAGCGCGGCCCGAAGTGCGCGGCGACCGGCCGGTCGCCGGCGTACAGCACGGACAGCAGCCCGCCGAAGGTGTCCGTACGGGTGTGGAACAGCCGCTCCACCAATTGGACGATCCAGGCCTGGGCGAAACGGTCGCTGCGCCCGGTCCGCCGGTACTGCGCCGACTTCCACGCCATCAGGACGCGCAGCGCGGCCGGGTCCCGCTCGTCGTGGACGTACCGCACCGCGCCGACGTCCCGGCCGAGCTTGCGTTCCTTGGTGAGCGTCCTGCGGACGAAGTTCGGCGACCGCGCGCGCAACCGGGACAGGTACGCCTCGTACCCCTCGTCCAGATCCACGACCGGCGACGGGTGGGTGGACAGCAGCGTGGCCTCGAAGGGCTTCTGGCCCTCCACCAGGTGGTCGAACTCCAGCACCGACAGCCCGCAGGCGTGCAGCAGCTCGCGGGCGTCCCACTGGAAGCCGGGCCGGTGCATCAGCCCCTGCGCGTCGGAGACCCCCAGGCCGACGGCCCGCCCGACGCCGAACGCGGTGCGTTGGAAGGGCAGGAACGCGGCCGGGGCGCCGTCCTCGTGGACGACCGCGATCCGCACGTCGCGGCGGCAGGCGCCCACGGCGAGCGCGAACTCCGGGGACAGGAACGGGTTGGCGAGCTGGGGCGCGCCCAGCAGGTGGGCCTGGGACTGGATGGCCGTCCAGGCGGCCCGGTCGGCCCCGGACAGCTCGCCGGGGCGGTACACCGCGATGTCGTTCCCCTCCACGTCACTCCGTTCCCGGCCGGCGGGACCGGCCGCCGCGCCGCCGTAGGTACACCCCCGCCAGGACGGCACCGCTGATCACCGTCACGGCCACCACCCCGCCGCGCGTCGACCACAGGTGGAGCGCGAGCATCGCCTGGGCGACCAGGAGGTTGACGGCGATGGCCCCCGCCCCCGCGGCGACCGCGCGGCCGAGCGGATCGAGGCGTCCCAGCGCGGCGCCGATCGCGGCGGCCGGCGCCAGCAGCAGGAAGAACAGGGTGAACGGAGCGCGCAGCGGCGAGGAGATGTCGGCCAGCGCCAGCACGGCACCGACGCAGCCCACCGCGACCGCGACCCCGGCGAGCAGCGGCGCCGCGTCCCGGACCGGCGACCGGCCCGCGGGCCCGCCGCCGTCCGGCCCGCCGGCGCCCGGCCTGTCGCCCTGACGGGTGCCGCCGTCGTCCTCGCCCCTGGGTCTGTTGCCGTTGATCGTCTTCGTCTGCATTGGCAGCTTTGCCCCCCATAAGCGCCGGATGCGGTGCCTCAATGTTTCGCAGCGGGAACGCGCCCGTCAAGAACACGGAAGCGAGGCCCGCAAAGACGTTGCGAAGCCGTGCCCGCTCCCGGAGGAAGGGCGGACACGGCGTGCCACGGACGGGCAAGATCCTTGCGGGGGCGCCCCGTTGATCGTCCGTGTCGGCACGCGGTCACGGAAGCGGCCGGGTTCCCCGCCCCATGACGAGGAACCCGGCCCTTACGGGGTGGCGACCCCTACGGAACGATCTGCAGCAGCTTGTTCGGCGAGCCGCTGCCCGGGTTGGTGACGACCCCGGAGACCGCGCCGTTCACCAGGGCCGTGGAGACCTGCGCCGGGGTGGCGCTGGGGTGCCCGGCCAGGTAGACCGCCGCCGCGCCCGCGACGTGCGGGCTGGCCATCGAGGTGCCGGAGATGGTGTTGGAGGCGGTGTCACCGGTGTTCCACGCGCTCTTGATGTTGCTGCCCGGCGCGAAGAGGTCCACCCGCGATCCCCAGTTGGAGAAGCTGGAGCGGGCGTCGGTGTTGGTCGTCGAGCCGACCGTGATGGCCGCCGGGACCCGGGCGGGCGAGTAGTTCTGCGCGTTCGCTCCCGAATTACCGGCGGCCACCGCGTACGTGACCCCGCTGTCGATGGACTTCTGCACGGCCGCGTCCAGCGCCGAGTCCGCGCCGCCGCCCAGCGACATGTTCGCCACCGACGGGCCGCTGTGGTTCCGGGTGACCCAGTCGATGCCGGCGACGACCTGCGCGGTGGTCCCCGAACCCGAGTTGTTCAGCACGCGGACCGCCACGACCTTGGCCTTCTTCGCGACGCCGTACGAGGTGCCGGCCGCGGTCGCCGCGACGTGCGTGCCGTGCCCGTTGCCGTCCTGGGCGACGTTGTCGTTGTCGATGGCGTCGTAGCCGTTGACCGCCCGGCCGCCGAAGTCCTGGTGCGAGATCCGCACACCGGTGTCGATGACGTAGACGGTGGCGCCGCCGCCCGCGCTGTCGGGGTAGGTGTACTTCTGGTCCAGCGGCAGCCGCGGCTGGTCGATCCGGTCCAGGCCCCAGGACGGCGGGTTGGACTGGGTGCCCAGGGCGTGCACCGTGCGGTCCTGGTAGACCCGGTCGACGGCCGGGTCGGCCGCCAGTCTGCGGGCCTGGGACTCGGAGAGGCCCACGGCGTAGCCGTTGAGGGCGGCGGTGTAGGTCCGCCGGACCGTGCCGCCGTACTCGGAGATCACGGCGCGGCCCTCGGCCGAGGCCGCCTTGAGGCCCGAGGTCTTCTTGAACGTGACGATGTAGCTGCCCTTGACCGCGTTGCCGGCGCCGGCGCCGACGATCGTGCCCTGGGCGGGGGCCGCCTGCGCCGGGAGCGCGGCGGCGCCGAGGGCGGTGGTCGCGGCCACGGCGGTGATCGCCGCGGCGAGGCGGGTCCGGGCGGAGCGCTTCCCGGTGGTCGTGGCGGTACGCGAGCTGAGGGTGGAACGCATCACTGCCATCGCGAGGGAGTCCTCCTCATAGGAGGCGCGCGTGGTGCGCGCGCCAAAGGGGGGAGTGGCGTACGGGGTCGTACGCGCAGAGAGGTGCGGGCGGTACCACGGCCCGCATGCCGCACAGGATTCCCGGAGCCGAACGTTCGTATCAAGGGTTCTGCCCGCATGACATATTCACGTCATGTGTCGGCAACGTGCAGCGGTGAACTTCCCTGTGAACGGGAAGAGTTGACACAACCACCTTTTACGGCGCCGTGTCCCGGGCGGCGGAAGTATTGACATGGACACTTCCAGCGACGGGGCGGGGGCGCCGGATGAGCACGGTGGGACGGAAACCCTGCTAGGGGAGATCACATGAGACTGACAAGATTCGCCTCCGCGGCGACCGCCCTCCTCGCCGCGATGGCGCTCGCCCTCACCGGGTCGAGCACCGCCGCCTCCGCCGCACAACCCCCCGCCACCAGCTACGTCGCCCTCGGCGACTCCTACTCCTCAGGCGCCGGAGCCGGGAACTACGACAGCGGCAGCGGCTCCTGCAAGCGCAGCAAGCGGGCCTACCCAGAGCTCTGGGCCGCCGCCCACAGCCCGTCGTCCTTCACGTTCAGCGCATGCGGCGGCGCCCGAACGGGTGATGTTCTGGCCAAGCAACTGGGCGCCCTGAACTCCTCCACCGGACTCGTCAGCATCACCATCGGCGGCAACGACGCCGGGTTCGCCGACACCATGAGCACCTGCACCCTGCAGGGCGAGCGCGCCTGCGTGTCCCGCGTCGAGCAGGCCCGCACCTACATCAGGAACACCCTGCCCGGGAAGCTCGACCAGGTGTACGACGCCATCAAGGGCAAGGCCCCCGCGGCCGAGGTCGTCGTCCTGGGCTACCCCCGCTTCTACAAGCTCGGCGGGAGCTGCGCCGTCGGCCTCTCCGAGAAGTCCCGCACCGCGATCAACGCCGCCGCCGACGAGATCAACACCGTCACCGCCAAGCGCGCCGCCGACCACGGCTTCACCTTCGCCGACGTGACCAAGACCTTCACCGGACACGAACTGTGCTCCGGTGACGCCTGGCTGCACAGCGTCACCTTCCCCCTCGGCGACTCGTACCACCCCACCGCCACCGGCCACTCCAAGGGCTACCTGCCCGTCCTGGAGACCGCCGCCTGAACCCCCGTCCCCCGCACGCCGCCGGCGAGACGGCCTTCACTGACCGGGCCCCACGCCCTCGCCCGTACGTTCCCCACCCCTCCACCTGACGGCACGTCACGGCCTCGTCGCCCGTGACCCCCGTCCCGACCCCGCCGGTGTACGCCCCGCTCGACGCGTACACCGGCTTCTCGCTGCCGCGCCGCTACCCCACCGGCCCCGCACCCCGCAGGAACACCACCCGCGCCGGATCACGCCCGGCCTCGACGACCGCGACGAACGCCGCCCCACGCCCGGCGGCCTCGGCCCCCGTCCCGACGACGCGCACGGATCCGGCCGACGCGGGCGGGCCGCCGCCGGTCCCGCTTGCTCCCGGCCCGTCGGTGTACGAGGTCCCGTCGGCTCCGGTCGGCTGGGAGCCGCCCGTGTACGAGGTACCGACGGTCTCGCTTGTCCCCGACCCGCTGGTGTACGAGGTCCCGTTGGCCCCGGCGGGCTGCAAGCCGCCCGTGTACGAGGCGCCACCGGCCCCGGTGGGCTGCGAGCCGCCCGTGTACGAGGTGCCGCCGGTCCCGCCTGTCCCCGACCCGTTGGTGTACGAGGCGCCACCGGCCCCGGTCGGCTGCGAGCCGTTCGTATACGAACCCCCGCCACCCCCGGTCGGGGCCGCGCCCCCGGAAGCCGAGCCGCCCTGGGTACCCGTCGGATAGGACCCCGTCGGTGTGTTGCCCGGATACGGGCTGGTCGGGGTGTGCCCCGGCGCCGGTGTGGTGTGCGTCTCGGTGGGGCGCGGCGTGGTGGGGGTGTGCCCAGGGGTGGTGCCCCGCGTGCCGCCGCCCGGCGCGCCGCCCGTGCCGTGGGTGGAGCCGGGAGTGGTGCCCGGGGTGGTGCCCCCGCCGGATGTCGTGCCGCCGGTGGCTCCTCCGGAACCCTGCCCCCCGTTCTGGCCACCCCCGGTACCGGTCCCAGCCCCGCCGTCCTGCCCGCCCGTCTGCCCGCCGTTGCGTCCCCCGCCGCCCCCGCCGCCCCCTCCGCCGTCGTCGCGGACGAGCGCGTACGTCACCCCGCCCGCGGCCAGCGCCGCCAGCAGGGCGGCCACCGCCAGCAGCGCCACCGGCCGCCGGCGCCCGCCGCCGTCCGCCGCGCCCTCGCGTCCCGTGCCCATGGGCGGCGTCGGCGCCTCGCTCCCGGGCGGGGGCGGCGGGGTGGGGGAGTACGCCGTACGGGTCGCCTCGCCGCCGGGCGGCGGCCCGCCGAGGGGCGGCGGTACGACCACCGTGGGCGTCCGCCCGCCGCCCGCCACCGCCTCCAGCACCCGTTGCGTCTCGGCCGCCGACGGACGCAGCTCCGGGTCCTTGCGCAGCAGCGCCTCCAGCAGCGGCACCAGCGGCCCGGCCCGCCGGGGCGGCGGCAGCCGTTCGTCCACCACCGACCGCAGCGTCCCCAGGGGCGTGTCCTGCCGGAACGGCGAGTGCCCCTCGACGGCCGCGTACAGGGTCACGCCCAGCGACCACAGGTCGGACCCGGGGCCCGGCGTACGGCCCAAAGCCCGTTCCGGAGCCAGGAATTCCGGCGACCCGACCAGCTCGCCCGTCATCGTCAGCGCGGAGGAGCCGGGGACCGTCGCGATGCCGAAGTCCGTCAGCACCACCCGCCCGTCGTTGCCCAGCAGCACGTTGGCCGGCTTGACGTCGCGGTGCAGCACCCCCACGGCGTGCGCGGCCCGCAGCGCCGCCAGCACCTCAGCGCCGATGCCCGCGGCCCGGGCGGGCGGCATGGGGCCCTCGGCCTCCAGGACGTCCGCCAGCGACAGTCCGCGTATCAGTTCCATGACGATCCAGGGCCGGCCGTCCTCGGTCGCCACGTCATAGACCGTCACCACATTGCGGTGCGTGATCCGCGCCGCGGCCCGGGCCTCGCGCTCCAGGCGGGCGTACAGCAGCCGTTCCTCGTCCTCGGTCAGCACGCGCGGCGCGCGGACCTCTTTGATGGCGACCTCGCGGCCCAGCAACTCGTCCCGGGCCCGCCACACCACGCCCATGCCGCCCCGGCCCAACTGGCCGAGCAGCCGGTAGCGTCCCGCCAGCAACCGCCCGCTCCCGGAACCCTCGCTCATGGACGAGCCCCCCTCGCAAAAGAGCGATTCGGTGCAAACGTACCTCAATCAAGCGCACTTGCCGCCCTTTCGAACGACGATCCGTCACCACCACCGGACGACTCCGTCCGCCGCGCCGCGCCCCCGTCGGCGACCACCCGGCGCGGTCCCGGAACGAAGCCCTCCGAGCGCCGTGACGCCCCTGCGCGGCCGGTGTTTCCGGCCCGCGCCGGGGCCGTGCCGGGGGCGCGCCGGACGGGTCGGCGACGCCCCGGAAACCGGTCCGGGAAGCCCCCGGAACCGGGCCCGTCAACGTCCTTGTTCCGCAGGTGAATCCCGGGACCGGGCTGCGCGGGTGCCCCAGGAGAGAGATAGGGTTACTCTGCCCGGGCCGGGTGCCCTCGTACGGGTGGGGAGAGTCATGGAACAGATAACAGTGCGCAGCAGGCCGCGTGTGCCTGCCATCAACTGCAAAAGCGGCGCGTCCAGCGCGCGGCTGGACCGGCACCTCGCGGTGCTCGGCGGTCCCGCCATACCGCAGCGCGAGGCCGAGGGCGCGACGCTGCTGATGCGCGAGCTCACCAGCCGTGACCACGCCCGCACGAAGACGAGCCGCGGCGCCAAGGTCGCGCTGATGGCCCCCCTGCGGACGCTGCGGCGTTCGCTGTTCGGCGGCCACGGCTGACCCGGCCCACCCGGCCCGAGCCAGCCGGACCGGCGCGGGCCGCGAAGCCCGCCGACGGCCGGCCGACACGGGTCTGAGGGAGTCCCGGTCCCTCAGACCGCACCCGCCCCGACGGGCACCCGCCCGTCGGGACCGGTTGATCCTCATACACACCGATGCCGGGCCGCTCCCCATCGCGGCCCGGCATCGTGCTGTTTGCCCTGCTTCGCCCCGCGCCGTCCCGGCGTCGGGGCGTACTCATGTGTGGTCCGACCGCGCCGCGTCCCCACCGTCACAGCAGCGCGAACTGACCGCCCGGCCCCTCCTCGGGGTGATCCAGCACGGAGGCGGGACGGCGGCTCGCGGTCGGCACGGGCAGGATGCCCACCGCCCGCAACTCGGCCGCCTCGATTCGCGGCCCCTCGGCGGTGCGCCGCCGTACCTCGCGGATCTCCGGCCGGGCCTCGTCCAGCAGGGCCAGCACCGTGACCAGTTCCAGCAGCTCCGTCGTCCACTCCGGCGGCCACGCGGTGGGGCGCACCGCCTCCAGCGAGCCCGGGGCGGGTTCCCCGTCCGCCCCGTCCGGGCGGGCGGTGCGCCGGGCGAGCCAGGTCTCCAGGACGCGCACCCCGCCCGCGTACCACTCCCAGGCACCGCGTGGCACCGGCGCCACCCGGCCGCCGCCGATCAGCAGCGCCTCGTCCGCCGCGTCGTACGAGAACCCCTCGGGCAGCCCCCGGGCGGGCAGCGCGGCGCGCACGTACGGGCGCCGCCCGCCCGGCATCCGGGGGCGCGGCCCCTCGCCCGCGCCGCGCAGCCCGTATGTGTGCAGCCACAGCAGCCGGCGGCCCAGCTCGACGCCCGCCGCCCACACCTCAGGGTCCGCGGTGAGCGGGACGGCGCGGTCGCCGGAGGGCAGGTGACGGGCGCTGACGGCGATCCAGGCGAGCAGGTCCTCGGCGTCCACCGGCCGGTCCAGGCGGCGGGCGAGCAGCGCGGCGAGGCCGGGCGCGAGGTTGGGCTCGCGGCCGTCGGGGCGGCGGTAGAGCGGCCGGACGCGCCCCGGGCGGCCCGCGGGCGACCGGCCATCGGGCAGCAGCGCCGCGGGCACCACCGCGAACCCGGCACCTTGCGGCAGGTGCGCCTGCTCGACGACGAAGACCTGCCGGGCGTCCGCCACCCGCCACAGCTCCGGCCGCGCCTGGTCGATCAGCCGGTGGTCGGGCAGCAGCCACTGGCGGTCGTACGGCCCGTGCAGCACCCGCACCGGCTCCGGGCACGGGCCGGCCGCGACCGCCAGCCGCCCGGTCGGCGTGGCCTGCCCCGGGAGCTGCGCGACCGTGCTGTGCGGCGTACGGGCGCGGGAGACCCGGAACAGCCGCTCGCGGGCGGCCTCGTCGGGGGCGCGCAGCAACGCGTTCCAGCGGGCCTTCAGGGACGCGGCGTCCGGCGCCCGCACCCAGGCGCGGCCGAGCCGCAGGGGCGCCACGGACCAGGGCATCAGGTCGTCCAGCCGGGGCGCCGCCGCGAGGTCGGTGCCTTCACTGCCCGCGGCCTGTGTCGCCGTCACGCGGTCGCCCTCCCTGGCCCGTTCGGTTCGCTGTTGGGCATGGTAACCGCGGGCGGGGGAGGGGAACGGAGGGCGCCGCGGGGTGCCGGGAAGGCCGGTGGGGGCACGGGTGCGCCGGGCCGCTTCTCATTCTTCCGTCCGGTCCCGATGCGGGCTTCCGTCGGTCTGATCAGGACAGGTACGGTCCTGGCGGTGCGGCTGTGAGTCCTGGGGCGTACGGGTGGGAGGGGGCCGCGGCCGGGAACGGGGACAGCCGGCCGGACCGAGTGCGCGGACAGGCTCCGTACGTGCCCCAAGGGAGCGCGCCCGGGCGCCACCGGCTGGGACGCCCGACCGACAGCACGGACAGCACGGACAGCACCGAGAGCACCGACAGCACGGACAGCACCGAGAGCGCTGACAGCACGGACGCCGGACCGACGGAAGAACGCCGGGAGGACCATGACGACCACGACCAGCGCGGCCGGAGTGCGCGTGGCGGCGCGACTGGACCGGCTGCCGGCGTCCCGCTGGCACCGCCGCCTCACCTTCGTCGTCGGCATCGGGGCCTTCTTCGACCTGTACGAGGTCTTCCTCGGCGGGGTGCTGGCCACGGCGCTCGCCGAGCGGTGGCACCTCGACCACACGGCCAAGTCGTGGATCATCGCGGCCGGGTTCCTCGGCATGTTCGTCGGCGCCAACGTGCTGTCCGTCATGGCCGATCGCTTCGGGCGGCGCCGGATGTTCCTGGTGAACCTCGCCGGATACTCCCTCTTCTCGCTGCTCGGCGCCTGCGCGCCCGACGTGACGTGGCTGATCGCGCTGCGCTTCCTGGCGGGGCTGGGGCTGGGCGCGGAACTCGTCCTGGTGGACACCTACCTCGCGGAGTTCCTGCCGCGCGCGGTGCGCGGGCGGTACATAGCCGCCGCCTACACCTTCGGGTTCCTCGCCGTCCCGGTCGTGGCGCTGCTGGGCGCGCGGCTGGTGACCTCGCACGCGCCGCTGGGCGTCGACGGGTGGCGCTGGCTGCTGGTCGGCGGGGCACTGGGCGCCGCGTTCCTCCAGCTCATGCGGGTCCGGCTGCCGGAGTCGCCGCGCTGGCTGGTGGTGCACGGGCGGGGCGACGAGGCGGACCGGATCGTGACCGGGATCGAGAAGCGGGTGGCGGACGAGACCGGGACCACCCTGCCGTCCGTCGCGGAGGCCGCGACGATCCCGGAGCGACGGATTCCGCTGGGCGAGATGTTCCGGGGGGAGTACCGGCGGCGCACGGTGATGTGGTGGATCTTCCAGGTCCTCCAGACCGTCGGCTACTACGGCTTCGGCACGCTGGCCCCCGTCGTACTGACGGCCAAGGGGCACCCGGTGAGCGCGTCGCTGACCTATGCCGCGCTCAGTTTCTGCGGCTATCCGATCGGTTCAGCACTGTCCGTACCGCTGATCGACCGGATCGAGCGCAAGGTACTGATCATCGCCTCCGCACTCGGCATAGCGGCCTGCGGACTCGTCTTCGGACTCGCCGACTCCATGCCCGTCATCGTGACCGCCGGCTTCGCGCTCACGATCTGCGCCAACGTCTTCTCCAACACCTTCCACGTCTACCAGACCGAGATCTTCCCCACCGGCCTGCGCAGCGGCGCCATCGGCGTGGCCTACTCCCTCTCCCGACTGACCTCCGTGATCCTCCCCTTCGTCGCCCTGACCGTGCTGACGCGCCTGGGCCCGGGCGCGGTCTTCGCCGGATCGGCGGCCCTGATGGTGCTGCTGTGCCTGGACGTGGCCCTGCTCGGGCCACGCAGCACGGGGCGGAGTTTGGAGCGGATATAGGGGGCGGGCGATGAGGGCCCCGTCCGTCAGTGCGCGTCCATCGTCACCGTGAAGGAGAACCGATCCCCCCGGTAGTGGATGCGGGCCACGTCCACCACCCGGCCGTCCTCGTCGTAGGTGATGCCCGTGTAGTGGAGGATCGGGCTCAGGAGGGGGACTTGGAGGAGGCGGGCGGTGGAGGGGTCGGCGAGGCGGGCTTCGACCGTGTCGGTGATGCGGCTGATGCGGATGCCGATCGCGTCGCGCAGGACCTTGGTCATCGGCCAGCGTTCGAGGTCCGGGAGGAGGATGCGGGCGGCGATGTCGGGGCGGACGAAGTTCTCGGCGTGGTTCGTCGGCTCGTCGGTCTTCTCGTCGCTGCGGAGGCGGCGGTAGCGGGCCACCTCGGTTGCGCCGGGGAAGAACTCGGCGAGGTCGGCCGGGACGGGGACGGAGGCGGGTGCCGTCTCGCGGTCCAGCAGGACGGTCTTCATGCCGGACTGCTGGGCCACGATGGCGTCCACCGAGCCGAGCAGCCGCACCGGCGAGCCGCGCCGCGCGCTCGGCTCGATGAACGTGCCGCGCCGCCGGTGCCGGCTGATCAGCCCTTCGTTCTCCAGTTCCTTCAGCGCCTGCCGCATCGTCAGCACGCTGACGCCGTAGTGCGCGGCGAGCGCGTCCTCGGTCGGCAGGCGGAGGGGGTCCGTGGGGGAGCGGCCCAGTATCGACGCGCGCAACGACTGCGACACCTGATACCACAGCGGCAGCTTGCGATTCAGGGCGACCGAGTCGGGAGCGAAGGTCGGCACTGGTACCCCACAGTTCTGCTGGTGCTACGTGATCTTACGGACGGAAGTGGCGTTCCAGACCCTGCCATACGTCGTCGTAGCCGCGCTGCAGGTGGGTGGCGGTGCGGGCCTGTTCGGTGAGGGTCAGCGGCCAGCGGGTCTCGAACATGAACGCCAGGCCGTCGTCGACCTTGTGCGGCTTCAGTTCGGCCGCGCTCGCCCGGTCGAAGGTCTCCCGGTCCGGCCCGTGCGCGGACATCATGTTGTGCAGCGAGCCGCCGCCGGGGACGAAGCCCTCCGCCTTCGCGTCGTACGCGCCCTCGATCAGCCCCATGTACTCGGTCATCACGTTGCGGTGGAAGTACGGCGGGCGGAAGGTGTCCTCGCCGACCAGCCAGCGGGGCGCGAAGACCACGAAGTCGACGCCCGCCAGACCCGGCGTGTCGGAGGGCGAGGTGAGGACCGTGAAGATCGACGGGTCCGGGTGGTCGTAGCTGATGGTGCCGATGACGTTGAAGCGGCGCAGGTCGTAGACGTATGGGACGTGGTTGCCGTGCCAGGCCACGACGTCCAGCGGCGAGTGGTCGTATGTCGCCTTCCAGAGGTTGCCGCAGAACTTGTTGACGACCTCGACCGGGCCCTCCACGTCCTCGTACGCCGCGACCGGGGCGAGGAAGTCCCGGGGGTTGGCCAGGCCGTTGGCGCCGATCGGTCCGAGGTCGGGGAGCTGGAAGGGCCGGCCGTAGTTCTCGCAGACGTAGCCGCGGGCCGTCTTGTCCAGCAGCTCGACGCGGAAGCGGACGCCGCGCGGGATCAGCGCGACGTGCCCGGGCTCGGCGCGCAGCAGCCCGAACTCCGTGCGCAGCAGCAGGCCGCCGCGCTCCGGGACGATCAGCAGCTCGCCGTCCGCGTCGCTGAACACCCGGTCGGTCATGGAGGCGTTGGCGTGGTAGAGGTGCACGGCCATGCCGGAGCGCTGGGTGATGTCGCCGTTGCCGCCCAGGGTCCACAGTCCGTCCAGGAAGTCGACTGGTCCGGTCGGCTCGGGGAGCGGGTTCCAGCGCAGCCGGTTGGGGTCGGGGACCGTCTCGGTGAACGGCGTGCCGCGCAGGGCGCCGTTGTCCACCCGGGTGAAGGGCGGGTGCGCCGCCGAGGGGCGGACGCGGTACAGCCACGAACGCCGGTTGTGGGCGCGGGGCTCGGTGAAGGCCGAGCCGCTGAGCTGCTCGGCGTACAGGCCGAGGGGTGCGCGCTGGGGTGCGTTGCGGCCCACCGGCAGTGCGCCCGGCAGCGCCTCGGAGCTGTGTTCGTTGCCGAAGCCGGGGGAGTACGCCAGCCCCTCGGCCGTCTTCCTCGCCCGTTCGTTGACCGTGCCCGTGCCTGTCATCGCGTGCTCCCGCCGCTCAAGGAATCCGGAATCCTATGCAAGACCTTAGGATTGGGGTGGGGGTCCGTCAACGGTGGATGGGGGCGCGTCGGGGTGGTCGGCGGCGGTGGGTCCGGGAGCGGGCCTGGGGGTGGGTCTGGGAGCGGGCCTGGGGGTGGGTCTGGGAGCGGGCCTGGGGGTGGGTCCGGGAGTCGGCTGGTGTGGTGGCCGGCTGCGGGTGGTGGCGGGGACCGGGGTCGGGCCTGGGCTGACCTGGGAGTTCTTCCGGGGTTTTGCTCGTATTGCTCGCGTGTCAAGGGCTTGTTGGGGCGTGTCGGGGGCCCCTAACGTCACCTCGTCCGCCGCCCCTGGTGGATGTTCAAGGGTGAACGTGAGGTACCCCCATGCTGACCATCCTCGGCTTCGCCATGATCGCCACGTTCCTGGTGCTGATCATGATGAAGAAGATGTCGCCGATGGCGGCGCTCGTCCTCGTCCCCGCGCTGTTCTGCCTGCTGGTCGGGCAGGGTGCGCACCTGGGGGAGTACGTCCTCAAGGGCATCGGTGACCTGGCCCCGACGGCCGCGATGCTGATGTTCGCCATCATCTACTTCGGGGTGATGATCGACGTCGGCCTCTTCGACCCGATCGTCCGGGTCATCCTGCGCTTCTGCAAGGCCGACCCGGTGCGGGTGGTCGTCGGCACGGCGCTGCTGGCCGCGATCGTCTCGCTGGACGGTGACGGCTCGACCACCTTCATGATCACGGTGTCCGCGCTGTACCCGCTTTACCGCCGCCTGAAGATGAGCCTTGTGGTGATGACGGGCATCGCCGCGACCGCCAACGGCGTGATGAACACACTGCCCTGGGGCGGGCCGACCGCCCGCGCCGCCACCGCGCTCAAACTCGACGCCGGCGACATCTTCGTCCCGATGGTCCCGGCCCTGGCCACCGGGCTGCTCGCGGTCTTCCTCCTCGCGTACGTCCTCGGACGGCGCGAGCGCAAGCGGCTCGGGCTGCTCTCCCTGGACGACGCCGGGGCCGTCCGCGTGGCGGAACCGGTGCTCGTCGCGGCGGATGGTGGGGAGACGCGTGGTGAGGGTGGGGGCGTGGCTGCTGGGGACGGTGTCGCCGCCGGGGGCGGGGTCGCGGTCAGGGATGGGGTCGCAGTCAGGGACGGGGGGAAGGTGCCGGAGGCGCGGGCCGGTGCGGTGGGTGTCGGTGGCGGTGGGCATGCGGCCGGGGCCGATGGGGCGGAGGTCGAGGGGCAGGGGCTCGATCCGCACCGTGCCACGCTGCGGCCCAAGCTGTACTGGTTCAACGCCGCGCTGACCGTCGCCCTGCTCACCCTCCTCATCCTGCAGACGCTGCCGATCCCGGTCCTCTTCCTGCTCGGCGCGGCCATCGCGCTCACCGTCAACTTCCCGCACATGCGCGATCAGAAGGCGCGGATCGCCGCACACGCCGAGAACGTCCTGAACGTCTCCGGCATGGTCTTCGCCGCCGCCGTCTTCACCGGCGTCCTCACCGGCACCGGCATGGTCGAGCACATGGCGCGGTGGCTGGTCGACGGCATCCCGGACGGGCTCGGCCCGCACATGGGCGTCGTCACCGGCGTCCTGAGCATCCCGCTCACGTACTTCATGTCCAACGACGGCTTCTACTTCGGCATCGTGCCGATCCTCGCCGAGGCCGGTGCCGCGCACGGCGTCCCCGCCGTCGAGATCGCCCGCGCCTCGCTCGTGGGGCAGGCGCTGCACATGTCCAGCCCGCTCGTTCCCGCCGTGTACGTGCTGGTGGGCATGGCGAAGGTGGAGTTCGGGGATCACACGCGGTTCACGGTGAAGTGGGCGGCGTTGACGTCGCTGGTGGTGCTGGGGGCGGGGCTGCTGTACGGGATTGTGTGATGGGGGAGTGGAGTGGGGTGGTGGTTGGGTCCGCCGATGACTGTTGCCTTCTGGCCTTAATATGTCGGCAAATATGGTTGCTTGTCGGTAACCCCCGCGTCACCGGCTGGCCACCGGGCGGGAAGCCCGGAGCAACCATGGAGGGGGACGACCCCCATGGACGCGGGACCACCCGCACTTTCACTCCCGGGCGCGAGCCCCTGAGCACGGAGCCACTCGTGACCGTCCCCCCGACGTACCGGAGCACCGGGCCGTGACCGCCGCCACGGGCGGCGGCCGGGGCTGGCTGCTGCGGCTGGTTCTCACCTTCGCCTTCGCACAGTCGGCGGTCAGCATGGCCCGGCCCGCCGTCTCGTACCGGGCGCTGGCCCTGGGCGCCGACGAACGGGCCGTCGGCGTCATCGCGGGCGTGTACGCGCTGCTGCCGCTGCTCGTCGCCGTACCGCTGGGGCGCCGCACCGACCACGGCCGGTGCGCGCCGCTGCTGGTCGTCGGCGTCGCGCTCATCGCGGGCGGGTGCGCCCTCAGCGGGGTCGCCGGTTCCGTGCCCGAGATGGCCGCGTGGAGCGGGGTGATGGGCCTGGGGCACCTGTGCTTCGTCATCGGCGCGCAGTCCATCGTCGCCCGCCGCAGCGCCCCTGACGATCGCGACCGCAACTTCGGCCACTTCACCATCGGCACCTCCCTCGGCCAGCTCCTCGGACCGGTCGCCGCCGGGCTGGTGATCTCCGAGCGGGACGGGGCGATGGCCACCACCAGCGCCACGGCGCTCCTCCTCGCGGGCGCGCTCGCCGCCCTCGCCTACCTGTGGCTGTGGCGCCTGGAGCGGCCCGCCCGGCAGGCGGTGCGGCGCGGCGAGCCGGGCCGGGCGGCCCCCGTCTCCGTCGGCCGCATCCTGAAGGCGCCCGGTGTGGCCGCCGGGATCTTCACGAGTCTGGCCGTGCTCTCGGCCACCGACGTCCTGACGGCCTACCTGCCCGTGGTCGGCGAATCCCGCGGCATCGCACCGGCCACCATCGGCCTGCTGCTGAGCCTGCGCGCCGCGGCCACCATCGCCTGCCGCCTGGTGATGACGCCGATGATCCGGTGGCTGGGGCGGACCCCGCTGCTGGTGGGCAGTTGCGTCCTGGCGGGGCTGCTGTGCGCGGGACTGGCGCTGCCGGCGCCGGTGTGGGGGCTGGCCGTCATGGTGGCCGCGCTGGGATTCTGCCTCGGCGTCGGGCAGCCGCTGTCCATGACGACGGTGGTCCAGGCGGCGCCCGAGGCGGCCCGCAGCACCGCCCTCGCGCTCCGGCTCACCGGCAACCGCCTCGGCCAGGTCGCCGCGCCCGCCACGGCGGGCGCGCTCGCCGGGCTCGCGGGGACGGCCGCGCCGTTCGCCATGCTCGGCGTGCTGCTCGTCCTCGCGGCGGGGACGGCGGTGGGACGGCCCTGGGGACGGCGGACGGGGTGGCAGACGAGGTCAGGGCGGCCGAAGTCAGGGCGGCCCAGGTCGGGGAGACCCAGGTCAGGGCGGCGGGCCAAAAGGAGAGGCGGTGCGGGCGCGGACGGCGCTAGCGTCGGGGTATGCCGGAGTCGCCGCACATACGCCGATTCTTCGACGAGTTCGCCGAGGAGTACCACCTCCTGTACCCGGACTGGTCCGCCACGGTGATCGAGCAGGGCCGCGCCCTGGACGCGTACGTCCGCCGGGCGCTGGGCGACGGCCCGCACGCCCTGCTGGACTGCGCCTGCGGCATCGGCACCCAGGCGATCGGCCTGGCGCTGACGGGCCACCACGTCACCGGGACGGATCTCAGCCCGGCGGCCGTCGCCCGCGCCGCGCGGGAGGCGGCGGCCCGGGGCGTACGGATGGAGACGGCCGCCGCCGACATGCGGTACCTGCCCTTCGGCGACGGCGCGTTCGACGGCGTGGTGTGCGCCGACAACTCCCTGGCCCACCTCCTCACCCCGCCCGACCTCCTGGCCGCCCTCGCCGCCATGCACCGGGTGCTGCGGCCCGGCGGGGCGCTGCTGATCGGGATGCGCGACTACGAGGAAGCCCGCGCCGTGCAGCAGCGGTTCACCCCGACGCGGCTCACCCGCACGTCCGATGGTCGGCCGGTCATCGGCCTCCAGTTCTGGCACTGGCACGAGGACCGCGAGCACTACGACTTCGACCTGATCCATCTGCTGCCGGACGGCGACACCTGGCAGGTGCACAGCCGGCGCGCCACCTCCTGGGCGCTGACCCGGAAGCAACTCACACCCTTCGTTACGGAGGCGGGGTTTGCGGAGGTGCGGTGGCACGAGCCGGAGGAGAGCGGTTACATCCAGCCGTTGTTGACGGCTCGGCGGGTGGGGTGAGGGGTGGGTGCGCGCCACGTCGCCATCGGCCTTCGGGTGGGAGGCTTTCTCGTGGGGCGCCGTCTCTTTCAGGTGGGGATGGGGGCTGTGGCGGGTGCGGGCCGGTGGGTTTTGCGCCTTTTGTTTCGTACGGGGCGGGTGCGTCCCGGTGGTCGGTACGCCTTTTGTTTCTTACGGGGTCGGGGCCGCCCCGGGGTACCTCCTCGCGGCAGTTGCGCCTCCCCGACGCGATGTAGGTCACCGGCCGCCGCGCCCCAGTC
>NZ_JBEXNM010000058.1:0-57268 GCF_040611095.1 Streptomyces sp. NPDC003077 | reverse complement strand
GGCCGGGCGACCGCCCTCGCCCGGCCGCGCTTCTCTCTTCCCGCCCAAGAGCCCCGTTCCGCCCAAGAGTCCCGTTCCGCCCAAGAGTCCCGTTCCGCTTAAGGGTTTCGTGCCGCCCCAGCCGTGCGTGTCTCGTTCCGCCCCTGCTCGCTAGGCTGTTCGGTATGAAAACCGGGGGTCGGCGCAGGATGGGCGTCGAGGAGCGGCGGGAACAGCTCATCGGCGTGGCGCTCGACCTCTTCAGCCGCCGCTCCCCCGAGGACGTGTCGATCGACGAGATCGCCGAGGCCGCCGGGATCTCCCGGCCGCTCGTCTACCACTACTTCCCGGGCAAACAGAACCTGTACGAGGCCGCGTTGCGGCGAGCCGCGGACGAGCTGGCCGAGCGGTTCGTGGAACCGCGCGAAGGGCCGCTGGGGCACCGCTTGTTACGCGTGATGAAGCGCTTCTTCGACTTCGTGGACGAGCACGGGCCCGGCTTCTCCGCGCTGATGCGGGGCGGCCCCGGCATCCCCGTCGGCCGCCACGGCACCCCGACCGCGACCAGCCGCACCGGCGACATGATCAACGGCGTGCGCCAGGCCGCGTACGAACAGATCCTCGCGCACCTCGGGATCGCCTCCGCCACGCCCCGGATGGAGCTGGTGGTCCGGTCCTGGATCTCGCTGGCCGAGACCACGGCCCTGATGTGGCTGGACGGACGGCGCATCCCCCGGGAGGAGTTGGAGCGGCAGCTCGTCCACGACTTCGTCGCCCTGACGGCGGTGAGCGCCGCGAACGATCCCGAGACGGCGCGGGCGCTGGCACGGATGCTGCGGGACGAACCGGCCGACGGCCCGTTCGCCGACCTCGTCGGCCGCCTGATCGCCCTGGCTCCCGGGGACGGGTGACCCACCCCGGCCTCCGCCCCGCCCGTCTCCGTACTCATCCACACCCCCTCGAACACCCGTACGGCACAATCCCCCCATGGAGATCACCTTTCGGCTCGCGGACGAGGCTCGCGACCTGCCCGTTCTCGTCGGCCTGTACGACGGTGCCGCCCGCTGGATGCAGGACAACGGCATCGCCCAGTGGACACCCGGCGAGAGGGACGAGGAGCACTTCCGGCTCCGGATGAAGGAGGGCGAGGTCTGGCTCGCCGAGGTGGCGGGGCGGGTCGTCGGCGGCTGGGAGCTGTGGTGGGAGGACGAGCCCGCCTGGGGGCCGCAGCCGCCGGTAGCCGGGTACGTGCACCGGCTGATGACGGCCCGGGGCAGCGCCCCCGCGGGTACCGGCCGGGCGATGCTCGCGCGCGCCGAGCGGCGCGTCGCCGAGGCCGGGCGCCCGCTGTGCCGGCTGGACTGCGTCTCCACCAACCCGCGCCTGCGCCCGTACTACGAGGCGGCGGGGTACACCGTCGTCGGCGAGCAGCCGTTCAAGGAGGGGTCGGGCGGCAGCAAGTACGCCGTGACGCTGCTGGAGAAGCGGATCGGGTGACGGCACCGAGGCGGCGCCTGAACCACCGTCCCTATGGGGTCCGTGCGGAATTCCACCCGCGCCGTCCGCCCCGCACCCGCTACGGCTCGTCCGAGCCCGGAGCCCCGGCCCCCGTCACCCTCCCCGTACCCGCTGAGGCCGGGGCCGCGGACGCCGTCACCCTCCCCGCCCGCTCCCTGAGCAGTTCCCGCTCCCGTTCGTTGCGGGTCAGGGAGGCCGCGCGCTCGAACTCCGTCCGGGCCTCGTCCGCGCGCCCCAGGCGTTCCAGCAGGTCGCCGCGGACGCTGGGCAGCAAGTGGTAGCCCTTCAGGGCCGGTTCGTCCGCCAGGGTGTCGACGAGGGCCAGGCCGGCCGCGGGGCCGTCGGCCATCGCGAGGGCGACCGCGCGGTTCAGTTCGACCACGGGGGAGCCGGTCAGCGCCGCCAGTCGGCCGTACAGGGCGGCGATCGCGGGCCAGTCCGTGTCCTCGTAACGGAACGCGCGGGCGTGGTGCGCGGCGATGGCGGCCTGGAGGGAGTAGGGGCCGTGGCCCGCGCGGCGCAGGGCCTCGGCGCCACGGCGCAGGAACATCCGGTTCCACTTGGTGCGGTTCTGGTCGGCGAGCAGGACGGGCGCGCCGTCCGGGCCCGTGCGGGCCGGAATGCGGGCGGCCTGGAACTCCAGCAGGGCCGCCAGCCCGTGCACTTCGGGTTCCTCGGGCACCAGGCCCGCCAGGACGCGCGCCAGGCGGAGCGCGTCCTCGCACAGGGCCGGACGCACCAGTTCGTCACCGGCGGTGGCGGAGTACCCCTCGTTGAAGATCAGGTAGATGACCTCCAGCACCGAGGACAGGCGGGCGGCCCGGTCCGCGCCGCAGGGGACCTCGAAGGGGACGTCGGCCTTGGCGAGCGTCCGCTTGGCCCGGACGATGCGCTGGGCGACCGTCGGTTCGGTGGTCAGGAACGCCCGGGCGATCTCGGCCGTCGTCAGACCGCCCAGCAGCCGCAGCGTCAGCGCGATCCGGGCCTGGGTGGAGAGCACGGGATGGCAGGCGGTGAAGATCAGCCGGAGCAGGTCGTCGTCTATGTCGTCCGGGTCCGCGGGTTCGGGCGGCGGCACGTCCTCCAGCGTCCGGCCGACCTCCGCCAGCTTGCGCGCGTAGGTCTCCTTGCGGCGGACGAGATCGATCGCGCGGTGCCTGGCGGCGGCCGTCAGCCAGGCGCCCGGTCGGTCCGGGACGCCCGACCGCGGCCACTGCTCCAGCGCGGCGACCAGCGCGTCCTGCGCGAGTTCCTCGGCGATGCCCACGTCCCGCACGATGCGGGCGACACTGGCGACGATCCGCGCGGACTCGATCCTGAAGACGGTCTCGACCGTCTCGCTGAGCTGAGCTGTCCTCATGATTTGTCATGAGAACAGCCGCTCATGTGTGCGGCAAACCCGTTCGGGTCGTCAGCCCTCCACGATCTCGCGGACCTCGACGACGAGGTTCTCGTGCAGCCCCTGGATCTCTCCGAACCGCTGGGCCCAATACAGGGCCTCGGCCTTGTCCTTGGCCTGGATGAGGGAGTAGCCGCCGATCACTTCCTTGGTCTCGGTGAAGGGGCCGTCGATCCGGCTGAGCTCGCCGTCGGTCCAGGTGAGCCGGGTGGCCTCGGAGGACGGCGCGAGCGCGGCGGTGTCCAGCATGACCCCGGCCTTGGTGATCTCCTCGTACAGCTCGCCCATGCGCTGCGCGAGTTCGGGCGTGGGCTCCTGGGTGGGGGCGTTCCGCTCGTCGGCGCGGATGATCGTCAGGAAGCGCGGCACGGTGGCTCCTCGGTCGGTGGGGCGGGGGCTCTCCCCGCCTCTCACCCTTGCGTCGAACGGGGAGCGGCCGGATCGACAGCCGCCCCGGAAATCTTTCGAGGAATTTTCCGGGGCGGTCCACGGCCGGGTTCCGGGACGGCCCCGGCCGGATTACGGAATGGCTCCCGGCCGGGTTCCGGGACGGCTCCCGGCCGGATCCCGGGACGCCCCGAAGGCGTTCCCTGGCCGCCCCGCGCCCGGGGTTCCGGGCGGCCCTGCCCCCGAGTGCCGCCCCCGCCCCGCCTTACTGCCAGGTCTGCACGTTGACGTGCCCGTTCGACTGCCCCGGGCCCAGGGTGATGGCGTGCGAGCGGCAGTTGGCGTCCCGGTAGAAGGACCAGGTGTCGTTGTCGTGGTTGAAGAGGGAGCGGGCCGGGCGGGCCTTGACCCAGTCGCAGGTGCGTGCCCAGGGGTTGTGCCAGACCTCGACCTGGCCTCCGAAGTTGGGCTGCGGCCAGAAGCACACGTCTCCGGACGGGCAACTCGCGGCGGCCCGCTTCAGGGCGGCGGCGTGCGAGGCCGCGCCGTGCGAGGCGGCGTCCGCGCTGCCGGTGCCGGTCGTGGCCGCGGCCACGAGCAGGGTGGCGGCGGCCAGCGTTCCGTAGGCCGCCCGTCGGGTGAAGGGGTGCGTGATCCGGTGGGTGCGTCGCATGAGGTTCTCCCCGTTGGTGCCGAGCACGGCCGATCGGCCGTCGTCCACGATCGTGGGGCCGGGGCCGGCCGGAGCGGCAGAGGTTTCCCGTTGCCCGTGCGCGATGGGCAACGGGAAACCCGGCGGGAACGCGCGCGCCCCGCGTCCCGCACGCGCCCCGGCGCACGATCGCGCAGCTCAGAGCGCCGCCCGGAGCCGTCAGCGCCGGTGGAAGACCGCGACCGTGCGCGCCGGGACGGTGAACGTACCCGTCGCACGGGCGAATCCGGCGGACTTGACCACGGGGTCGGCGCCGCGTGCCTGCACGGGGTGCAGGGCGTAGCGCTCACCCGCCGCCGCGGGCACCGTCTGGCTCTGGGCGTGCGGGGTCGCGTTGAAGACCACCACCAGTGCGCCGAGCCGCATGGTGACGACGCCCGGGGTCTCGTCCGGGCCGGAGAGCGGGAAGGACAGGCGGTCCCGCACCCGTGCGGTGGTGTCCAGGTGGAAGTCCGGCTCACCGGCGCGGATGCGCAGCAGGTCGCGGTAGGCCGCCGAGGTGGCGGTGATCGGCGCGCAGCCGGGCCGCAGCGCGGGATCGGCCAGCAGCGGGCGGGCGTAGGGCCACTTGTCGCGGTTGTCGGCGGCGGGCGGCAGGCCGCGGCCGAAGCCGTTGCCTCGGGCGCAGTCCCAGTGCAGGGCGTTGAACCAGTCGCCGCTGTCGTAGGAGTTGCGGTCCAGCGACTTGGACCGCAGCAGGTCCGTGCCCGCCTGGGACAGCGCGGGCCCCTGGGAGAGCGCGGCGGTGGCCATGGCCAGGACCTGCATGCGGGCCCGGTCGGCGGGCGAGGTGCGCTGCGGGAGTTTGTAGGCGAGGGCGTCGTAGAGGGTCTCGTTGTCGTGGGCGTCGGCGTAGGCGAGCGCGTCGCCGGGGGCCGCGGCGTAGCCGGCGGGGGCGCCGTTGTAGTCGACCTGGGAGCCCTTGACGGTGCGGCCGTCGCTCGCGGTGAAGGTGTAGTCGGCGAGGTTGCCGGTCAGGCCGACCTTCAGCAGGTCCTGGTAGTGCAGGAGCCGGGCGCGCTGCTGGTCGGGGGTGCCGTTGGCGGGCGAGGTGTTGGGGTCGGTGTACAGGCCGGAGGCGAAGCCCTGCACGCGCGGGTCGGCGTCGAAGGGCCCGCCGCCGCGCACCGCGTCGCGGGTGCGGTCGTTGAAGGTCGCGACGCCGGTACCGGCCATGTTCTTCTGCGTGGCCTGGACGAAGCGGGCGTCGTCGGCGACCTCGCCGAAGTTCCAGCCCTCGCCGTACAGGACGATCGCCTTGCCGTCCACGCCGTCCTTCCTGACGGTCAGCGCGTCCAGGGCGGCGCGCACGGCGAGGATGTTGGCCTTGGGGTGGTGCCCCATGAGGTCGAACCGGAACCCGTCGATCTTGTACTGCCGCGCCCAGGTGACGACGGAGTCGACGACGAGCTTCCCCATCATCGTGTGCTCCGGCGCGGTGTTGGAGCAGCAGGTGGAGGTGGCGACCCGGCCGTCGTCGAGCAGCCGGTGGTAGTACCCGGGCACGATCCGGTCGAGAACGGACTTGGGGTCCTGGCCGTGCGCGACGGTGTGGTTGTAGACCACGTCCATGACGACGCGCAGCCCGGCGCCGTTCAGGCCCTGCACCATCTGCCGGAACTCGGCGGTGCGGGCGGCGACGTGCGTCCTTCTCGCGGGCTTCCCGGACGCGTCCGGCCCCGGATCGGAGGCGTACGAGCCCTCGGGGACGGTGTAGTGCAGCGGGTCGTACCCCCAGTTGTAGGCGTCCCGGGCGGCGGTCCGCGCCACGCACTCCTGCTGCCGCTCCGAGTCCGGGGGCAGCGCGGCCAGGTCGCAGTCCGGCGCGGCCTGGTCGGCCCGGCGCTCGGGGATACCGGCGATGTCGAAGACGGGGAGCAGGTGGACGTACGAGGTCCCGGCGCGGGCCAGGGACCGCAGGTGCCGCATCCCGTCCGAGCGGCGGTCGGTGAAGGCGAGGTACCGGCCGGGGTGACGGGAGGTGGGGTCGGCGATCGAGAAGTCGCGGACGTGCAGCTCCTGGATCTGCGCGGAGCGCAGCGGCACCGGGGCGGGCTTCTTGAGCCGCGCCCATCCCCGGGGCGCGAGCGCCGGGTCGGCGAGGTCCACGACGAGGGCACGCTCGGAGTCGGCGGTCAGCGCGGTGGCGTACGGGTCGGTGACCTTGTTGGTGACGGTCCGGCCGGCCTCGGGCGCCCAGACGGTGACGGCGTACCGGTACGGCTTCCCGATCCAGGACCGGGGCCCGCGCACGCTCCACACCCCGCTCGCGTCGTCCCGCCGCATCGCGACCGTACGGCCGTCCAGCTCCAGCGCCACGGTCCGCGCGGTGGGCGCCCACACGGACAGCGTGGGACGGCCGTGCCGGAACACCGGGCCGAGCGCGGCGCGCGCCGCCGCGGGACCGTACAGGTCGTCCAGCACCCCCGGGATCTGCACGCCGGTGACGGCCGCCGGGGAACCGTCCGCGGACGGCTGGACGGCGACCAGCCGCTCGCGCAGCGCCGGGCGGGCCAGCCGCTGGTCCCGGGGATCGACGGCGAAGGCGGGGAAGTCCTTCAGGTGCGGGTGGGCGGCGCGTTCGGCGGGCGACAGCTCGGCCGGGGTGAGGCGCAGCCGCCCGCTTGCGGCGCCGCCGTCCGTGCCGTCGCCGTAGCGGAGCTGGGCCGGGGCGCGCCGGGCGCCCTTCCACACGACGGTGTCGCGGTCGATCCACTGGGCCTGGGCCGTGGCCGGCTCGGGCGGCGGGGCGGCGTCCGGCGGCACCGCGGACGCGGGGACCGCGGAGAACAGGACCGTCGCGGACAGGGCCAGGGCCACGGCAGCCACGGTACGGCGGAGGGGGCCGGTCACGTCGAGACTCCTTTTGGGCGGATGGGTGGGGTATGGGGGTGGTGCGTGGGGAGGGCGGAGGCACGGGGGATCCCGGCCATGGGACGGAGGAGGACGAGGCCGCCCGGCAGGCGGGGTGGGCGCCGGGCGGCCGGTTCGTCGGGAGGGCGGAGGCACAGGGAAACCCGGCCATGGGACGGAGGAGGACGAGGCCGCCCGGCGGGCGGGGTGGGCGCCGGGCGGCCGGTTCGTGGGGGGGACGGGCGCGGGTGGCGCGCCGGTCCCGGGGGCGTGCGAAGGACGAGCCCGTGGGACGCGCCCATCGGATGAGGCCCCTGCGAAGGCGCGCCGGAGTGAAGCGCGGCCCCTCCCGAGGCCCTCCCAAAGCCCCTCCCCGGGCCGCGCCCGTCAAGCCGTCAGACGATCAAGAGGTGGTCACCCGCAACTCCGCGCCCCCACATGCAGCGCCACCGCCGTGTTCACCCCCAGCGACGCGGTGAACCGGCCGGAGCCGTCCACCGTCACCGTCCGGCCGCTCTGCACGTCGCAGTAGCCGCCCGCCGGGAGCGAGGTCTGGAAGGTGCGGGTCAGCGTGGCGCCCCCGTGGTTGATCGCCACGAAGCCCCGGTCGCCGCGGCCGAAGGCGATGGCGTCGTTGCCGTTGTCCCACCAGTGGGTGACGGCGGTGCCGCGGACGGCGTTGCGGAAGGCGACCATGCTCCGGATCTCGGGCCACTTGTGCTGGCACTTCCAGCCGTCCTGCCAACAGGCGCGGACCTCGCCGCCGTTGGGCGGTCCGGCGTTCCGGTCGCCGAACTCGTAACCGGAGTGGACGTCGGGTGACCCGTAGGGCCAGGCCAGCATGAAGACGTTGGCCAGGGTGTAGTCCGCGCCGTCCTTGTAGCTGAGGGTGTCGCCGCCGCGCTCGGTGTCGTGGTTGTCGACGAAGACCGAGGCCCACGCGCCGGGCAGGTAGCCCCAGCCCTCGCCGTAGTTGCGCAGGTAGGCGAGCTTCTCCTGCTGGAAGACGCGTTTGAGGTCGCGGGCGTAGCGGAATTCCTGGACGTCGCCGGTGCCCCGGTACTCCTCCGGCGCGACCGCCTCGCCGGCGCCGTAGATCGTCTCCTGCTTCCAGTAGGTGCCGGGGTCGCGCGTCCGGGACTTGATGGCGGCGAGGTCGGCGGCCGGGATGTGCTTGGCCGCGTCGATGCGGAAGCCGTCGACGCCGAGGGAGCGCAGGTCGTCCAGGTAGGCGGCGATCCGGCCGCGGACGTAGTCCTCGCCGGTGTCCAGGTCGGCCATGCCGACGAGTTCGCAGTGCTGGACGTTCCAGCGGTCGCGGTAGTCGGTGACCTCGGAGGTGCAGTCGTCGAAGTCGGGGAACGCGTACGTGCCCGGGTAGTCGTACTTGGTGTACCGGGAGCCGCCGGTGCCGGTCCCGGAGCCGGAGGTCATGTGGTTGACCACGGCGTCGGCGACGACCTTGACGCCCGCGCGGTGGCAGGTGGCGACCATGTCGGCGAAGGCCGCCCGGTCGCCGAGCCGCCCGGCGATCTTGTAGCTCACGGGCTGGTAGGAGGTCCACCACTGGCCGCCCTGGATGTGCTCCTGGGGCGGCGAGACCTGGACGTAGCCGTAACCGGCCGGTCCCAGCGTCTGCGCGCACTCCTTGGCGACCGAGTCGAAGCGCCACTCGAACAGGACGGCGGTGACGTCCTTGCCACCGGGCGGGGCTGCCTCCGCCCCCTGGGCGGCCCGCGTCACGTCCTTCGACGCCTGCCGTGGTGCGTCCCGCGCCGCCGCCTGCTGCGGCGGGGCCGTGAGCCAGGCCGCCGCGCCCAACGCGAGGGCGAGGGCGGCGGCGACGGGTCTGCGGAGCCGCCGGGTCCGCTGTCGGTACCGCTGGGGCATGGGTGTCCTCCTGAGGGGAAGCGACCTTGCCCGGCAACGCGCCATGCCCGTAAGGCCGTTGGTGAACGGAATTCCTGGCGGACGCGCGTGCGTGGACGCGTCCGGCCGCCGAGGGGCGGGGCGGGCCGACCCGGCCCCGTCGCCGTCGCCTGTTGTGGATGGTTGTAGTCCGGCCGGTCGGTTGATGCAAGATCTTACGCAAGAGATTGCAACGGTGTTACGGTCCTCCCGCGCCACCGGTCTCAGGCCCCGTCCCCCTGGGCCGGTCCGCCCGCGCCGGTCCGGTCGGCCGGGGGCCCGTACGGACGCGCCGTTCCGCGGAGCGTCAGCAGGGCCCCACGCGCCCGGCCGGCCGGACCGGTCCGGACCCCGGCACCGGACCCGTCGAGCCGCGCACGACCAGCTCCGGCTGGAAGACGAACTCCGTCCGCTCGACCGGATTGCCCCGGATCTCCTCGATCAGCGCGCCCACCGCCGCCGTGGCCATGGCCTGCACCGGCTGCCGCACGGTCGTCAGCGGCGGGTCGGTGAAGGCGATCAGCTTCGAGTCGTCGAAGCCCACCACCGACACCTGCCCCGGCACCGCCAGCCCGCGTTCCCGCGCCGCCCGGACCACGCCCAGCGCCATCAGGTCGCTGCCGCAGACGATGCCGGTGCACCCGGCGTTCAGCAGCCCCACCGCCGCCGCGTGCCCGCCCTCGACGCCGAACAGCGTGTGCCGGACGAACTCCCCGGCCCGCTCCCCCGGCACCCCGAACGCCTCCTCCAGCGCCGCCACGAACCCCTCCGCCTTCCGCCGCGAGGGCACGTACCGGGCCGGCCCGACGGCCAGCCCGATCCGCTCGTGCCCCAGCTCCACCAGGTGGCGCACGGCCATCCGGGCCGCCGCCCGGTCGTCCGGCGAGATGAAGGGCGCGCAGACGTGCTCGTTGTAGCCGTTGATGAGGACGAAGGGGACGCCGCGCTCGGCCAGCCGCCGGTAGCGGGCCGGGTCGGCGCCGGTGTCGGCGTGCAGGCCGGAGAGGAAGACGATGCCGGTGACGCCCCGCTCCTCCAACTGCTCGACGAGCTCGTCCTCGGTGGTGCCGCCCGGCTGCTTGGTGCACAGCACCGGCGTGTAGCCGTGCCCGGCCAGCGCCTGCTCGATGAGCTGCGCGAACGCCGGGAAGATGGGGTTGGTCAGCTCCGGGATGACCAACCCGACCAGCCCGGCGCTGCGCCGCCGCAGCCGCACCGGCCGCTCGTGCCCGAGCACGTCGAGCGCGGCGAGCACCCGCTGCCGGGTGGTGGCGGCCACGCCCGTCCGCCCGTTCAGGACCCGGCTGACGGTGGCCTCGCTGACCCGCGCCTGCGCGGCGATGTCCGCGAGGCGCGGGGCCGCCCGGGAGGACGGGACGCCACCGGAGGAACCCCGGCCTGCGCCCGCCTCCCGGACCGCGCCCGCCTCCCGTTCGGACGAGCCGACGCGACCGGACGGGCCGACTCGACCCGACGAGCCACCCGCACCCGACGGCGGCCCCCCGCCCGCAGGCACGGCACCGCCCCCGGACAGGACCCCGCCCCCGGGCAGAACACCCCCCGGCAACCGCCCCCGCGTCATTCCTCCCACCACACGGCGGTGTCCGCCGGCAGCTCGCACTCCCCTCCCCCGGCCGCGTCCACCGGCCCGGAGGCGAGCAGCACCCGCCCGGGGACCGTCACCCGTACCGCCCGCTCCGTCGTGTTGACCACGCAGCCGAAGCCGCCCGTCCGCCGGAAGGCGAGCACGCCCTCGGGAGCCGGCAGCCACTCCACCGCGTCGCCCGCGCCGAGGCCGGGGTGGGCGCGGCGCAGCGCGAGCGCGGAGCGGTAGAACTCCAGCGTGGAGGCGGGGTCGCCGGTCTGCGCGGCCACCGACAGCTCCGCCCACTCGGCCGGCTGCGGCAGCCAGCTCCCGCCGTCCCCGAAGCCGTACGGGGCGGTCGTCCCCGACCACGGCAGCGGCACCCGGCAGCCGTCGCGCAGCCCGTCCTGCCCGCTGTCCCGGAAGAAGGACGGGTCCTGCCGCACCTCGTCGGGCAGGTCGGTGACCTCCGGCAGGCCCAGTTCCTCGCCCTGGTAGACGTACGCGGAGCCGGGCAGCGCCAGCATCAGCAGCGTGGCGGCGCGGGCGCGCGGCAGGCCGCCGCCGAGCCGGGTGCGGTGCCGCACCACGTCGTGGTTGGACAGCACCCAGGTGGTGGGCGCGCCGACCGGCCGCATGGCGTCCAGGGACTCGTCGATGGCCGCCCGGAGGGCCGCCGCGTCCCACTCGGTGCCCAGGTACTGGAAGTTGAACGCCTGGTGCAGCTCGTCGGGGCGCAGGTAGAGGGCGGTGCGTTCGGCGCTGGGCGTCCAGGCCTCGGCGACGCCGATCCGCTCGCCCGGGTACTCGTCCAGCACGGCCCGCCAGGAGCGGTAGATCTCGTGCACGCCGTCCTGGTCGAAGAAGGGCAGCGCCTGGTTGCCGAGCAGTTTGAGCTGGCCGGTGTGGCCCATGTCGGGCAGTCCGGCGGCCTTGACGAGTCCGTGGGCGACGTCCACCCGGAAGCCGTCCACGCCCAGGTCGAGCCAGAAGCGCAGGATGGAGCGGAACTCGTCGTGGACGGCGGGGTGGTCCCAGTTCAGGTCGGGCTGCTCGGCGGCGAACAGGTGCAGGTACCACTCGCCGTCGGGCAGCCGGGTCCAGGCGGGCCCGCCGAAGATGGACTCCCAGTCGTTGGGCGGCTGGCTGCCGTCCGCACCGCGCCCGGGCCGGAAGTGGAACCGTTTGCGCAGCGGCGAGCCGGGCCCCTCCTTGATCGCGCGCTGGAACCATTCGTGCTGGTCGGAGCAGTGGTTGGGGACGATGTCGACGATGACCCGCAGGCCGAGCGCGTGCGCGTCGCGGATCACCGCGTCGGCGTCGTGCAGGGTGCCGAACATCGGGTCGATGGCGCGGTAGTCGGCGACGTCGTACCCGGCGTCGGCCTGCGGGGAGGCGTAGAAGGGGCTGAGCCAGACGGCGTCCACGCCCAGGTCCTTGAGGTAGGGCAGCCGGTCGCGGACGCCGCGCAGGTCGCCCATGCCGTCGCCGTTGCCGTCGGCGAAGCTGCGCGGATAGACCTGGTAGATCACCGCGTCCCGCCACCAGCCGGTTCTCCCGCCCGCGGGATCGGTCGTCGTCGTACCGGTGGTCCGGGTGGCATCGTGCTGAGTCATGTCATCCCTTGGTGGTGCCGGCGGTCAGTCCGGAAACGAGGTGGCGCTGGGCGAAGGCGAAGACGATCGCGGCGGGCACGGCGATGATCACCGCGGCGGCCGTCATCGAACCCCAGTCGTTGGTGTACTGGTTGACGAAGGTCTGCAGGCCGCCCGCGAGCGTCAGGTTCTCCTCGCCGGTCATGAAGGCGGAGGCGTAGGCGACCTCGGCCCAGGCGGTGACGAAGGTGTAGAAGCCGGTGACGGCCAGCCCCGGCCGGGCCAGCGGCAGCACCAGCCGCCAGAAGGTGCCGAAGGGGTTGAGCCCGTCCACCCGCCCGGACTCGTCGATCTCCACCGGGATGGTGTCGAAGAAACCCTTCATCATCCAGGCGCAGAACGGCACCGCGATCGTCAGGTAGGTGACGACCAGACCGGCGGGCTGGTTGAGCAGCCCCAGGCTCGCCAGCAGGTTGTACAGCGGCACGATCAGCACCGCGACCGGGAACATCTGCGTGATCAGCAGCAGCCACATCAGCGGGCGCATGCCGGGGAAGCGGAAGCGGCTGACGGCGTAGCCGGTGGTCGCGGCGACGAACACGCCGATGAGGGTGGTCAGGCCCACGACGACCACCGAGTTCCCGAACCAGGTCAGGAACTTGGTGTCGGCGAGCACATGCGTGTAGTTGGCGAACGTGAAGTGCGTGACCAACTCCGTCGAGAAGGCGTCGTTCTTCGGTTTGAAGGAGGTCACCAGCAGCCACAGGGGCGGAAAGACCGCCACCACGGCGGCCACGATCAGCGCCGCGTGCAGCGCGAACGACGCCAGCGGCCCCCGCTGGTTCCGCTTGCGGACCCGCTTGCGCGTGGTCGTCGGTACGGACTCCTGGGAAGTCGTCGGCAGGGACGACATCACCACACCTCCCCTTGCTTGCGCAGCGCCCGCCGGTAGACCACCGCGATCACCGCGAGCAGCACCAGGATCAGCACGCCCCAGGCCGCGGACTCCGAGAAGTTGCGCGGGCTGTCGATGAAGGACAGGCGGTAGGCGTACGTCACCAGGATCTCGGTGGAGTCACCGGGGCCGCCCCGGGTGAGCAGGAAGATCACCGGGAACATGTTGAACGTCCAGATGGTCGAGAGCAGGATCACGGTGCTGCTCACCGCGCGCAGCCCCGGCAGCGTGATGTGCCGGAACCGCTGCCAGGGGCCCGCCCCGTCCATCTCGGCGGCCTCGTAGAGCTGGCCGGGGATGGACTGCAGCCCGCCGAGCAGGGCGACGAGCATGAAGGGGACGCCCAGCCACACGTTGACGGCGATGACCGAGAGCTTGGCCCAGGTCGGGTCGTTCAGCCACGGCACCGCGTCGATGCCGCCGCCGGTGAGCACCTTGTTGAGCAGGCCGCTCTTCTCGTTGTAGAGCATCCGCCAGGTGAAGACGGAGATGAACGCGGGGATGGCCCAGGGCAGGATCAGCGCCAGCCGGTAGAAGGTCCGGCCTCGCAGCTTGCGGTTGAGCATGTTCGCGAGGGCGAGCCCGATGACGTAGGTGAGCCCGACGCACGCCACCGTCCACAGGGCGGTCCAGCCCAGCCGGCTCCAGAAGACGCCGTCGGTCAGGACGGCCTTGTAGTTGTCCAGGCCGGTGAACTCGTATGTCGCCGGGATGTGGTTGACCCCGATGTTCCGCTCGACGTTGGCCTCGTTGGCGTTCGTCAGGGAGAGGTAGACGCCGCGCACCAGGGGGTAGCCGATGATCACGCCGATGACGAGCACCACGGGGGCGACCATCGTCCAGGCGTACCAATGGGTGCTCAGTGCCCGGCGCACCCGGCCCGGCGTGGCCGTGGCCGTGGCCTTGCCGGCTTTGACCGCGAGCGTCACTTGTAGTCCTTGAGGATCTTCCGGTAGGCGTCACCGGTGGCCTTGGCGGCCTGCTCTGGCGTGGACGATCCGGTGAGGACCTTGTTCATCTGGACCTTGATGGGCTCGAAGAGCGAGTTGCCCTCGGCGATCCAGGGGCGCTGGACGGCCTTGTCGACCGCCGGCTTGAAGAACCGCACCATCTCGTTGTCCTTGACGGAGGGCATCTCGTACACGGACTTGCGGGTGGGCAGCAGGCTGAGCTTCTCGGTGGTCAGCCGCTGCACCTCGGCGGAGCTCATGTACTTGACGAACTCGTAGCTGGCCTTCAGGTTCGCGGACCCGGCGTAGACGGAGAGGTTCCAGCCGCCCTGCGGGGAGCCCTGCGCGGCGGAGCCGCCGGGGACGGGCGCGACGCCGAGGTTGTCGCCGGTCTTGAACTCCTTGCCGGCCCGCGCGCCCTCGATGTCCCAGGGGCCGTCGATGGCCATCGCGACGGTGCCGTCCTTGAGGGCCTTGAGCTGGTTCTCCTGGCCGTCGGTGGCGTCGGTGATGGCGGCCTTGGAGTCCACGAGGTCCTTCATGGTCGCGAACGCCTTGACGCCGGACTCGTCGTCGATCTCCACGACCTTGTCCCGGGCGTCCACCATGTCGCCGCCCTCGCCGTAGAGGTAGGGCAGGAACCAGTACGGGTCGTCACCACGCAGGTACAGCGCGGTCGCCCCCGTCTTCTCCTTGATCTTCTTGGCGGATTCCTTCAGCTCGGCGAAGGTGGCGGGGACCTTCACGCCCGCCTCCTTGAGCAGCCGCTTGTTGTAGAAGAGGCCCAGGCTGTCGGTGACCTGCGGCACGGCGTAGGTCTTCCCGTTGAACGTGGTGCTGCCGGCGGCCTGCGGCAGGTAGTCGTCCGTCTTGTCCAGCGCCGGGGTGCCCTCCAGCGGCGCGAGGTACCCCAGATTGGCGAAGTCGGCCACCCAGGCGACCTCGGTCCGCATGACGTCCGGGGCGCCGGAGTTGCCCCCGGCCGCGTTCTTGAACTTGGCGTTGGCATCGCCGAAGGGAACGTTGACGTACTTCACCGTCACCTTGGGGTGCTTCTTGGTGAACCCCTCGGCGAGCGCCTTGTACGTCGCCTTCTCGGCGTCGTTGGAGGTGTCCCAGAACGTCACGGTGCCGGACAGTTCGCCCCCGCTCTCCTGGTTGCTCCCGCCACCGTCACCACCACCGCACGCTGTCGCCGCCAGTGCCAGGCCCGCTACCAGCGCGGTGGCCGCTATGCCACGCCGCATGTGAACTCCTTAGGGAAACCGCCCGAGATGGCGGTCAGGAACGTAACAGCGGCGAAACAAAACCGAAAGACCTTGCGGCAAATTTCTGCAAGATTGCGGGAAGAAGTTGCACGGATGAGATATGGGGAGGGGTGGCGGGGGGGTGCGCGAGGGCGGCGCCTGGGGCGGCGCGCTCGGTTCACCTCGGGGTCCCGCCTCGCCCCCCACGGCGCACGAAAAGCGCGCTTTCCCCATCTGACCAGGGGCGCACACCCCGTCCGAGCGCCGCCAAGGACCTCTCCCGCGCCCGGTACCCCGCCACGCCCTCCCCCGTCACCACCGCCCCGCCCGCGCGTTGAGCCGGTGAAACCCCGCGCAAGCCCGGGAAACCCCGGCGAGCGCGGCAACCCGCTCCAACTCCGGGCGAAGCCGCGTAACCCGCGAAACCCCGGACAACCCACGCGACTCCGTACAGCCCGTGCGACCCATGCGTCCCGCGCGCCGCAACCGAACGGCGCGACGACGGCACCCGCACCACCCCCCACAAGCACCGACTCTCGACCACGAACAGGGATGGCCGATGACCCAGGAGCTCACCTCCACCGATCCCGCCCGCCCGGCGGCCCGCTCCGGCGAGGCCCCGGGGTGGTGGCGTGACGCCGTCATCTATCAGGTGTACGTGCGTTCCTTCGCGGACAGCGACGGCGACGGGATCGGCGATCTGCGCGGCGCCCGCTCGCGCCTGCCGTACCTCAAGGACCTGGGTGTGGACGCCGTCTGGCTGACGCCCTTCTACGCCTCGCCGCAGGCGGACGGCGGGTACGACGTGGCCGACTACCGCGCCGTGGATCCGCTGTTCGGCACCCTCCGGGACGCCGCCGAGTTCGTCCGCGCCGCCCATGACCTGGGCCTGCGCGTGATCGTCGACATCGTGCCGAACCACACCTCCGACCGGCACCCGTGGTTCCGGGACCCGGACCTGGCCCGCGAGCGCTACGTCTTCCGGCCCGGGAAGGGGCCGGGCGGGGAGCTGCCGCCCAACGACTGGGAGTCCGTCTTCGGCGGGCCCGCGTGGACGCGCACCGAGCGCGGTGACTGGTACCTGCACCTGTTCGCGCCCGAGCAGCCCGATCTCGACTGGGACAACCCGGACGTGGCCGCCGAGTTCGACTCCGTCCTGCGCTTCTGGCTCGACCTGGGGGTGGACGGGTTCCGTATCGACGTCGCGCACGGCATGGTCAAGGCGCCCGGCCTGCCCGACATCGGCCACGGCGCGCAGGCCAAGCTGATCGGCTCACAGGTGCTGCCGTTCTTCGACCAGGACGGCGTCCACGCCATCCACCGCTCCTGGCGCCGCTTGTTGGATTCCTACGACGGCGACCGGATCGGCGTCGCCGAGGCATGGGCCCCGTCCCCCGAACGACTCGCCCTGTACGTCCGCCCGGACGAGCTGCACCAGGCGTTCAACTTCCCTTTCCTGACGGCGAGTTGGGACGCTGCGGCCCTGCGCGAGGTCATCGACGCGTCGCTGGCCGCCACCGCCTCGGTCGGCGCTCCCACCACCTGGGTCCTGTCCAACCACGACGTCGTACGGCACCCCACCCGCCTCGGTGGGCCGCGCCGGGGCCGCGCCGCCACCCTCCTGATGCTGGCCCTTCCCGGCTCGGCCTACCTCTACCAGGGCGAGGAGCTGGGCCTGCCCGAGGTGACCGACCTGCCGGACGAGGTGCGGCAGGACCCGGCCTTCCTGCGCAGCCGCCGCACGCACACCACCGGAGACAACGTCCCGCGCGCCGACGAGGACCCCGCCGACCTCAGCGGGCAGGAGGGCCGGCGCGACGGGTGCCGGGTCCCGATCCCCTGGTCCGGCGACCGCCCCCCGTACGGTTTCGGCCCCGGCGGCAGCTGGCTCCCGCAACCGCCGTCCTGGCGGCGGCTGTCCGTCCAGGCGCAGACCGGCGACCCCGCCTCCACCCTGGAGCTCTACCGTGCCGCCCTGTCCCTGCGCCGCCGGCTGCCCGGCCTCGGCGACGGCTCCCTGACCTGGGTCCCCGCCCCGCCGGGGGTGCTCGCCTTCGCCCGGCCCGGCATGCTGTGCACCCTCAACACCCTCGGGCACGACGTGGAGATCCCCGTGCCCGGCGAGCCGCTCCTCGCCAGCGTCACCCCGGTGACACGGGACGGCCTCACCCTCCTCCCCGGCGACGGCTGCGTCTGGTGGGCAATCTGACAGGTGACCGGTACAGTCCCCTGCATGACCGCCCGGCTCGCCGACATCGCAGCGCAGGCGGGTGTCAGCGAGGCCACCGTCAGCCGGGTTCTCAACGGGAAGCCGGGGGTCTCCGCCGCCACCCGCCAATCCGTACTGGCCGCGCTGGACGTGCTCGGCTACGAGCGTCCGGTGCGGCTGCGGCAGCGCAGCGCCGGGCTGGTCGGCCTGATCACCCCGGAGCTGGACAACCCGATCTTCCCCGCCTTCGCGCAGGTCATCGGCCAGGCACTGACCCGGCAGGGGTACACGCCGGTGCTCGCCACGCAGACCCCGGGCGGTTCCACCGAGGACGAGCTGACCGAGATGCTCGTCGATCGCGGGGTGGCCGGGATCATCTTCGTCTCCGGGCTGCACGCCGACACCACCGCCGACATGGAGCGGTACGAGCGGCTGCGCGGCCAGGGCGTGCCCTTCGTCCTGATCAACGGGTTCTCGGACCGGGTGCGGGCGCCCTTCGTCTCCCCCGACGACCGGGCCGCGGTGGATCTGGCGGTGACGCACCTGTCCGCGCTCGGCCACGAGCGGATCGGGCTGGCGGTGGGCCCCATGCGGTTCGTGCCGGTGCAGCGCAAGATCGAGGGGTTCGTGCGCAGCCTCGGCGAGCGGCTGGGTCTGCCGGCGGCCGACGCCGAGGGGTTCGTCCAGCACTCCCTCTACTCGCTCGAAGGCGGCCAGGCCGCGGCGGCGGCGCTGATCGACCGGGGGTGCACGGCCGTGGTCTGCGCCAGCGACATGATGGCGCTCGGCGCGATCCGCGCCGCCCGGCAGCGCGGCCTGGACGTGCCGCGCGAATTCTCCGTCGTCGGCTTCGACGACTCCCCCTTGATCGCCTTCACCGATCCGCCGCTGACCACGATCCGGCAGCCGGTGACGGCGATGGGGCAGGCCGCGGTGCGCGCGCTGCTGGAGGAGATCGGGGGCACCCCGACCCCGCACAGCGAGTTCGTCTTCCACCCGGAACTGGTCGTCCGCGGCTCGACCGCCTCGGCTCCCAAATCCGTCGTAGCCCCCCGCTCGGCCCCCTACGCCGAGTGGCCCAATGGCTCTCAGGAACACGCCTCCCTCTCAGGAGGGACGGCGGAGCGTCAAGACCCGACCGGAGGATGATCGGGCATACCACCCTTTCTGGCAGACTGTCTGCCTATGGGTGAAGCGAATGTGAGGACTATTGACGGCCAGACGGCCGAACCGCCACCCACCGAGGAGCGCGCCGACCACCGGCCGACCGGCGGCGGGGTGATGGCCCGGCTGCGGGTGCCTCGTAGGCCACGACTGTGGTTCGAAGTCCTGCTGATCGCGATCAGTTACTGGACGTATTCGCTCATTCGCAATGCGGTGCCCGAGCAGAAGGCCCAGGCACTGAAGAACGCCGACTGGATCTGGCACACGGAGCACACGCTCGGCATCGCCGTGGAGCACACCATCAACCACGCGGTGAACTCGGTCACGTGGCTGATCGTCGCGATGAACTACTACTACGCGACGCTGCACTTCATCGTGACCATCGGCGTGCTGGTCTGGCTCTACCACTGGCACCCCGGCCGCTACGCCGCGGCCCGGCTCGCCCTCTTCGCCACCACGGGCGTCGCCCTGATCGGGTACTACTTCTACCCGCTCGCGCCGCCGCGCCTGATGCCCGGCGGGGACTTCATCGACACGGTCGTGGTGCACCACACCTGGGGCTCGATGGCCTCCGGCAACCTCGCCAGCATGTCCAACCAGTACGCGGCCATGCCCTCGATGCACATCGGCTGGTCCCTGTGGTGCGGCCTGACGATCGCCCTGATCGCGCGCCCGGTGTGGGTGAAGATCCTCGGCCTCCTCTACCCCACCACGACGCTGATCGTGATCGTCTCCACCGCCAACCACTTCTGGCTCGACGCCGTCGGCGGCATCCTCTGCCTCGCCTTCGGCCTCGCCCTCGCCGCCGCCTGGTACGGCGTCCTGTTCCACCGGCTGCCGCGCCGGGTGGCGGGGGTGCCGAAGCTGGAGGTCGTGTCGGCGCGGGGGTGAGGCGCGGTGGGCGGCGCTCTTTCCGTACGGGCGCTGGTCGAAAGGCCGGGCGCCCCTCTTTCTTCGCACCGCCGGAACCACCGCGAGTATGGTCGTTGGTATGGCGAGCAAAAAGGTGACGGTGACGCTCCCCGAAGAGCTTCTGGAGGAGATCCGCGCGGACGCCTCCGAACGTGGCCTCTCGGCGTATGTCGCCGAGGCGCTGCGCGCCAAGCGCGAACGCGACCGGCTCCTGGAACTCATCGACTGGCTTGAGGAAGAACACGGCCCGATGACCGACGCCGAGCAAGCCGCGGCGGAAGCGGAGCTGGCCGAGATCGACGCCGAGCACGAGCGTCGTCGCGCCGCCGCGGCACGTCGCGGCGGAGAGGCCGCGTGAGTCAGCGTCCCGGGAACCCCCCGATGCCGCGCACCCACGTACTCGACTGCGAAGCCCTGTCCCTCGCCGTCCGCGGGGATCGCACCATGATGAACCGGCTCGGCCTCGCCGTCCGCAAGGAAGCCGCCGACATCGTGACCTCTCCCTTGACCTTGGTGGAAGCGTACGACGGCAGGACCACCGAGGGGCGCTGGGACTGGGTGCTTTCCCGCATCACCGTGGCCGAGCTGGGCAGAGACGAGGCCCGGCAGGCTCGCCGCCTGCCGGCCGAGGCCGGACCGCACGGTCACAAGTACGCGATCGACGCCATGCTCGCGGTGGTCGCACGCCGGCAGCGAGGACGGGTCACGATCTTCACTTCGGACGTGGACGACCTGGAGAAGCTGGTCCCCGACACCATCCTCGTCCGGAAAGTCTGAGTCCGCGCTCCGAGGCTCCGAGTCCGCGCTCTCCCCCGCCGACCGCCTCACCCCCCGTAGAACGCCTCCTCCACCACCCCCCGCGCCCGGCGCGTGACGCGGCGGTAGTCGTCCAGCATCTCGCCGACGTGGCCTTCCTCGTAGCCGAGGTAGCGGCCGACGGCGGCCAGTTCGCGGGGGTCGGAGGGGAAGGTGTCGCCGGGGCGGCCCCGGACGAGCATGACGCCGTTGCGGACGCGGGTGGCCGTGATCCAGGCCTCGTCCAGTATCCGGGTCTCCTCCGCGCCGAGCAGGCCCGCGGCGTGCGCGGCGGCCAGGGCCTCGCGGGTGCGGGTGGTGCGCAGGCCGGGGACGGTGTGGGCGTGGCGCATCTGGAGGAGCTGGACGGTCCACTCGACGTCGCTCAGGCCGCCGCGGCCGAGCTTGGTGTGGGTGGTGGGGTCGGCGCCGCGCGGCAGGCGTTCAGTTTCCATGCGGGCCTTGAGGCGGCGGATCTCGCGGACGGCGTCCTCGCCGAGCCCCTCGGCCGGGTAGCGCAGCGGATCGACGAGGTCCAGGAAGCGCCGTCCGAGGTCGGGGTCCCCGGCGACCGGTTCGGCGCGCAGCAGGGCCTGCGACTCCCAGACCTTGGACCAGCGCCGGTAGTACGCGGCGTAGGAGGCCAGCGAGCGGACCAGCGGGCCGGACTTGCCCTCCGGGCGGAGGTCGGCGTCTATGGGCAGCGGCGGGTCGGCGGAGGGGAGCTGGAGCAGGCGGCGCATCTCGTTGGCGACGGCGTGCGCGGCCTTGGCGGCCTCCTGCTCGTCGGCGCCCTCCCACGGTTCGTGGACGAACAGGACATCGGCGTCCGAGCCGTACCCCAGTTCCTGGCCGCCGAAGCGGCCCATGCCGATCACCGCGAACCGGGTGGGCAGGGTGTCGCCCCACTGCTCGCGGACGGCGGCGCGCAGCGCGCCCGCGAGCGTGGCGGCGTTCAGGTCGGAGAGCGCGCGGCCCACCGTGTCCACGGCGGTCCCGGGGTCGTCCACGGCCGGGGTGCCCTCGGTGCCGTACGCGCCGATCAGGTCGGCGGCGGCGGTGCGGAACAGCTCGCGGCGGCGCACGCCGCGCGCCACCGCGACGGCCTGTTCGGCGTTCTCCGCGCGGCCGACGGCGGCCAGCACCTCCTGTTCCAGCGCCGCCCGGCCGCGCGGGCGCAGCCCGTCGGCGGCGCCGAGCAGCGCGACCGCCTCCGGCGCGCGCAGCAGCAGGTCCGGGGCGAGCCGCCCGGCGGACAGGACGCGGGCGAGGTTCTCGGCCGCGGCGCCCTCGTCGCGGAGCAGGCGCAGGTACCACGGGGTCTTGCCGAGCGCGTCGGAGACCTTGCGGAAGTTGAGCAGCCCGGCGTCGGGGTCGGCGGAGTCCGCGAACCAGCCGAGCAGCACCGGCAGCAGGGTCCGCTGGATCGCGGCCTTCCGGGTGACGCCGGAGGCGAGGGCCTCCAGGTGGCGCAGGGCGGCGATCGGGTCGGCGTAGCCGAGGGCCTCCAGGCGGTGGCCGGCGGCCTTGGCCGACAGGCGGGTCTCGCCGGGCTCCAGGTGCGCGACGGCGTCGAGCAGCGGTCGGTAGAAGAGTTTCTCGTGCAGTCGTCGCACCTCCCTGGCGTGCCACTTCCATTCCTTGCGAAGTGTCTCCACCGGCTCGGTGCGGTAACCCAGGGAGCGCGCCAGCCGCCGCAGATCCGGGTCCTCCTCCGGCATCAGGTGGGTGCGGCGCAGTTTGTGGAGCTGGATGCGGTGTTCTAGGGAGCGCAGGAAGCGGTAGGCCTCGTCGAGCGCGCGGGCGTCCTCGCGTCCCACGTAGCCGCCCGCCGCCAGCGCGGCCAGCGCCTCCAGGGTGGTGGGGCTGCGCAGCGTGGCGTCGCTGCGGCCGTGCACGAGCTGGAGGAGCTGCACGGCGAACTCGACGTCCCGCAGCCCGCCGGGGCCGAGCTTGAGCTCGCGGTCGATCTGGGCGGCGGGGATGTTCTCGACCACGCGGCGGCGCATCTGCCGCACGTCGGCGACGAAGTTCTCGCGTTCGGCGGCCTGCCAGACCAGCGGGGCCACGGCGTCGGTGTACGCCCGCGCCAGGTCCGCGTCCCCGGCCAGCGGCCGGGCCTTCAGCAGCGCCTGGAACTCCCAGGTCTTGGCCCACCGCTCGTAGTAGGCGAGGTGGCTGCTCAGCGTCCGCACGAGTGGACCGTTGCGGCCCTCCGGCCGCAGGTTGGCGTCCACCGGCCAGATGGTGCCCTCGGCGGTGACGTCCGAGCACAGCCGCATCAGGCGGGAGGCGAGCCGGGTGGCGGCGCGCAGCGCCCGGTCCTCGGGGGCGCCGTCGCGGGCCTCGGCGACGAAGATGACGTCGACGTCCGAGACGTAGTTCAGCTCGCGGCCCCCGCACTTGCCCATGCCGATGACGGCGAGCCGGCAGGCGGCGGCGTCCCCGGGCTCCTCCTCGACGGCGATCTCCAGGGCGGCGCGCACCGTGGCGGTCGCCAGGTCCGCCAGTTCCGCGGCGGTCTGCGCGATGTCGGTGGTGCCGCACACGTCGCGGGCCGCTATGCCCAGCAGGCACCGGCGGTATGCGGCGCGCAGCGCGTCCGCCCGCGGCCGGGGCGCGCCCCGCTCGCCCCAGATGCCCTCGGCCAGCGCCGCCTCGAACTCGGGCGTGGTGGGGTGCAGGTCGACCGCCTCGTACCGGACCAGCGAGTGCCAGTCGCCGGGGTGCCGCACGAGGTGGTCGCCCAGCGCCTCGGACGCGCCGAGCACCCCCAGCAGCCGGTCCCGCAGCGGCTTGGCGGTGGTCAGGGTGGACAGCAGGGCCTGCGCCTCGTCCGCGTCCCGTGCCTCCTGGGCCTCCACCAGCCGGACGAGGCCGCGCAGCGCCAGGTCCGGGTCGGCGGTGGCGCCGAGCGCATCCAGCAGCGCGGAGTCCTCGCGCACCGGCGCGAGCGCCGGGGTCTCCAGGAGCCGCCCGGCCGCCGAGGGGTCGGTGAAGCCGTGCCGCAGCAGCCGGGTGAAGGTGCTGCTCCGCCGTCCCTGGGGAGCGGGAAGCGTCATGGTGGGGCCGCCTTACGAAGGACTCGGGGGACCTCGGGTGGGGTGGCGTCGGTGGGCCTCTGAGGACCTGGACGGACGGGTCGGTGGACCTGGACGGACGGGTCGGTGGACCTTTACGGGCCCTCGGCGGGCGGGTCCGCGGGCCTCTTGGGGACCGCGGACGGACCGCTCAGAGCACCGGCAGCATCTTGCGCAGCTCGAAGGCGGTGACCTCCGAGCGGTACTCCTCCCACTCCTGCTTCTTGTTCCTGAGGAAGAAGTCGAAGACGTGCTCGCCCAGCGTCTCGGCGACCAGTTCGCTGCGCTCCATCAGCTCGATCGCCTCGCCCAGGTTCTGCGGCAGCGGCTCGATGCCCATGGCGCGGCGTTCGGAGTCGGACAGCGCCCACACGTCGTCGTCGGCGCCCGGCGGCAGCTCGTACCCCTCCTCGATGCCGCGCAGCCCGGCGGCGAGCAGGACGGCGTACGTCAGGTAGGGGTTGGCGCCGGAGTCGATGGAGCGGACCTCGACGCGGGTGGAGCCCATCTTGCCCGGCTTGTACATGGGCACGCGGATGAGCGCGGAGCGGTTGTTGTGGCCCCAGCAGATGTACGAGGGGGCCTCGCCGCCGGCGCCGGCGGTGCGGTTGGCGCCGCCCCAGATGCGCTTGTAGGAGTTGACCCACTGGTTGGTGACGGCGGAGGTCTCGCCCGCGTGCCGCAGCAGGCCCGCGATGAAGGACCGGCCGACCTTGGAGAGCTGGTACTCCGCGCCCGACTCGTGGAAGGCGTTGCGGTCGCCCTCGAAGAGGGAGAGGTGGGTGTGCATGCCCGAGCCCGGGTATTCGGAGAACGGCTTGGGCATGAAGGTCGCCTGCACGCCCTGCTCCAGCGCGACCTGCTTCATCACCAGGCGGAAGGTCATGATGTTGTCGGCCGTGGACAGCGCGTCGGCGTACCGCAGGTCGATCTCCTGCTGGCCGGGCGCCCCCTCGTGGTGGCTGAACTCGACGGAGATCCCCATCGATTCGAGCATGGTGATCGCCTGCCGCCGGAAGTCCATCCCGACGTTCTGCGGCGTGTGGTCGAAGTAGCCGGAGGAGTCCGCGGGGATCGGCCGGGTGCCGTCCACCGGCTTGTCCTTGAGCAGGAAGAACTCGATCTCCGGGTGGGTGTAGAAGGTGAACCCCAGGTCGGAGGTCTTGGCCAGGATGCGCTTGAGGACGTAGCGCGGGTCCGCGTAGGACGGGGACCCGTCCGGCATGAGGATGTCGCAGAACATCCGGGCCGTCCCCGGCGCCTCGGCCCGCCACGGCAGGATCTGGAAGGTGCCCGGGTCCGGCTTGGCGATCATGTCGGACTCGTAGACCCGCGCGAACCCCTCGATCGCCGAGCCGTCGAAGCCGATGCCCTCGTCGAAGGCCTGCTCCAGCTCGGCGGGCGCCACGGCCACGGACTTCAGGTACCCGAGCACGTCGGTGAACCACAGTCGCACGAACCGGATGTCGCGCTCCTCCAGCGTGCGGAGCACAAACTCCTGCTGCTTGTCCATGACTCACCAATCCTTGCGGGTCAATCGGCCGGTCCCCGCTCATCGGCGATCGAGGCGCGGCACACCAGTATCACGGGAGGGGGTTACCGTCACATTACGCACCCTTGGCCTAGATCAGAACCGCCGGGCCGTGACCTCCTCACGTGGGGTTTCAGGGTACGGGCCACGGCCGGAGCGGGGTGTGGGCGGGCCGGTCCCCGGACCCCGGGAACCGGCCCGCCGGCGGTCGCGTCCGCCCGGCGGCCTGTTGGCGCGTGACCCTCGGTCCCCGGGTCCGGTCGTCATCCGGGCACACCCGTGCACGGCGGCGGGCGCCACTCGGCACCCGCCGTGCGCGTACCGGTCCCCCCGGCGGCGGCGCATGCGGCGTCCCCGTCCTGGGGCCCGGTCGATGTACCCGTCTCCGGGGCCCGGTCGGCGTCCCTGTTGCGGATCCCGGTCGATGCCCCCGTCCGGCGTCCTCACCCGGCGGCCGGGGCCTTTGGCCGTTCCGGACGGACGTCCCGGTGCTCCGGGTGCACCCAGCTCGGCTTGCGAAACACCAGGAAGGCCACCGGTGCCAGGATGCCGATGATCAGCAGCCCGCCGCCGACGATGAGCAGGTACCGCCACAGCGGCCCGCTCCCGAACTGCTCGGGCGGGATGAAGCCGATCACCATGGCGCACAGGGACGCGGCGAACCCGACGCCCGCCACCAGGTGCACCGCCGGCACCCGGAAGCCCCGCTGCTGGTCGGGCCGCAGCTTCCGCAGCCGCACCACGGCCACGAACACCAGCAGGTAGACGATGAGGTAGATCTGCGTGGTGATCACCGAGAAGATCCAGTACGCGCTGGAGACGTCCGGGATGAAGGCGTAGAGCAGCGCGATCACGGTGGTGAGCGCGCCCTGGGCGACCAGGATGTTCCGCTGGACGCCCTGCTTGTTCAGCCGCTGGAGCACCGGCGGCAGGTAGCCCTCCTGCCGGGCGATCATCAGCAGCCCCTTGGACGGCCCGGCCAGCCACGTCAGCATCCCGCCCAGCGCCGCCGCGACCAGCAGCACCCCGACGACCTTGGTCAGCCAGCCGACATGGAAGTGCTCGAAGAACCCCTGGAAGGCCTGCATGACCCCGGCGGTGAGGCTGAGGTCCTTGCCCGGCATCACCCAGCTGATGGCCAGCGCGGGCAGCACGAAGATCAGCAGGACCAGGGCGGTGGCGGTGAACATCGAGCGCGGGAAGTCCCGGCCCGGGTTGCGCAGCGAGGAGACGTGCACGCCGTTCATCTCCATGCCCGCGTAGGACAGGAAGTTGTTGACGATCAGGACGAGGCTGGCCAGCCCCGTCCAGGGCGGCAGGACGTGACCGCCGTCCATGGGGGCGGCCGACGCGTTGCCCTGCCCCAGGAAGACCAGCCCCAGCACCACCAGCACCACGCCCGGCACGAGGGTGCCGAGGATCAGCCCCGCGCTGGACAGTCCGGCGACGGCCTTGGTGCCGCGGGCGGAGATCCACACGCCCGCCCAGTAGACGACGATGATCACGATGGCGATGTAGACGCCGTTGCTCGCCAGACGGGGGTCGATGACGTACGCGAAGGTGCTCGCCACGTACGCGAGCAGGCTCGGGTAGTACGCGATCGTCATGGCGAACTGGCACCACACGGCGAGGAAGCCGAGCGGCCGGGACAGCCCCTCGCTCACCCAGCGGTAGACGCCGCCGGTCCACCCGGAGGCGAGCTCCGCCGAGACCAGGGCGGTCGGCAGGAGGAAGACGACGGCCGGGACGAGGTAGAGGAAGATCGCCGCCAGCCCGTAGATCGCCATGGACGGCGCCGGCCGCAGGCTGGCCACCGACGAGGTGGTCATCAACGCCAGCGTCAGCCACGAGATCAACCGCGGCGCCGGCACCCCCGGAACCCCGGGCGCCTTGGGCGCGGGGTGGGCGCCGGGCGCGGCGGACGAGGGGCGGGGACGGCCGGGGGCTGCGCCGGGGCTGTCGGCCCCCGATGCCGAAACGGCCTGGTGAGCCGGGGTGGGCTCGGGGGAATGGTCGGTGTCTTTCTCCACGGGTTCATGATCCGTGGTGCGGGGCGAGTACGCACATTGGGGGTGGAGGGGCTATATGGGGGACATGGGGGTGTGGGGGTGGAACGGGGGTGGTTGTCGGGGGTGGGGGGAGATTCGGGTGGTCGAGGTATGCGGCCGACAGGGAGTCGTCGGCGATGCGGTGGTGATACGGAGCGGCTGGGCGGTGTGAGGCGGGCCGGGAAGCCCTCGGGAGCGAGCCGTCCGCTCCGGCCTTCCGGCCTGGCCTGCCGCTCCGGCTTTCCGGCCCACCCTGGGCGCCGATACCCCGCAGGGGTAGGGTGCTGTTCACGGCCGCGGGGCCGGTTTCCCTACGGCCGTCGTCCACATACGTGCCAGGTCGGCCCGGTACCACGACGGTCTCCGGCCCGCCCCGCCTCTGGAGGAACCCGCTCCCCATGTCCGTAGCGCACGAGCAGAGCAGGACCGCCGCGTGGTGCGCGCGGCTGCTGCTGTTCGCCGCGCTGATCGCCGGGATCGTGACGATGCACACGCTGGGGCACCCGGTGAGCGGGCACGGGTCCGCGCACTCCTCAGGGGGTGCTGTGGTGGGCGGGGTGTTCGGCGCGGACGCCCGTATGCCTGACGGGGATGCCGATGCCCATGCGCCTGACGCGGACGCCCATGCTCTGGGCGTCCACGCGGTCGGCGCCCGGCCGCCCGCCGACCCACTCCAGGAGGCGCGGCACCAACCGCACACCACTCCCGTCCCCGCCTACGGGCCGCACCCGGCCCCCGCCGTGAGTCCCGGCGGCACGCACACCGCCGACGGCGGCACCGGCATGGACTCGGCCTCCGTCTGCCTGGCCGTCCTCTCCGTCTGGACGATCGCGCTCCTCGGTACGGGCCACCTGCTGGGCCGCCGCGCCGCCGACCTGCTGGCCGCGCTGCGCGCCCGCCTGCTGCGGGGCCTGCGGCCGATACCGCCGCCCCTCCCCCGTCACAAGTTCCTCGCCCAGTTGTCGGTCCTGCGCGTGTAGAGGCGCCCGGCCGCCGGCGCGCCCACGTGTGCCCGCGGTCCGTCGCGCCCTACTCAAGACCCACACCTTCGCGAGGTGCTTCCTCATGCGCTCATCCCTGCGCTCGTCCACTCCTTCTTCCCCTTCTTCCCCTTCTTCCCCGCGCTCGTCCCTGCCCGCCGCCGTGCGTTCCCGCCGCGCCGTGCTCGGCACCGGGCTCGCCGTCGCGGGCGGTGGACTGCTCGCCGCCTGCTCGTCCGGGGACTCCGGAACGGCCTCCGGCACCGGCAAGGCGGGCACGGACCACTCCGGTCACGGCGCCACCGCGGCGCCCAAGGGCTACGTCTCCCCCGACGGCCCCGAAGTCGCCGCCGCCGAGGCGAAGCGCGGCTCGGGACCCGTACGGAAATTCGCCCTCACCGCCACCGAGGCCCAGCTCGACCTGGGCGGCCGTACCGTCCGGACCTGGGCCTACGGCGACGACCTGCCCGGCCGCGAGGTCCGGGTCACCGCGGGCGACACGCTCGCCCTCACGCTCGCCAACCACCTCCCCGAGACCACCTCCCTCCACTGGCACGGCCTCGCGCTGCGCAACGACATGGACGGCGTGCCCGACCTCACCCAGCGGCCGGTGAAGCCGGGGGCCTCCTTCGCGTACCGGTTCACGGTGGCCCACCCCGGCACGTACTGGTTCCACCCGCACTCCGGCGTCCAGCAGGACCGCGGCCTGTACGCGCCGCTGATCGTGGAGGACCCCAAGGAGCCGCTGTCGTACGACAAGGAGTGGGTGATCGTCCTGGACGACTGGGTCGACGGCGTGGACGGCAGCACACCGGACGCGGTACTCGCCGAGCTCTCCAAGGGCATGGGCGGCATGGACCACGGCGGATCCGGCCAAGGGGGAATGGACCACGGCAACATGGACCACGGTGGTTCCGGCCAGGGAGGCATGGACCACGGGAGCATGAACCACGGAGGAATGAACCACGGGGCCATGAGCTCCGGAGGAACAGGCCATGACGGAATGGACCACGGAGGAATGGACCACGGGGGAACAAGCACCCCGTCCTCTTCCCCGTCCGCCTCCCCCTCCTCCCCGTCGCGCATGATGATGGGCGCCACAAGCCCGCTCCTCGGTGGCGACGCGGGCGACGTGAACTACCCGCACTACCTCGTCAACGGCCGCACCTCCAAGGACCCGCAGACCTTCCGCGCCCGGCCCGGCGACCGCATCCGGCTGCGCATCATCAACGCGGGCGGCGACACCGCCTTCCGCGTCGCCCTGGGCGGCCACACGATGACCGTCACGCACACCGACGGTTTCCCCGTCGCACACGCGAAGACCGACGCGCTGTTGCTGGGCATGGGCGAGCGCTACGACGTGCTGGTCACCGCCAAGGACGGCGCCTTCCCGTTCACCGCGGTCGCCGAGGGCAAGCGGCGGTCCGGGCTGGCCGTCCTGCGCACGGGCGGCGGCGCGGCCCCCGACCCGTCCGTACGCCCCCGTGAACTGGACGGGAAGCTGCTCCGCGCCGACCAGCTCAAGGCCGCCGACAGCGTGCGCCCGAAGTCCCGCAAGCCCGACCGCGTCATCCGGCTGGACCTGACGGGTTCGATGGCGAGGTACGACTGGGCCATCAACGGCCGGAAGTACGACCCGGCGCAGCGGCACCCCGTTCGCGCCGGCGAACGCGTCCGGCTGTCGTTCCGCAACACGACCACGATGTGGCACCCGATGCACCTGCACGGCCACACCTTCGCGCTGCCGGACGGCGGCCCCCGCAAGGACACCGCGATCGTCCTGCCCGGCCGCACGCTGCACGTCGACTTCGACGCCGACAACCCGGGCCTGTGGATGATCCACTGTCACAACGTCTACCACTCGGAGTCCGGGATGATGACAGTCCTGGGCTATCAGCGCTGATCAGCGCCCCGGTGGCCGGGCAATCCAGCAACCCGGCAACCCAGCAACCCGGCGGCCGGAGTGACGGCCCGGCCGCCGGGGCGGCGAACCCGCACCGATGACCGAGGTTCCGTACGGGCCGGAAGAGCACGCCCGCCCGTACGGGACCCCCTCCCCGCCTCCTCCACCAGGCCCTCGCGTCAACCGGACGAATAAACTGGCCGGGTGCCCCAACTCCGTCTCGCCCTCAACCAGATCGACTCCTGCGTCGGCGACCTCGCCGGGAACGCCGAGACGATCGTGCACTGGACCCGGCACGCCGCCGAGCGGGGCGCGCACCTGATCGCGTTCCCCGAGATGATGCTGACCGGCTACCCCGTGGAGGACCTGGCCCTGCGCTCGTCCTTCGTAGAGGCGAGCCGGTCCGCGCTGCGCGCCTTGGCGGCGCGGCTGGAGGCGGAGGGGTTCGGGGAGGTGCCGGTGGTCGTCGGCTACCTGGACCGTTCGGAGAAGGCGCAGCCGCGGTACGGGCAGCCGGCCGGGGCGCCGCAGAACGCCGCCGCCGTGCTCCACCGCGGCGGCGTGGCGCTCTCCTTCGCCAAGCACCACCTGCCCAACTACGGCGTCTTCGACGAGTTCCGGTACTTCGTCCCGGGCGACACGCTGCCGGTGGTGCGGGTGCGCGGCGTGGACGTGGCGCTCGCCATCTGCGAGGACCTGTGGCAGGAGGGCGGCCGGGTGCCCGCGGCCCGGGCGGCGGGGGCCGGTCTGCTGCTGTCCGTCAACGCCTCGCCGTACGAGCGCGAGAAACACGACACCCGCCTGGAACTCGTCCGCAAGCGCGCCCAGGAGGCCGGCTGCACCACCGCCTACCTGGCGATGATCGGCGGGCAGGACGACCTGGTCTTCGACGGCGACTCGATCGTCGTGGACGGGGACGGCACGGTCATCGCGCGCGCCCCGCAGTTCGCGGAGGGGTGCGTACTGCTGGACCTGGATCTCCCGGCCGCCGCGCCGGAGCCGCCGTCGGGGACGGTGGACGACGGGCTGCGCGTCGATCACGTCGTCCTCAGCGCGGACCCGCTGCCCGCCTACGAGCCGCAGACGTCCGGCGGCGTGGCCGACCGCCTCGACGAGATGGAGGAGGTCTACACCGCACTCGTCGTGGGGCTGCGCGCGTACGTCGCGAAGAACGGTTTCCGCAGTGTGGTGGTCGGGCTCTCCGGCGGCATCGACTCGGCGCTGGTCGCCACCCTCGCCTGCGACGCCCTGGGCGCCCGCCACGTCCACGGCGTCTCGATGCCCTCCCGCTACTCCTCCGAGCACTCCAAGGAGGACGCCGCCGAACTGGCCCGCCGTACGGGGCTCAACTTCCGTACCGTCCCCATCGCCCCCATGTTCGACGCGTACATGGGATCCCTCGGCCTGACCGGCCTGGCCGAGGAGAACCTCCAGTCACGGTTGCGGGGCACCCTCCTGATGGCGATCTCCAACCAGGAGGGCCACATCGTCCTCGCCCCCGGCAACAAGTCCGAGCTGGCCTGCGGCTACTCGACCCTGTACGGGGACTCGGTGGGCGCGTACGGCCCGATCAAGGACGTCTACAAGAGCGACGTCTACGCCCTCGCCCACTGGCGCAACCAGGCCGCGACCGCCCGCGGCCACACCCCGCCCATCCCCGAGAACACCCTCACCAAGCCCCCCAGCGCCGAACTCCGCCCCGGCCAGGTGGACACCGACTCCCTCCCCGACTACCCCGTCCTGGACACGATCCTGGCCCTGTACGTCGACCGCGACCTGGGCCGCGACGAGATCATCACCCAGGGCCACGACCCGGAACTCGTCGCCCGCATCCTCCGCCTGGTCGACACCGCCGAATACAAGCGCCGCCAGTACCCCCCGGGCACCAAGATCTCCGCCAAGGGCTTCGGCAAGGACCGACGGCTGCCGATCACCAATCATTGGCGGGAGCGGGGGTAGGGGCGGAACCCGCCGCAGGCGGATCCCCGGGCGTCGGCCGGTCCTCGTCCCCTCGTCCCCTTCACGCGTCGAAGTCGTACTCCAGCACGTACGCCGCCGCGTCCAGCACCATTTCGCTGACCTCGACCGCCCGACCGTCCGCCCTGAAGGCTGTGCGGCGGATCAGGATGACCGGCGTGCCACCGGGCAGCGCGAGGCGCTCGGCCTCGTCGGCGGTGGGCATCCGTGTGCGCACCTCCTCGCGGAAGTGGACCGGTTCGTGGCCCAGGTCCTTCAGGCGCGCGTACGTCCCACCGGGACCGGTGTCGGGCGTGGTGATCGCGGACCCCGTGACCAGCGCGGCGGGCAGGTAAGACGTCGCCAGCGACACCGGCTTGCCGTCCAGGACGAAGCGGCGGTCGCGCACCCACACCGGTTCGTCGAGCGCCAGGCCGAGCACTCCGGCGATCCGTTCCGGGGCCGGGCGCTCGGACACGTCGAGTTGGTCGACGACCACGTCACGGTCGGCGGCGTCGGCGGACCAGACGGACCGGCCCGTTCCCCACTGTTCCCGGGAGAGCCGCGCGATACCGTGCCGCCGAAGCGGCCGGAAGGTCCGTACGAAGACGCCGGCGCCCTTCCGCGCCTCGGCGATCCCCTCGCTCTGCAGCACCCCGAGCGCCTGCCGGGCGGTCATGCGGGCCACGCCGTGCTCGGCCATGAGGTCGTTCTCCCCCGGGAGCCTGTCTCCCGGCCCGTACTCGCCTGCGTCGATCGCGGCCCTGAGCGCGGCGGCGATCCGCTGATAGGGGGGCTCTGTCACTGCGCCTCCTTGCTCATCATCCATAGAGACGCCCTATGGACGGCCGTCCCCCCCCGGAATCTGCCCGGTCAGCGACGCCGCGCACCAACAGCGGGTGCTCCGGAGGACCGTCCCTTCCCTCACCCCGCCCGATCCGGCAGTTCCGCCACCGCCGGGTCATCACTCCGCGCCACCACCCGCGACGCCTCCGACCGGCCCCGGCTCCGGCCCCGATCCCGGTCCAAGGCGCCCGCCGTGACGGCGATGGCCAGGCCGATGGCGGCCAGGGCCGCGCCCACCAGGGCCGGGGAGGTCCAGCCCCAGCCGGCCGAGATGGCGAGGCCGCCCGCCCAGGCGCCGCCGGCGTTGGCGAGGTTGAAGGCGGAGTGGTTGGAGGCGGAGGCGAGGGTGGGGGCGTGGCGGGCCTTGCGCATGACGAGCATCTGGAGGGGGGTGGTGGTCATGAAGCCGACCGCGCCGAGGATGACCACGCAGATCAGGGCGGACCAGGTGGCGTGCGTCGCCGCCGGGAAGACGACGAGGGTGACGGCCAGCGCCGCCAGGGCCCCGTACAGCGTGGGGCGCAGGGCGCGGTCGGTGAGCGGGCCTGCGGCCAGCGCGCCCAGGGTCATGCCGAGGCCGAACAGGGCCAGGACCACGGTGACCAGGGTGTCGGACAGGCCGGTGACCTTGGTCATCATCGAGGCCAGGTAGCTGTAGACGGCGAAGACGCCGGCGAAGCCGAAGACCGCGGTGAGCAGGCCGAGCAGGACCTGGCGGTTGCCCATGGCACGGATCTCGCCGCCCAGTCCGCCGCGCTCGTCCTTCGGAACGTGCGGGACCAGGCGGGCGAGCGCGGCCATGGCGACCAGGCCGATGGCGGCGACGACCAGGAAGGTCGCGCGCCAGCCGAGCTGCTGGCCGAGCAGGGTGGCGGCGGGGACGCCGACGATGTTGGCGACGGTCAGCCCGAGGAACATCGTGGCGACGGCGCGCGCCTGCCGCCCCTCGCTCACCAGCCGCGCCGCGACCACCGCACCGGCGCCGAAGAACGCGCCGTGCGGCAACCCGGCCAGCAGCCGCCCCGCGACCAGCAGGTCGAAGCTGGGCGCGAGCGCGGAGGCGAGGTTGCCGAGCGTGAAGATGCCCATCAGGAGCAGCAGCATCCGTTTGCGGGGCACGCGTGAGCCGAGGGCGGTCAGCAGCGGAGCGCCGACGACGACACCGAGGGCATAGGCGGAGACGAGGTGACCGGCGGTGGGCACCGACGTGCCCAGGTCGTCCGCGACATTGGGCAGCAGGCCCATCATCACGAACTCCGTCGTACCGATGCCGAAGGCACTTATCGCGAGTGCGAGGAGAGCCAGGGGCATGAGGGACCTTTCTGGGGCAGGGCGGTGTGGGGGGAGAGCAGCCGGGCGGCGTCCGCGTGGGACGCGTGGGACGTGCGGATCGCGTGTGTATAAGGCGTCCGCGGCCGACGCGCATTCCGCGTACGGCAAAGTACGGCGAAGTGCGGCAAACGTTTACGTGCGCGGCGCGCGTCCACGCCTGCAAGCTCTTGGCGGGTTCGGCGACGCGTACGCCCGGCTCGTCCGCGTCCCCATAAGTTTTCGTACGGAACAAAGTGTGACAGTCGCCTCTGCCTGCCCGCAAGCAAGGTCGGCGGAGAGCCCGCACGCCCCCCTGGACAGACAGCGGGCGGGACCCCCTCTCAGGGAGCCCCGCCCGCCGATCCGTAAGCGATCGTGCGCCTCAGACCTTCACCGACGCCGCGAGCGGAAGGTGATCGCTGCCCGTGGCCGGGAGTGACCAGGCCGACACCGGGTCGATCCCCTTCATCATGATCTGGTCGATGCGGGCCATCGGGAAGGCGGCCGGCCAGCTGAAGCCGAAGCCGTCGCCCGCGGCGCCCTGCGCGGAGCGCATCTGGGCGGTGACGGGGGCCAGCGAGCGGTCGTTCATCGTGCCGTTGAGGTCGCCGAGCAGGATCACCTTCTTCTCGCGGTCGGCGGTGATCGCCTTGCCCAGCGCCTCGGCGCTCCGGTCGCGCTGGTTGGCGGTGAACCCGGCGTTCAGCTTGACCCGCACCGAGGGCAGGTGCGCGACGTACACGGCGACCCGCTGCCCATCGGGCGCGGCCACCGTGGCGCGCAGCGCCCGGGTCCAGCCCATCTTGATGTCCACCGGCGAGGCGTCGCTGAGCGGGTACTTGCTCCACAGGCCGACGGTGCCCTGCACGGTGTGGTACGGGTACGCCTTGGCGAGCCCGTCGCGGTAGGTGGGCAGGGCGGTGGGCGACAGTTCCTCCAGGGCGACGACGTCGGCGCGGGCGGCGACGATGTCGCGGGCGGTGCCGGCCGGGTCGGGGTTCTCGGCGTTGACGTTGTGCGTGACGACGGTGAGGTTGCCGCCGCTGCCCGACTTGTCGGTGATCAGCCCGCCGAACATGTTGACCCACACGATGGCCGGCAGCAGCAGCGCGACCAGCGCGGTCGACGAACGGCGCAGCACGGCGGCGATGAGCAGCAGCGGAACGCCGATGATCCCCAGCCACGGGAGGAAGGTCTCCAGCAGGCTGCCGGTGTTGCCCACCGCGTTGGGGACCTGACTGTGCAGGGCCATCAGCAGGCCGAGCACGACGGCCAGCACCGCCAGGATGATGCCGCGCCGCCACATGCCTTCAGGTTGCCACCAGCTCAGGAGGCGCCGGGCCCGGGAGCCGGTCCGCCGCGGGTCTCGGCCCTGCCCCGTCTCCGTGATGTATGCCTGCGCCATTCCGCCGTCCTCACTGCCCTTGCTCCGTACGCCCCACCACACCCGTCCGGGGCCCTCCAAGACCCTAGGCGATGGTTCTCACTGCGGTTCTCACTGCGTTTTCCTGACAACGAGGACGGCACGCTGCGGCGCTCGGGTTCCTGGGGAAGGGCCTCCAGGGGCAGCTGTGACAGAACGGGCATAGTCCGGTCACATGGGAAGAGGTCGACGCGGAGGGGAACGCGGGAACGCAGCAATGCAGGAATGCGGGAACGCGGGAACGCGGGAACGCGGGAACGCGGGAACGCGGGAACGCGGGAACGCAGGAACGCAGGAACGCGGGAACGCGGGAACGCAGGAATGCGGGAGCGCGGAAGGAGAGACGGAACATGTCAGTCCGCGCCGCTTCCCCGGGGCCGTACGCCCCCCAGCACCGTGTCCACGATCTCCTCGGCGAGCCCTTCGGGGAGTTCCCGCCACTCCTGGAACATGGCCCGGACCAGCATCGGGCCGACGAACAGGTCGCCCAGAACCTCCACGTCCCGGTCGGCGCGGACCTCCCCCGTCGCCATGCCGCGCCGCAGCACGGCGTGCAGGACCTCGCGGCGGCGCCGCACCACCGCGTCGTGGTACTCGCGCCACAGCGCCGGGCTGCCCTTGACGTGGCTGAGTACGGTCCGCAGCAGCGCGGAATCGCGCTTGGCGAGTCCGCTCCTGCGCAAGGCCTCCAGGAGGGCCACCAAGTCGTCGCGTACGGACTTCCCGGACGGGGTGGGGAGGTCGGCTTCCAGGGAGCGCATGACGTCGAGCATCAGCGCGTCCTTGCCCGGCCACCGGCGGTAGAGGGTGGCCTTGCCGACGCCGGCCACCCGGGCGATGCGTTCCATCGACAGTTCGGCGATGGCGGCGCCTTCCTCGATGAGGTGCAGCACCGCCTCGATGATCGCCGTATCAGCGGCGGCGCTGCGCGGCCGACCACGGCGCTCGCAGGGCGGGGACGAGGCCGGGGCCAGGCTCGGGGACGGGGACGGGCTCGCGGAAGGGGCCGGAGCCGAGGACGCGGCCAGGGCCGGGACCTCGTCACCCGCTGCCGGGCCGCCCACCGGCGCCCGCTTGCCCTCTCCCTCCACCACCCCGTTCATGGCCGCGCACCCGCCCCTTCCTGTTCTTCCGTCCGCTTCGCGCCCCGCGCCCCATCCGCGCCCATCTTCCCGGGCAGGAACGCCAGCACGACGATGGCCCCCACCACGGCGACGGCGGCGGAGCCGATCGCGGTGACGTGCATGGCGTGGAGGAACGCGGCGTTCGCGGGGTCGATCAGCGCCGAACCGGCCGCACCGAGGCGGCGCGCGACGGCGAGCGTCGCCTCGATCGACTCGCCCGCAGCTTGGCGCACGCCGTCCGGAAGGCGGGGAACGGCGGCCAGTTCGTCCCGGATGCCGTCGCGGTAGCTGGTGGACAGCAGGGAGCCGAGGACGGCGATGCCGAGGGTGCCGCCGACCTGGCGGAAGGTGTTGTTCACGGCCGAGCCGGAGCCCGCCTTCTCGCGCGGCAGCGCCTGCATGATCGAGACGGTGGCCGGCGGCATGATCAGCGCCATGCCGCTGCCCATGAGGAAGAAGAGCACTTCCAGCCGCCAGATCGGCGCGGTGAGGTCCAATGTCAGGAAGCCCGCCAACGACGCGGCGACCAGCAGCATTCCCACCGCGCAGACGGCGCGGGCGCCGAAGCGGTCGACGACGAGCCGGGCCTGCGGCGCGATGATCATCTGTGCCACGGCCAGCGGCAGGATCAGCAGGCCCGCTTGGAGCGGCGAGTAACCGCGCACGCTCTGGACGTAGAAGACCACGAAGAACGTCACGCCCAGCAGCGCGAAGAAGACCAGCGCGATGGCGGCGATGGCGGCGGAGAACGCCGGTTTACGGAACCAGCCGATGTCGAGGGACGGGTGGTCGTTGCGTTTCTCGTACATCACGAACCCGGCCAGCACCAGGAGCCCGGCCAGCGCGGTCCCGAGCACCTCGGGATCGGTGAAGTCGGCGATCTGGCCGCCTTTGATGATCCCGTAGACGAGCAGGACGAGACCGGCGATGGACAGCAGCACGCCGACGGGGTCCAGCCGCCCGGGCCGGGGGTCCTTGGAGTCGGGGACCAGGATGATCATCGCGGTCAGGGCGACCGCCACGATGGGGAGGTTGACGAGAAAGACCGAGCCCCACCAGAAGTGCTCCAGCAGCAGGCCGCCCGCCACCGGCCCGACGGCGATGGCCAGCCCCACGCCGCCCGCCCAGATGCCGATGGCCTTGGGCTGCTCGTCCCGTTCGAAGACGTGCATCAGGATCGCGAGCGTCGCGGGCATCACGAACGCGCCGCCGAGCCCCATGACGGCCCGGAACCCGATGAGTTGCCCGGACGAGACCGAGACGGCGGCGAGCGCGGACCCGATCCCGAAGACCACCAGCCCGAACAGGAGCACTTTCTTGCGGCCGAGCCGGTCGCCGAGGACCCCCGCGGTGAACAGGAGGCCGGCGAAGGCGAGCGTGTAGGAGTTGATCGCCCACTCCAACTGGCTCTGGGTGGCGCCCAGGCCGGTGGGGGCGGGGGTGGCGATCGTCTTCATCGCCACGTTGAGGATGGAGTTGTCCACCACCACGATCAGCAGGCTGAACATGAGGACGGACAGGATCGCCCAGCGGCGACGGTGGACGCGTTCGGGAACGCGTCGCGCGGTGGGCACGCCGGAGGCGTCTGGCGTACCCGGGGGACCGGAAGGACCGGAGGCGCCGGGTTGACTGGCCATGCCGGCAGCGTACGCCTATTTCGATACGGGACCGTTCCGTATTTGGTGAGGGGGGACGGGGGGACAAGAGGGGGCAATGAGGTGGAGCGGGAGGGGGTGGGAACAGCTTCCGTCAAACCCGCACAAGAAGGGCGAGGGCATTCGAACACCGGGGCCCTTTCGTTCCGCTCACGGGACGTGTCACCATGGGCGCAAGTCCGGGGACGCCGTAAGGGCGCCACGAGATGATTCGAACAGGAGCCGTCACCGATGACGCAGCTTTCGCCTGCCCAGAAGTCTGCCCATAAGCCTTCCCAGGAGCCTTCCCAGAAGCCGGAGAGCGCCCCGCGCGAGGACAGCCCGCGAACGGACGCGCCCCGACCGGAAGGGTCCGCGACCGGCGCCCAGGCACCCGCCAAGGCCGACGCCGGCAAGTCCCTGTACGGCGGCACGCGCTCGCGGCGCGTCACCGTACGCGACATCGCCGCCGCCAAGCGGCGCGGCGAGAAGTGGCCCATGCTCACCGCCTACGACGCGATGACCGCCTCCGTCTTCGACGAGGCCGGCATCCCCGTCCTGCTGGTCGGCGACTCGATGGGCAACTGCCACCTGGGGTACGAGACCACCGTCCCCGTCACGATGGACGAGATCACGATCCTGTCCGCCGCCGTCGTCCGCGGCACCGAGCGCGCCCTCGTCGTCGCCGACCTGCCCTTCGGCGCGTACCAGGAAGGCCCCGTCCAGGCGCTGCGCAACGCGATGCGGCTGGTCAAGGAGGCCGGCGTCGGGGCGGTCAAGCTGGAGGGCGGAGAGCGCTCGGCCGAGCAGATCGACCTGCTCGTCTCCTCCGGCATCCCCGTCATGGCACACGTCGGCCTCACCCCGCAGTCGGTCAACGCCTTCGGCGGCTACCCCGTGCAGGGCCGGGGCGAGGAGGCCGCGCAGCAGCTCCTGCGCGACGCGAAGGCGGTGCAGGACGCGGGCGCGTTCTCCGTCGTCATGGAGGCCGTACCGGCGGAACTGGCCGCCGAGGTCACCCGCTCGCTGCACATCGCGACCGTGGGCATCGGCGCGGGCCTGGAGTGCGACGCCCAGGTACTGGTGTGGACCGACATGGCGGGCATGACCAGCGGACGCGTACCGCGCTTCGTCAAGCAGTACGCGCGCCTGCGCGAGGAACTGGGCGGCGCGGCACGGGCGTTCGCGGAGGACGTGATCGGGGGCACGTTCCCGGCGGAGGAGCACAGCTTCCACTGAGGGTGAGTTTCCGCCGAGTCCACTGAGGGTCCGCTGAGATCGAGCGGGCCCGGGGAGGACGGACGCGCCACGGGCCGGTCCTTCGAGGCCGGCCCGTTTCGTGTCCGTACCGGGAGACGTACGCCACGGCGCCCGGCTGCTCGCTCGCGCCCCGACCCCGGCCGCTCGCCCGCCCGCCCGCAGCCCCGGCTGCTCGCCCGCGCCCCGGCCCCGGCCGTCGCCCGCCGACAGCGGCCACGCCGCGTCGGCGGGCCCGTCGGCACCCTGTCGGTGGCTCGTCGGTGCGTTGTCAGTGGCAGCTGTCACCTTGGGTTCATGACGCGAAAGACAGTACCCAGCGGCGTCGGGAACGCCGTAGAGGTCCGCGGGCTGGTCAAGCACTTCGGTGCGGTGAAGGCCGTCGACGGGGTGGACCTCGAAGTACGGGAAGGCACGGTCCTGGGCGTGCTCGGGCCGAACGGCGCGGGCAAGACGACGCTCGTCCGCTGCCTGTCCACGCTCCTGGTCCCGGACGCGGGCACCGCCACCGTGGCCGGGTATGACGTGGTGCGCCAGCCGCGCGCGCTGCGCCGCAAGATCGGGCTCACCGGTCAGTACGCCTCGGTCGACGAGAAGCTGTCCGGCTGGGAGAACCTCTACATGATCGGGCGCTTGCTCGACCTCTCCCGCAAGGAGGCCCGCGGCCGTGCGGACGAGCTGCTGGAGCGGTTCTCCCTGACGGAGGCCGCCAAGCGGCCCGCGGCCAAGTACTCCGGGGGTATGCGCCGCCGGCTGGACCTGGCCGCCTCGATGATCGGCCGCCCGGCCGTGCTGTATCTGGACGAGCCCACCACGGGCCTCGATCCGCGCACCCGCAACGAGGTGTGGGACGAGGTCCAGCGCATGGTCCGGGACGGCGCGACCGTTCTGCTGACCACCCAGTACATGGAGGAGGCCGAGCAGCTCGCGCACGAGCTGACGGTCATCGACCGCGGCCGGGTGATCGCCGAGGGCCGGGTGCACGAGCTCAAGGCCAAGGTGGGCGGCCGGACGCTCCAGATACGGCCGGCGCTGGCCGGGGAGCTGGACCGCATGGTCGGCGCCCTCGCGCAGGCCGGTCTGGACGGGGTCGGCGGCGCCACCGCGGATCACGAGGAGGGCGTGGTCAACGTCCCGATCATCAGTGACGAGCAGCTGACCTCCGTGGTCAACGTGCTCGGTGACCGCGGCTTCGCGCTCGCCGCGATCAACACCCACCTGCCCAGCCTGGACGAGGTGTTCCTGGCGCTCACGGGCCAGAAGAGCAGCGGTTCCGAGAACGGCCGGGACGCCGCACGGGACCAGCCGTACGAGGAGGCCGCCGCATGACCGCGACGACAACGACACCGACGAAGACCGCGCCGGGGCCGACCGCCGCGGGCCCGTCCCGCACGCCGGGCGGGCCGGGCAGGGCGGGCGCCGACGAGGGGCGCATCGGCCTGCGGGCCAATCTCCGGCACATCGGTGCCCTGGTGCGCCGGAACGCCCTGCAGATCAAGCAGAACCCGGAGTCGATGTTCGACGCCCTGCTGATGCCGATCGTCTTCGCCCTGCTGTTCGTGTACGTCTTCGGCGGCGCGGTGGGCGGCAGCATGGGCACCGGCGGTTCGGGCGCCGGGCGCGACATCTACGTCAACTACATCATCCCCGGGCTGATGGCCATGGGCGGGCTGAACATCGCCATGTCGGTCGGCTCCGGCGTCAACGACGACTTCAACAAGGGGGTGATGGACCGCTTCCGTACGATGCCGATCGCCCGGTCGTCGGTCCTGATCGCGAAGCTGGTCGTGGAAGCCGGGCGGATGCTGGTCTCCACGGTGGTGCTGCTGCTCGTCGCCTTCCTCATCGGCTTCGACCTCAAGACGGGGCCGGGCGAGCTGCTGGCGGCCGTCGGTCTGACGCTGCTCTTCGGCTCCGCGCTGACCTGGATCTTCATGCTGATCGGGCTGTCCGTGAAGACGCCGCAGGCGGTGCAGGGCCTCGGGTTCCTGGTGCTGATGCCGCTGCAGTTCGGTTCCTCGATCTTCGCCCCGCCCGGGTCGATGCCGGGCTGGCTGGAGGCGTTCACCAAGTACAACCCGCTGTCCAACCTCGCGGACGCGGCCCGGGCGCTCATGAACGGGCAGGGTGCGGTGGCCCACCCGGTCCTGATGACCCTGATGTGGACGGTGATCATCACGGCCGTCACGGCCCCGCTGGCGATATCGAAGTTCCGCCGGAAGACCTGATCGGGGTTCTGGGGAACGAGCTGATTCCGCCGGAAGACCTGATCGGGCTTCTACGGGGCGAGCTGATCGACGTTCCGCCGGAAGACCTGGCCGGTGTTCTACGGGGTGAGCTGGTCGACGCCCTGCGCGACGACGAGCTGATCGACGTCCCGACGGAAGACCCGGCCGACGATGCGCGGGACGGCCTGATCGGTGCGTGGCGTCTCGCCGTGCTCCCGGGCCTGACGCGTTTCCTCGCCCGGCGCGCGTCAGATGAGGGCGGTGGCCTCTTCGCGAGAGAGGCCGCCGCCCTTGGCGTATGCCCGCTCGTACTCCGCGTCGCCCAGCGCCCGGCGGGCGTCCGCCTCCGCCCGTTCCCGGCTCTGCCGGATGATGCGCGGCTGGTGGTGGGCGATCGCCCGCAGCGCGTCGTACGCGCCGACCAGTCGCGCCGCGTCCCGGCCGGCCCGTTCCCCGTGGACGGCCAGCAGCGCCCGCGCACCCAGCAGGAACTGGGCCGGCAGGAAATCCGGGTCGAGGAGCTCCATGAGCGGGTCGCCCAGCTTTTCCAGCGCCCCGCGCAGATCGGGCAGCAGCGTGGCGTGCCGCCCGTCCTCCAGGTCGAGCGCGACCCGCACCACCGTGATGACGCCCAGGAAGAGGTCGGGTACGCGCGGGCCGAGCCAGGCCTCCATCTCGTCTAGGTGGACGCGCGCCTCGGCCGTCCGTCCCACGCACGTCAGCCACGACGCGAGCGCCATGTGGGCGAACGGGACGGCCTCGTTTCCGCTCCGGTGTTCGCTGGTCTCCGCCAGGACCTCGCGGAGCAGCCGCTCCCCCGCCTCCTCCTGCCCGTCCTCCAGCAGGATGCCGCCCAGCCGGGTCCGCAGCACCACGGTCTGGCTGTGCGCGTCCAGTTCCTCGGCGTAGCGCATCGCCGCGCGGTAGTCCTCCGCCGCGAGCGCGTACTCGCCACGTTTCTCGCGGGTCTCGCCGCGCCCGGCCAGCGCCTCGGCGGCTCCCCAGACGTCACCGAGACGCTCGAAGATCTCCAGTGCCTCGTCCACGTCGCGCCGGGTCCGCTCCGGCCCCTCCGCGCGGTTGTTGGCGAACTTGGCGCGCAATTGCAGGACGAAGGCCAGCTCCCATTCGTAACCGAGCGCGCGGCAGGCGGCCTCCGCCTCGCCGATCACCTGGTCCACGTCGTGCACCGACCCGGTGACCAGCACCGCGAAGTACCACATGGCCCCCGGCATCTTGCAGGTCTGCGGCAGGCCGCCGCGGTAGGCGGCCCGAATGCCCCGGAGCTGCTCCTGCCGGTCCGGGTCCTGCATCGCCCGGAGATCGTCGTCCATGGCGGCCAGCGCGACCAGCCGGACCCCGCGGCGCGCCTCCTGGAGCTGCTCGGGGGCCATGGGCGGCGGCGCGTCGATGGGGCGGTCGTGGAGCGGCGGAGCCGGTTCGACGGGCGGCGCGAAGGGGTCGGGCCCCAGCTCGGCGGCGGCCGTCGCCCAGGCGCGGGCGTCCGCGCGATGGTCCCGCAGCATCCAGAACCACTGGAGCGAGAGCACCAGGCACAGCGCCTCGTGCTCGTCCTCGTCCGCGACGGCGCGGCGCAGCGCGGTCCGCAGGTTGTCGTGCTCCAGTTCCAGCCGCCGCAGGCACTCCCGCTGCCGGCGTCCGCGCGACAACGGGTCGGAGGTGCGGGCGAGTTCGCGGTACGCGACGAGGTGGCGGCGCTCGACGGCGGACCGCTCGGCCGCCTCGTCCAGCCGCTCGGCCGCGTACTCCCCCACCGTCTCCAGCAGCCGGTAGCGCATCCGGCCGTCGCCCGCGGGCGCGGCCACGACCAGCGATTTGTCGATGAGGGAGCCGAGCAGCCCGGCCACGTCGCGCGCGTCCACGCCGTCCCCCGCGCACACCTCCTCCGCCGCGGCCAGGTCGCAGCCGCCGGAGAAGACCGCCAGGCGGCGCAGCACGGCGCGCTCGGGAGCGTCCAGCAGGTCCCAGGACCAGTCCACCACCGCGCGCAGCGTCTGCTGCCGGGGCAGGACGGTGCGGCTGCCGCTGGTCAGCAGCCGGAACCGGTCGTCGAGCCGGTCCGCGAGCTCGCGCGGCGTCAGCAGCCGCAGCCGGGCCGCGGCCAGTTCGATGGCCAGCGGCAGGCCGTCCAGACGGTGGCAGATCTCGGCGCATGCCGCCGGGTCGTCCTCGACGCGGAACCCGGGGGATGCCGCGGCCCCCCGGTCCGCGAGCAGCCGCAGCGCCACGGGGTCGGGCAGCGGTTCGACGGGCCAGAGCACCTCGCCCGGGACCGCGAGCGGTTCCCGGCTGGTCGCGAGGACGGTGACGCCGGGGCACTCGGCCAGCAGCCGTTCGGCGAGTTCGGCGGCGGCGCCGATGACGTGCTCGCAGTTGTCCAGGACGAGCAGCATCCGCTGGTTCACGCAGTGTTCGACGAGCCGCCGGAGCGGGTCGCGGAGGGCCGGGTCGGCGGCGGCCCGCAGCCCTTCGGCGGCGCTGGCCAGGACCACGGTCTCGCGGGCCCCGAGGGCGGTGAGCACCGCGTCGGGCACGTTGCGCGGGTCGTCCACCGGCGCCAGCTCGGCGAACCACACCCCGTGCGGCCAGGCGTCCGGCGCCGCCAGCGCGGCACTCTCCGCCCCCTCCTGCGACAGACGGGTCTTCCCGGACCCGCCCGCGCCCAGCAGCGTCACGAGCCGGTGCCGCGCCAAGTCCTCGCGCAGCGCGCCCAGTTCGGCGTCCCGGCCGACGAAGGAGGTCGTCCGGCGGCGCAGGTTGCCGTGCGGGGGGCGGGTGGGGGACGGGGCGGGCTCCTTCTTGACGCGTTCGGAGGGGTGCTCGGATCCGTACGTGGCGGCAGGTCGGGCCGCGAGGCCGGACGCGTTCGCGGCCCCGTTCACGGCCCCGTTCGCGGCCTCGGACCCGCCCGCGACCTCGGGTCCGCCCATGGCACCGGGCTCACCCGTGGCACCGTACGCGCTCGCGGCACCGGGTGCGCCCGACGCCGCCACGGCACCCGGCGCGTTCACGGCACCCGGCGCTTCCGCGCGCCCCGGCACCTCCGCACCCTCCGGCGCATCCGTCGCCGCCAGCAGCTCGGCATGCAGTTCCCGCAGCTCAGGGCCGGGTTCGGCGCCGAGCCGGTCGGCGAGGTCGGCGCGCAGCGCCGCGTACGCCGCGAGCGCCTCGGCCGTGCGGCCCGCGGCGCGCAGCGCTCGCAGCCGCAGCGCCTGAAGGGGCTCGTCGAGGGGGTGCTCCTGGCACAGGGTGACGAGCGTGGGCAGCGCCTGCTCCGGGCGGCCGACGGCGACCTCGGCCGCCAGCCGCAGCCGCCGGGCCTCCAGGCGCCCGCGCTCCGCGCCCGCCGCCTCGCCCACCGCCTCGGGCAGGTCGGCCAGCGCCGGACCGCGCCACAGCGCGAGGGCGTCGTCCAGGAGGACGGCGGCCTTCTCGGGGTCCTCGTCGGCCAGCGCCGCCGCGCCCTCGCCCGCCAGCCGCTCGAACCGGTGCAGGTCCACATCCTCCGGCTCCGCGCAGAGCCGGTAGCCGCCGTGGACGAAGGCGACCGCCTCCCGCCCGACGGCCCGGCGCAGCCGGCCGACCAGCGCTTGCAGCGCGCCGATGGCGTCGGCGGGCGGGTCGCCACCCCAGACGTCGCTGATCAGCAGGTCCGCGCTCAGCGTCCGCCCCGGGCGCAGCGCCAGCGCGGTGAGCAGGGCGCGCAGGCGCGCGCCACCGAGGTCGACGGGCGTCCCGTCGCTTCGGTGGGCCTGAGCAGTGCCGAGAATCGCGTAGCGCACCCCACCATTGTCCTGCACGCTCGTATGCCCTTTCGGCCGCCGCCCGGGCCCGACGTTTCGATTACGCGACGCCGTCACGCTCCGGATACGGTCATGACCTGCCCGAACCAACCCTGGAGCGTCCCACCATGAGTACCGCCGCCCGTCGGACGGACCATCGCGTCAGTCCCGTCTTCCTCGCGATCGTCGCCGTCATGGCGGTGACGGGCTGGGCCGTCTGGACGGGGAAGCTCGCGGCCAACATCGGGTTGGCCGTGTTCCTGTTCGTCGTCTCCGGGTGGATCGTCTCGCTGTGCCTGCACGAGTACGCGCACGCCCGCACCGCCCTCCACAGCGGCGACCTCTCGGTGCGCGCGAAGGGCTACCTCACCCTCGACCCCTTCAAATACACGCACGCCCTGCTCAGCATCGTCCTGCCGGTGATCTTCGTCATCATGGGCGGCATCGGCCTGCCCGGTGGCGCGGTCTACATCGAGCGCGGCCAGATCCACGGCCGGTGGCGGCACAGCCTGATCTCGGCGGCCGGTCCGCTGACGAACGCCCTGTTCGCCGCGATCGTCACGGCCCCGTTCTGGCTCGGCGCGCTGGACGGGGTCCCGGAGCCGTTCCGGTACGCCCTGGCGTTCCTCGCCCTGCTCCAGGTCTCGGCGACCATCCTCAACTTCCTGCCGGTTCCCGGCCTGGACGGTTACGGGGTCATCGAGCCCTGGCTGTCGCTGAAGGCCCGCCGCCAGATGGAGCCCTTCGTGCCCTTCGGCCTGCTCGCCGTCTTCGCGCTGCTGTGGATCCCGGACGTCAACCGGGTCTTCTTCGACGCGGTGGACGCGATCCTGCGGGCGCTCGGCGTCAGCGACTGGGACACGTACTGGGGCGAGCGGCTGTTCCGCTTCTGGGAGGACGGGCCGAGCCTGCCGTCGATCGAGGGCTTCTGAGGACTCCGCCCATGCCGTAGTCCCCGCCCGGATTCGCTCCCCCTGGGAATCCACCGAGGACCCACCCGATCACTTCTCGGGTGGGTCCTTTCGCATTCCGGGAAACCCTTTGTCCGCAAGCACGCGCACCCATTCCGGCCAGACCATCCCGACGCCGCCAGAGTTCATATCGGATAAGCGTCGGACCGAGCACACCATCCCAAGTGACCGATTCCCTCCCATCGGGTAATAGCCCCGGATTCCGGTATGACCGCGGACAGGTTCACGACCGGCTACGTCAGCGGCGGCCCGTGCGGCCGTTCGGGTTCGATGGCCGGTTTTTCCGTGAGCAGATACGGGTAATTTGCGCGGCGTGCGTCATGAGCGCCATCTGTCCCCGGCAGTCTGGAATCCCATTGTGTTCGAAGACACGAAAACAAGGGCCCGCAACGAGTTGAATCACTCCTGCACCGAGCAGTGCCCCGACCCGTGCCCGGCCGCGCAGAGCCGTTTGCATTGGGTGGAGCATGAAGACGACTCGTATACGGCCCTGATGCAGCTCGATACCTGATCCGACCAACCCGAAAGACAAGGCGCCCGTAAATTCGGGCGCCTTGTTGGTTGTAGTGGAGAACGCCATGAGCACGGAAAAGATCGTCGGCTGGGCAACCTCTCGTCCCCTCCTGGCCAAGCGCCTATGGGAGACCGCCGTCGAGAGGGTGCCCAGATCCGGTGCGAGTGACGATCTGATGTGCATGACGGTCGACCTGCTGGACCCCGACCGCAGTGACGTCCTACGGGAGATCCTGTCAGCAACGGGGGCCTCGATCGCCGAGGCCGACACGCTCTGGTGGGAACTGGGCGGCCACGCCGGATGGGCGGATGACGTGCGATGGCCCGAAGTGCGACAGGCGTTGCTGCTCCTGAAAGTCGAGGAGCATTTCTAGCCGGTCACGCGCCTCCCCACTCATTGCCGACATCCTTGCGAAGCGGATTGCCGTTGATTCCCGCTGATTCCCGTATAGGGAGTCAGCGCCGTGGCCACCTCGTCCGTGCCGCCCGAACACCGTTGTGCGCACTGACCTTTTCCCGCGCCGTCAGCGGCCGGACACTCTCCGGGTCGGCACGCCACACGCGGCTCCCGCTGACCGCCGCCATGAGGATGAACCCGGACACACGACGCACCACCACTCCGACGCGCCTGCGCTCCTCGTCCATGGCCAGATCTCCTTCCGTGAGCTCGCCCCCACTACCCGGCCGGCCAGTCACTGCTTCCGGCCCCCTTCGTGATCACCAGGGCCAGGCTCCGCACCACGTCCGGCCGCGCCCGCCCCAGCTCCACCAGCGGCACCCCGGAGGCCGCGGCGGCCACGTCGACGCGCACGGAGGGCAGCACGATCCCCGCCCGGAACAGCGCGGCGTTCAGCTCCGCGATGGCTTGCAGTACGTGCGCGAACGGTTCCTTTTCCTCGGGGGCGGACGGGGGCGCGGGCACCGGGCCGATGACGGCGAGCAATCGGCGGGCGGTGGCCTCCGGGATGGGGCCGATGACTACACCCGGTCGTCCGTCGGGGGTTTCGCTGGGGCGGATGGTGAGGGTGAATCCTCGGGCGGAGAGGACTGTTTTAAGCTCCTCGGCCAACGTGTGTTCGAACTTTGCCCCTTGGCCGTCGTGCGCGTCGTCCGGGTTTTCCAGCATTCGATGTGCCTCCGCTGCCAATCAACTACCTTTGCTCAAAGCAGCGTTGTCCACGGGCGGCACCCCTCACAACGCTCACAAAGTTCCAACTGGTAACTGGAACGAAGGAGAGCCCGTGCGACGACGTAAAAGCGCGGACAGTACGACAGCCAACACCGCCGAGGTGTTCGGAGAACTTCTGAAGCACTACCGGGAAGCCGCAGGCCTTACCCAGGAACAGCTCGCCCCACTGCTACCGTGCGACCGATCCACACTCGGCCGTTTCGAACTGGGCACCCGCGTCCCTCCCCGCGAGTTGGTAGCGCGTTGCGACGAGCTGCTGAACACGGGCGGGGCACTGGAAAAGCTTTGGCTCCGGATCGACTGGTACCCGGTGGTCGAGCATCCCGACTGGTTCAGGCGCCGGGCAGCGATGGATGCGGAGGCTGTGGCGCTCCGCATTTACCAGACACACGTGGTGCCAGGCATATTGCAGACAGAGCGCTATGCCCGTGCGCTGTTCAAGCAGGTAGCCGACAGGGAGCCCGTCGAAGAACGCGTACGCGCCCGACTGAGCCGACAGCAACGGTTCCTGGAAGCTGACGGACCGCTGCTCGTCGCCATTCTGGATGAAAGCTGCATTCGCTACGTCATAGGGGAAGCCGACGTGATGCGCGAACAATGCCGGCATCTTCTAACGATCTCAGAGCGCGCAAACGTCCGTGTGAAGGTGGCGCCATTCAACCGCCCATCACTCACCCGCCCCAACACTTCGATGACCCTCATTCAGTTGCCCGATGGGCAGAAGTGGGTGTACTCGGAGTCGCTGGACCGAGGGCACTTCAATGGCGATCCAGCGGCCTATGACCAGCACAGTCGGGACTACGATGAGCTGTGGGCGGGCACTATGTCCACAAACGAATCAGCCGCTCTGATCAGCGAAATCATGGAAGGATACGCCCAACATGACCAGGAACGATTTCAGCGCGGCGATCTGGATCAAGTCGTCGCACAGCGGACACAACGGCGGGGACTGCATCGAGATCGCCCCCGGTATCCCCGGCGTCGTCCCCGTACGTGACAGCAAGCGCCCCAACGGGCCAATTCTCACGTTCACGCCCGCCACATTCCAGAACTTCATCACCGCCGTCCGCAGTGAAATCCTCTAGTCCCAGCACCACGCTAGCGAGTCCCCGCCGCATCCAAGGCCCGGCAGCGGCGGGGGCGATGCGTCTGACCGAAAACCCGAAAGAAGGGTATGGCATGGCTGGGAACGGACCCGACCCAACGAAATGGCTCAAGAGCAGCTACAGCGGGGCAAACGGCGGCGATTGCATTGAAATCGCCCCCGGTAATCCCGGCGCCATCCCCGTACGTGACAGCAAGCCCCCCGACGGGCTGATCATCACATTCACGTCCGCCGCATTCTCCTTCTTCGTCACCGCAGTGAAGCGCGGCACCCTGTAACCCCGCACGCGCCAACGGGCCTTCGTGTACCCGAGTCCGATGACAGTGGCGATTAAGCCCATCGGCACGGAACTTCGAGAGAACGGCGCAAGCGTGAACGAAAACGAGCTCGACACGACTGACTGGGCGAAAAGCAGCTACAGCGGGCCGGAAGGCGGGAACTGCGTTGAATGGGCACCCAGCGCGGTGATCGCCAGCGGTACCGTTCCCGTACGCGATAGCAAGCACCCCAACGGACCGATCCTCGCCTTCCCGCCCGCAGCCTTCGTCGAATTCATCACCGCAGTACGTACGGGAACCCTCTAACCCGGCACAGCACCACCGAGCCCTCGTCGCGCCCGAGTTCCGGGAGCGGCGAGGGCTCGGCCGTCTCCAAAAAAGTCACGGAAAGTACGAGGATGACGCGCATCCGCATGATGCCTACTTAGGACGGAGCCCTCATGAAGCTCGGAATCACCGGACACCGCGGACTCCCGCCCCGCGTAGCCGACCGCGTGCGCGCGGAGTTGAACGAAGCGATCTCTCGGTACGGCGCATCCGCGCTGGTGGGCGTCAGTTGCCTCGCCGACGGCCCGGACACCTGGTTCGCGCAAGCCGTTCTCGCCCACGGTGGGCGTATCGAAGTCGTGGTGCCCGCCGACGAGTACCGCGACGGCCTGCCCGACTGGCACCACGCCGCCTATGACGAGCTGATGGAGCGGGCCTCGCGCGTACACCGCACCGGGCTTGCCGATTCCGACTCCCACGCTCATATGGAAGGCAGCAAGCTACTTGTCGGCATGGTGGACGAATTGCTGGCCGTTTGGGACGGGTTGCCTGCCCGGGGATACGGGGGAACCGCCGACGTGGTCGCGTACGCCAAGGACGTCAATGTGGCCACGCGCGTGCTTTGGCCCGTTGGCGCGCGAAGGGATTGACGAGCCCGCGGACGTTCGCCGCGAGGCGAGGCCACGCTCAGTGCGCCAGCAGCTCATCCAGCTCGGCTGCGAAGAGCAGGGCGGGGTCGAAGCCCATGTTGGTGAAGTGGCCGGCGAGTTCCAGGGACAGGATGCCGTGCAGGCGGGTCCAGAAGGTCAGGGCCCGGTGGAGTGCCGCGGGTGGGGCGGGGTGGCCGTCGGCCCAGTCGCGGTGGTGTTGCAGGTGGAGGCTGAGCCGGGCCGAGGGACCGTCCGGGGCGAGCGCCGTGCACGCGTCGAGCAGCGTCGACATGATCTCCGAGGAGATGCCGGTGATGTCCTCGGGCGCGTGGTAGCCGGGAACGGGTGTGCCGTAGATGAGGAAGTAGCGGTGGGGGTCCTCCAGGGCCCAGCCGCGTAGGGCGTGCGCTAGTGCGGCCAGGTCGGCGGCGGTGGAGGCGGTGGAGGTGGAGGCCGCGCGGACGGTGTCCGCGAGGCTTCGGTAGGCCTCCCGGATGAGTTCGGTGATCAGCTCGTCGCGGCCGGCGAAGTAGCGGTAGAGGGCGGGGCCGCTCATGCCCATCTGTTTGGCGATGGCGTTGAGGGAGAGCGCGGACGCCCCCGCCGTGGCGATCTGCTCCCAGGCGTGCTTCTTGATCTCCGCACGCACCTGGGCGCGGTAGCGCTCCCGGGGGGTCCTCGCGTCCGTCTGCGCCATGACCTGCCACCTTCCGCGCCCGTGCGGCTACACCTTCGAGATTGCGTTAGAGGCTATCACTCAACCTATTGCCCCTTCCCGCGCATGGGCGTTATAACTTCTAACGAACGCGTGGCCATCTCGCACAGCGAGGAGTGGAGGGCGTGCGGTGCGCGGCTGCGCACGCGCGCTCGGCGGACCACGCGCACCCAACCAACCGACAAGACGAGGGGACCGCCATGTCCGGCACCCGCAGCACCCGCGCCCACAGCACTCGCGCCCGTAGCGCCCACACCCGCACCCGCACCCGCGCCGCCCTGTTCACCGTCCCGCTCGTCGCCACCGCCGTCCTCGGCACCGCCGCCGCGCCGGCCGGGGCCGCCCCCTCCTACCCCGCGACATCCCTCACCTGCCGCGGCAAAGGCGTCGACCCCGACGCCCTCGTCCGCCACCGGACCGAGACCGTGATCCACGCCCCGCTGCGCACCATCTGGAAGCTGCAGACCGACGTGGAGCGCTGGCCGTCCTGGCAGGCCGGCGTCACGACCATGGACCGTCTCGACGACGGCCCGTTCCGCAAGGGTTCGGCGTTCCGGTGGACGACTCCGGTGCCTCCCAATCCCTCGACCCCCGCCACCAGCCTGGAGATCACCTCGACCGTCGAGCAGATCAAGCGCCACTCGTGCATCCGCTGGACCGGGCCCGCGATCGGCGAAGGGCTGCGCATCGACGGCGTCCACGTATGGAACTTCACCAAGATCAAGGGCGGCGTCCGCGTCAGCACGGAGGAGACCCACACCGGCGCCGAGGTCGAGGCGGACGTTCCGACCGCGACCAAGCTCCTCCGGCAGGGCCTCGAAACCTGGCTGCGCGACCTCAAGACGGCCGCCGAAGCCGCCGCCCACCACCGGCCGTACTGAACAGATCGCCGCGCCCACCACCGGCCGCACTGAACCGACATCGCCGCGCACCCCACCGTCGCGACCGAAGAAACGGCACCCCCGGAGCCCCCGCGCACCCTCCTCCAGGAGGGTGCGCACTGCACCGGCACACCCGGAGTCCTGGCGCACCCTCCTCCAGGAGGGTGCGCACTGCACCCTTGGACGGAGCACGCTCTGGTCACCACGGACGATGCCCCTCCGCACGCGTTCCCCGATGGTGGAGTGGCCGGCGATGAGCCGGTACACGATGCCAACCACCATGAGGCAGCGAGGAGTTCGGGTGACAGCGGGAACTTCAGGGATGTCGCGGCGCGGTCTGCTGGCGGGCGCGGCGGCGGTCGGCGGAACGGCCGCCGCGGGACTGGTCGCCACGGCCGACGGTGCGCGGGCCACCACGTCGGCCCCCTTCCCCTCAGGGCCCGTCACGGTGGTCGGTCCCGACGACCCGCGGTACGCGTCCCTGACCCACCGCGGCTGCAACGCGCGCTTCGTCGGCACGCCCGACCACGTCCATGTGGCGTACTCCGCCGATCAGGTCGTCGACGCGGTGCAGAAGGCGGTGCGGACGGGCCGGCGGGTGGCCGTCCGCAGTGGCGGGCACTGCTTCGAGAACTTCGTCGACGACCCGTCCGTACGGGTCCTCATCGACCTCTCGTCCATGGCGGACGTGTCCTACGACGCCCGGCGGCGGGCGTTCGCGGTCGGGCCCGGCGCCCTCCTCGGGGAGGTGTACCGCAAGCTCTACCTGGGCTGGGGCGTGACCGTTCCCGCGGGCGCCACCGCCGAGGTCGGGGTCGGCGGGCACGTCCTGGGCGGCGGGTACGGCGCCCTCTCCCGCCGGTACGGCCTGTCCGTCGATTACCTGTACGCCGTCGAGGTCGTGGTGGTGGACGCGTCCGGAAAGGCGCGCAAGATCGTGGCCACACGGGAGCCTTCGGACCCGCACCACGACCTGTGGTGGGCGCACACCGGCGGCGGGGGCGGCAACTTCGGCGTCGTCACGCGCTACTGGTTCCGCGATCCGGCGGCCGACGGCGCCGACCCGGGCCGGTTGCTGCCGCGCCCGCCCGGGTCCGTCACCAATTTCTACGCCACCTGGTCGTGGAAGGACCTGGACGAGCCTTCCTTCGGCCGCCTGGTGCGCAACCACGGGAGCTGGTACGAGCGCAACAGCGCGCCGGACTCCCCGTACGCGGGCCTCTTCAGCGTGCTGATGCTCAACGTCCGCGCGGCGGGCGACATCCTCCTGACCGGGCAGCTCGACAGCACCGGCCCCGCGGCGCGGCGGCTGGCGGACGACTACGTCGCGGCCGTCAACCAGGGCGTCGGCGCGCGTCCCACCCGGCTCCAGGAGGAGGTTCCGTGGTTGCAGGCCGCGGGCGCCGTGCAGGAGAACGCCCCGGAACCGTTCAAGTGCAAGGCCGCCTACCTGCGCAGGCGCTTCACCGATCGGCAGATCGCCGCGGTCTACGCCCATCTGGCGGGCGATCGGAGCAAGCCGGAGGTGGACGGATCGCTGTGGCTGGTGTCCTACGGCGGGAAGGTCAACACCGTCGCGCCGGACGCCACCGCCGTCGCCCAGCGGGATTCCGTCCTCAAGGCGATCCATGCCGTCGGCTGGGAAGCGCGTGAGGCCGCCGCGCCGCGCCTGGCCTGGATCCGCGACTTCTACCGCGACGTTTACGCGGACAGCGGCGGCGTTCCGGCTCCCGGCGAGGTCACCGACGGGTCCTTCATCAACTATCCCGACTCCGACCTCGCCGACCCGGCCCTGAATCCCTCGGGCACGCCCTGGCACACGCTCTACTACAAACAGCACTATTCCCGTCTGCAACGTGTCAAAGCGCACTGGGACCCGCGCAACGTGTTCCACCACGCGCTGTCCATCCGCCCGCCGGAATGACGCCAATGACGCTGGGGACGAGCGCCGAGAGCGCTCGCCGGGACCGGTTCGGGGCACCCTCCGGGACCGGTTCCGTCGGACGTACGCGCCCTTGGCCGCACACACTCCGGGCCGCCGTGAGGCGCCCGGGACGTGCCCGCCCCGGTACGGGGGTCCGGAGCGGGCACCACCCCGCCTCAGCGGGCCGGGACGGTACGACCGTCAAGCCGCGCGGCCACCCCACGCGGGAGGGCCCCTGAGCGCCTGGGAAATACGGGCCGTTTCCGGGACCGTCGTCCCTGCCGGGCCCAGCCCCTGGCCGTCCCGTCCGCTCGGGCCAACCGCCCTCCGCCCGGGGGGTATCCCCCCGTAACAAGTCTCGGACTGGCACCAGGGCGCGGCGGAGGTGCCTCGGGAGACGATCAACTCGGACGATGGACCGGGCGAGTTGAGAGGTGAGCGGTATGGCTGGGACCGGGACGCGGATGAGCCGTCGGCGGCTGATGACGACGACGGCGGCGGTCGCGGCCGGGGCGCTGCTGGCTCCCGCGGCGGCTCAGGCGACGCCGATCGCGAAGGGCAAGAGGACCGGCGGGCTCGACCCGGTTCCCGCGCTGGAGCGGGTGGCCCACCCGCTGCGGACGACGGAGCCGGGCGGGAGCGCGGCCGACCTGCGCGCGCTGGGAGCGATGGTCGGTGGCGCCAAGGTCGTGGGGCTGGGTGAGGCCACGCACGGTTCGCACGAGTTCTTCGCGATGAAGGAGCGGATCTTCCGCTACCTCGTCGAGGAGAAGGGCTTCACCACGTTCGCCCTGGAGACGAGCTGGTCCGCGGGGCTGCTGATCGACGAGTACCTCCAGGGCGGCGAGGGGGACGCGCGCCGGATCGCGAAGGAGACGCTGGGCGGCTCCCCGTGGGACCGGGAGGAGTTCGCGAGCCTCATCGGGTGGATGCGGGAGTACAACCGCCGCCACCCCCACCGCACGGTCCACTTCATGGGCGACGACATCGGCGCCCCCAAGCTGGGCGACGACATCTTCCGGCGGGTGACGGGCTATGTGGAGCGGCACCACCCGCAGGCGCTGCCGCGGCTCAACGAGCTCTACGCCGGGCTGCGTCCGCTCGACGACGCCTTCGCCTACCTGCGCAAGCCGATCGCGGAGCGCAAGCGGCTGGCCACCGACGCGCAGCGGGCCCTCACCCTGGTCAGTGGCCTGAAGGGGTGGAACGGGGGCGCGTTCGGGTGGGTGGTACAGCACGCCCGGTCCATCTCCCAGACGGCCGCGTTCCTCGCCTTCGATCTCGCCGACCCGGTGGCCCGGCCCCGCGCGCAGCGCTACCGCGACCAGGTGATGGCCGAGAATGTCACCTGGTGGCACCAGCGCACCGGTCACAAGATGCTGATGTCGGCGCACAACGGCCACGTCGCGTACGTGTCCGACGACCCCGTCGAATACCCCAAGTCGCAGGGGGCCTTCCTGCGCGACGCGCTGGGCCGGAGGTACCTGCCCATCGGCTTCTCGTTCGACCGGGGTTCGTTCCTGTCGCAGGACGCCGGTCTGGGCAGCCCGTGGAAGAAGTTCACGGTGGGCTCGGCGGCGCCCGGCTCGAACGAGTACACCCTCGACCAGGTCCGCCACCGGGACTACTACGTCGACGTCCGCACGGCCCCGGCCGCGGCGCGCGTCTGGCTGGAGGGCGCGCGGCCCACGTACGCCTTCGGGACGCAGTACCCGTATCCGCTCGCGGACGTCTCGATCGCGCGCTCCTATGACGTGCTCATCCATCTGCACCAGGTGCGGGAGGCGGAGAAGCTGGAGGGGTGAGCGGGCGGCCGGGCACGTAGGGCCCGGGCCGCGTAGGCGCCGGATCCCGGGCCTCGTACGCGGGCCCCGGACCCGCCCGCAAGGCCCGTAAGCCCCGTAACGCCCCATACCGTCCTCGTAAGGCATGATCACCGTATGACCGCCTTCCCGCAGCGCCCCCACCTGCCCACCACCGAGTCCGCCGTCGCCGCGATCCGCGAGATCGCGCGGGAGTACGGCCGGGAGCTGACGGTCGGCGACGACATCGGCGCCGACCAGACCTCCCGGCGTACGGCGGCAGGGGCGTTCGTGGTGCTCGATCCGGACGGGTCGCTGCCGCACGAGGCGTACGTCGAGGTGAGCGGGTCCCCCGCCGTCGCCGTCCACCTCTTCCCCGAGGACGATGCGAAGATCACCGTGGACGGGGTGACGTTCGAGGACGTGCCCCGGGACTCCGTGCCGGCGTTCCTGCGGTCCGTCTACGGCGGGGTGGCGTACGTCAAGGGCCGGTTCTTCCCGCCGAGTCAGTGGCTGGTCGTGCCGCTGCCCGGCGACGAGACGTACAAGGAACTCGTCCTGATGGGGCTCACGCCCTGGCTCGCCGGGCGCTTCCGCGACCATCGGGGCTGATGGGCGGGCCTGGCCTCCGCCGCTGGTGGGCGGGCCTGAGCTTCCCGGCTGACGGGATGGGTCCGGCCTTCGCGGCTGACGGCATCGGCTCGGTCCGCGCGACTGGCGGACCGGGTTCGGCCCCGGATTTCGGTCCGGGCCGAGACCGAGGGCCACGCGGAGAAGGAATTGCGGGAGATGGCGTCATTTCGCCGTGAAATTGGCTCGTTTCCGCATTCCCGCCACCCCGCTTCACGATCATAGGGTGCGCAGGACACTTTCGAGTGCGGCAGCGGCGCGATAAGCGGGCCGCTCGCCGAGAACACGGGGAAAGGACGAGTCCGGCCATGTTGAACGTAGTGACCAGCGGCACCTGGACGGGCGTCAGCAACGCCAACCTCCCGGGGCTCACGGGGGTGGGCACGGACAAAATCAAGTGGGGGGACGTTCCCTACGACGTCAAGAGCGGCTACGCCTTCGCGGGCTCCGCCACCACGGCGCCCCTCGACGGAACCGATTTCCTGCTGGGCGAGCTCACGCATTACAACTACACGATCCCGCTGCCGGACGAGTGGCAGTTCTGGGTGAACCTCGAAGTCAACGTGTTCTTCGAGGAAGCGGGCACCAACAAAACCATCCCCTTGCATTTCCGCCACGAGGAAACACCCAACCAGAGCGCCCACCCGCACGACACGGTGCAAATTCCCCACTTCAAGAAGGATGACGTGCTGTACCTCCCCGAGGGCACGTACGGAGTGGAGATCACCGGTTTCTGGGTGGGGACGGGATCGAACAAGATAAAGTCCCCCGATTTCGATGTCCCCGAGGGCGGATCGCGAAAGGCCGGGATCTTCGCCTCGATCAAGAAGGTGAAGGCGCCGGGTTCCTGAAGCGCGCCGCAGAGCGCCCGATCGGCGATGTTCGCCCCGAGCCCGAGCGGGGCGCCGTTCGGGGCGGCCGGAACACAAGGCGGCCGGGACGCCTGGTAGGTCCGCTACCAGAGGACGACGCCCCACAGACAAGCGGGAGGTCCCAAAGAAAACAAAAAATAAAAAAAGAACAAAAAAAAGAAAAAAGAGTAATGGGTGTT
>NZ_JBEXNM010000057.1:0-57659 GCF_040611095.1 Streptomyces sp. NPDC003077 | reverse complement strand
CGTACGCGTCCAGCAGCGCGGCACGGCGGCCGGCGTCCGGCAGGTGGCGGCGCACCACCTCCACGACCGTGTTGCCGGTCAGCGCGATCCGCTCGACACGCCCCCGCTCAAGCGATCAGAGGACAGGGCCGAGGCCCCGAGCGTCAGAAGACCGGGACGCCCTCGCGGGTCAGCCGCCAGTCCACCGACGCGAACCGGGCGCCGTCGATCTCGCCGGTCTCCTTCACCCACCCGATGATGAGGTTCCGGATCTCCTCGGACGTCGACCACAGCTGCGGGGCCGCCGCCACGTGCGGGAAGTTGCCGCCGCCCCCGGCCCGGTAGTTGTTCACCGCCAGCACGAAACGGTCACCGTCGGCGATCGGCTTCCCCTGGAAGCTCAGCTTCCCGATGCGGCTGCCCACCGGCTGCGCGATGTCGATGTCATACGAAACACCGCTCACCGCGTCGTAGTTGTAGTCCGGCGTGTTCTCCGCGTTGGTCAGCTTCGCCGGATCGACCGGAGCGCCGGCGGGGGTCCGCGCGTAATAGCGGGCCGAGAACTCCAGGTACTCCTTCAGCTGCTTTCCGGTCAGCAGCCGCGCTTCCAGCGTGTTGTCGAACGGGTACAGCGACGCCATCGCGCGAATCGTCACGTCCCCGGCGGGGACCTCGGCCGTCCGGGAGAAACAGGACGCCTGGGAAAGCACCGGGAGACCGGCGTGCTCGGTGCCCGCCAACGCCTTGCGCACCACTTCGGCCTGCACGTACGCGATGAAATCGAGAATGGGCGTGTCCTTGTACGGGGCCTCGGTCGCCGTCATCGCTGCCTTGGACTGACCGATGACCTGATTGACGTAGGCCACGACCTTTTGGTGCTCGTCCCGCAGCAAAGACGTGATCCGGGGGTCCTCCGGCACGGTACGCGAATCGAGCACCTTCGAGGACAGCGATTCCACCTGCCAGCGGCCCTTCTCCCACACCACCTCGATGTCGAAGAGGGTCAGCCGCTGTCCCCACTTCAGCGGCTCGGAAAGGACGACTTCCTTCCCCGTCTTCTTGTTCACGACCCGGCGCTCGGGAATCTCCACGTGCGCGTGCCCGACGAGGATCGCGTCGATCCCCGGCACCTGCTCCGCCACCAGCACCGCCGCGTTCTCCACGTGCGGCAGCTGGTCACCGTAGGACGAGGTGCCCGACGTGCCGGAATGCGCGGAGACGAGCACCACGTCCGCGCCCATGGAACGCAGCTTCGGCACCCATTTCGCGGCCTGCTCCACCAGCCCGGGGAACGCCAGCTTTCCCTGGACATGGGCCTTGTCCCAGATCGCGATACCGGGATTGGTCAGTCCCAGCACCGCCACCTTCACATCCCGGCCGTGCGGTGTGCGCATCCGCTTGACGACATACGGGGGAAAGGCCGGGCGCAGCGACTTGGCGTCCACCGCGTTGGCGCCCAGCAGCGGGAAACGGCACTGCTCCTCGAACTTCCGCAGCACGGGAATGCCGTAATTGAATTCGTGGTTCCCCAGCGCCGCCGCGTCGTAACCGATGGCGTTCATCGCCTGTGCCATGGGGTGCACCGGGCCATGGGCGCCGGTGATCGGGTCGACCTTGGCGTAGTAATAGGCCAGTTGCGTGCCCTGGATGGTGTCGCCCGCGTCGATCAGCAGCGTATTGTGCCGCCCTTTTTCCTCCCGGACGTCGTTCACCAAGGAGGATATCTTCGCCAGCCCGACGTCATTGTGGTTCTTGTCGTCGAATTCGGCGTCGGTGGCGTAGTCCCAGTTGAAGACGTTGCCGTGCAGGTCGGTGGTGCCCATGACGGTGAACGCGTACCGCTTCTTTCCGCGACCACCGTGACGGCCGTGCCCGCCGCCGTGCGCCGCGGCGGTGTCCGCGCCCGTACCGACGAGCGCGACCCCGGCTCCCGTGGCCATGGAACTCCCCAAAAACGTCCGGCGGTCGAGCGGCATGTCGTTTCTCCCTTGAAAACCTTGCGTCGATCAGCGCTGCGGGACAACGGGGTCCCGTACAACGCGCGTAGATTCTGACGCAGGGGCCTCCCGCGCAACACCCCTGACAGGTTGCGATCAGGTGACCACCGGTCCCTGACAAACGGGGGAACGCGTGCCAAGCTGCACCCCGTCAGCCCCGCCGCGTACCGAAAGCCGTGTGCTGACGCCGCACGCCGCCTCGCAGGGTTGGGACGTCACAGGCCCGTACGCCACGGCGTCCCGCCCAGCCCACCACTCAAGGGAGCCGCCCCATGACCGATCCCGCCCCCGCCGCTCCTGTTCCGCCCCACACCGCCCTGCCCTACGGGACCCCCGACACCCCGCGCCTGACCGTCCGCGGCACCGCCCGCCTGGAGGTCGAACCGGAGATCGCCCGGCTCTCCATCACCGTGCGGGCCCGCAACACCGGCCGGGAGGCCGCGCTGAAGGACCTCACGCACCGCAACGACCAGGTTCTCGCCCTCATCACGACGTACGGCGAGGCGGTGGAGAAGCGGGAGACCGGCGCTTTCACCGTCACCCCCCAGCTCACCACCGGAGGCCGCCGGGAACGCGTCCGCGCCTACCACGGGCACGTCAACATCAACGTGACGGTCGCCGACTTCGCGGTCCTGGGCGAACTCACCACCCGCCTGGCCGAGAATGAGCTCACCAGTGTCCACGGGCCCTGGTGGGGGCTGCGCCCCGACTCGCCCGCCCACCGCACGGCCCGGCAGCAGGCGGTCCGGGAGGCGGTGCAGCGCGCCCGCGAGTACGCCGACGCGCTCGGCGCGCGGCTGGTCGCGCTCGCGGAGCTGTCCGACGCGGATGGCGAGGACGAGTTCGTTCCGTTCGCCGGCGGGATGGTGCAGACCCGCGCCATGTTCGGCGGCGACAAGGCCGACGACGCCCCCGAACTCAGCCTGGAACCCGAACGGCAGACCGTCTCCGCGCGCGTCACCGCGCGCTTCACGATGACGCCGCCGTCACTGTGACGGGCAGTGGACGGAACAGGGGTTATCCGCTCATCGGAGCGGCGTTGTGCGCATTCAATTATTTGTCAAGAGGCTTTCACGTGACGGCTGTTGGACCGTCACTTCCACACAGTTCTCTACCAGTGGGTAGGTCATAGGGTCGAAGGCATGCGCCGAGCCAAGATCGTTTGCACACTGGGACCAGCCACCGACTCGTACGAGCAGATCAAGGCGCTCGTCGAAGCCGGAATGGACGTGGCCCGCTTCAACCTCAGCCACGGCACCTACGCCGACCACGAGGCGCGGTACGAGCGGGTCCGCAAGGCATCCGAGGAGACCGGCCACAGCGTCGGCATCCTCGCCGACCTTCAAGGTCCGAAGATCCGACTCGGCCGTTTCCGTGAAGGGCCTGTACTCCTTGAACGCGACGACGAGTTCGCCATCACCGTCGAACCCGCCGTCGAAGGCGACCGCCACCTCTGCGGCACCACGTACAAAGGGCTCGCGGCGGACGTCACCCCCGGTGAACTCATCCTCGTCGACGACGGCAAGGTGACGCTGGAGGTCACCGCCGTCCAAGGGCCGAAGGTGTGTACCCGGGTCGTCGAGGGCGGCATGGTCTCCGACCACAAAGGGCTCAACCTGCCCGGCGTGGCGGTCTCCGTCCCGGCGCTGTCGGAGAAGGACGAGGACGACCTGCGCTGGGCGCTGCGCACCGGCGCCGACGTCATCGCCCTCTCCTTCGTACGCAACGGCCGGGACGTCGAGGACGTGCACCGCATCATGCGGGAGGAGGGCCGCGTCCTCCCCGTCATCGCCAAGATCGAGAAGCCGCAGGCCGTCGACGACATCGACGAGATCGTCGCCGCCTTCGACGGCATCATGGTCGCGCGCGGCGACCTGGGCGTCGAAATGCCGCTCGAAGCGGTCCCGATCGTGCAGAAGCGGGCCATCAAGCTCGCCAGGCGCAACGCCAAACCGGTCATCGTCGCCACGCAGATGCTCGACTCGATGATCGACAACTCCCGCCCCACCCGCGCCGAGGCATCCGACGTCGCCAACGCCGTCATCGACGGCACGGACGCGGTGATGCTCTCCGGCGAGACCAGCGTCGGCAAATACCCGACCGAGACGGTGCGCACGATGAGCCGCATCGTGCGGGCCGCCGAGGAGGACATCCTCGCCAAGGGGCTCTCCCCCCTCGCCGAACGCAGCAAGCCCCGCACCCAGGGCGGCGCCGTGGCCCGCGCGGCGGCCGAGATGGGCGACTTCCTCGGCGCCAAGTTCCTCGTCGCCTTCACCCAGTCCGGCGACACCGTCCGCCGCCTGTCCCGCTACCGCTCACCCATCCCCCTCCTCGCCTTCACCCCCGAACCGGCCACCCGCTCCCAGCTCAACCTGACCTGGGGCGTGGAGACCTTCCTCGGCCCGAGGGTGAACTCCACCGACGAGATGGTCGCCCAGGTCGACGAGATGCTCCTGCGCCTCGGCCGCTGCGAGCGGGGCGACCTGGTCATCATCACCGCCGGCTCCCCGCCGGGCGTGGCCGGCTCGACGAACCTCGTGCGCGTGCACCGGATCGGGGAGGATGACGCGCCGGTGCGGTGAGTCCGCGTCGGCGGGCGTGCGGGGTGGTGGTCCGGCCGGATCGGTGCGGGGGCGCGTGCTGACGAGTCGTCAGTGCTTCGGGCCTATGTGGAGGTCCATGAGGGCCACGGACGCTCTTCTCGCGACGGACACGTTGTGCGTCTTCCGGCCGTGGCGGCTGCGCTTCCACTCCACCCCGACGCGGTCGAAGGTGTCCGTGCAGAGCCGCAGGATGTCCTCGGACGCGTTGGTGAAGAAATACCGCGGGTACTCGTACCTCTTCCGCTCGCCGCCCACGGTGCGGGTCGCCCAGTTGGTGATCCGGCAGCCGTCGGAGTGGATGAGACCGCGGAGCAGCTCCCAGGGGTGCGCGTCCACCAGCGTCCGCTGCCACGGCTGGAGCGTGATGGGGCGCTCGTGCTTCTTTCCGGGACCGTGCTGCGGGAAGTAGCAGGGCCAATGACGGGCGTAGCTCGTCACCATGACGCAGCCCTGCTGCCGGACCAGGCAGACCTTGTTCGCCGGGCGCACTTTCGTGATCGCCGTGCGACAGGACTCGACCAGACCTGGCCATGCCTCGGCGCAGGCGATCCGCAGCGCGTGCACGTCGCGGCCCGACTGCGCACTGAGACAGCCGTCCCCGAGGTAGAGGCCCAGGAGGTAGACGTACGCCTCCGGCTCGTCGGGGAGCCGTGGCTCTGCCGCGCAGCGGGGGCACGCGGTCCCGCGCCGCAGCGGGTCGATCCGCTGCCGCCAGTCGCGGATCGCGGAGCGCGAGACCCCCGTGATGTCGCTCACGGAACGAAGGCTGCGGCCCTCGGCGAGGAGGGTCAGAGCGCGCTGCCGTACCGGTTGGTCGTACATGGCCACGAGCATGGGCCGGGGACGGGTCATCGTGTACGCGTTCAACGTCGAAGGCGTCAGAACGGGTGAACTTTTGGCGTTCTTACGTGACCATGGAAACGAAGGAAAAGTGCCCCGGGTCGGACTCGAACCGACACTGTATGGGTTTTGAATCCATTGCCTGCTGCCAATTGGGCTACCGGGGCCAACAGATCTAAGGCTAACGCCTACCTGCTGTGGGACTACCTTACAGGAGCTAGGTAGGCTCATGGGGCACCACCTGCCTGTAATGAGGAGTCCCGTGAGCGCCGCCGAGCCCGAGCAGCCCGTCGCCGACGAGCAGTCGCACGTCCCGCCGCAGACCACCCGCGTGGTGATCGCCGAGGACGAGGCCCTCATCCGCCTCGACCTCAAAGAGATGCTGGAGGAAGAGGGCTACACCGTCGTCGGTGAGGCCGGAGACGGTGAGAAAGCCGTGGAGCTGGCCCGGGAGCACCGGCCGGACCTGGTGATCCTCGACGTGAAGATGCCGATCCTGGACGGCATCTCGGCCGCCGAGAAGATCGCCGAGGAGAGCATCGCCCCGGTGCTGATGCTCACCGCCTTCTCGCAGCGCGAGCTGGTGGAGCGGGCGCGGGACGCCGGGGCCATGGCGTACCTCGTCAAGCCGTTCTCCAAGAGCGACGTGGTGCCGGCCATCGAGATGGCCGTCAGCCGCTTCACGGAGCTGAAGACGCTGGAGAAGGAGGTCGCCGACCTCACCCAGCGGCTGGAGACCCGCAAGCTCGTGGACCGGGCGAAGAGCATCCTGCAGACCCAGTACGGGCTGACGGAGCCCGCGGCCTTCCGCTGGATCCAGAAGACGTCCATGGACCGCCGGCTGTCGATGCAGCAGGTCGCCCAGGCGGTCATCGAGGACGCGGAGGAGAAGAAGGAGCAGAAGGAGCGGGAAAAGGAGCAGCGGGAGAAGTAGGCCGCGCTCGCCTTCCCCTACGTTCGTGCGTCCAGCCCTGGCGGGCGGTCGGTCTCCGGCCGCTCGCCTTCTGGTGCGCGCCGCCGGCCGACGGGCGCCCGCCGACCGGCCCGGCGAGCCGGTACGCCCGGTCCGCCCCGGCGGGCCGCGCACCCGCCCCGAGCAGCGGCGATCCCCGCCCCTCGCGCCTCTCCCGGAACCGTCCCGCAGCCTTCACCCGGAACCGTTCCTCGGCCCTTCCCTGGAACCGGATCTCGGCCCTCTCCCGGCACCATCCCCAGTCCTTCCCCGGAACCGGACTTCGGCCCTCTCCCGGAACCACCCCCAGTCCTCTCCCGGAACCGCCGTCCCTCAGTCCTCCCCCAGATACGCCTTCCGCACCGACTCGTCGTGCAGGAGCTGTTCGCCGGTGCCGGACAGGGAGATCGTGCCCACCTCCATCACGTAGCCGTGGTCGGCGAGGGAGAGGGCGGCCTGGGCGTTCTGTTCGACGAGGAGGATGGTGGTGCCTTGGGAGCGGAGTTCGCGGATGGTCTCCATGATGCGCTGCATCATGATCGGCGACAGGCCCATGGAGGGCTCGTCCAGCATGAGGAGTTTGGGGCGGGACATCAGGGCCCTGCCCATGGCGAGCATCTGCTGTTCGCCGCCGGAGAGGGTGCCGGAGGGCTGTTTGCTGCGTTCGCCGAGGATGGGGAAGAGCTCGTAGACGCGCTGGATGTCCTTGTCGATGCCGGCGGTGTCCTTGCGGAGGAACGCGCCGAGCTTGAGGTTCTCGACGATGGTGAGGCGGGGGAAGAGGCGGCGGCCTTCGGGGGAGTGGGCCAGGCCGCGCTCGACGATCTTGTGGGCAGGGGTGCCGACGAGCGGGGCACCGTCGAAGGTGATCTTTCCGGCGACGGGTTTGAGCAGGCCGGAGAGGGTGCGCAGGGTGGTGGTCTTGCCCGCGCCGTTGGTTCCGATGAGGGTGACGACCTGGCCGGTCTCGACGGAGAACGAGATGCCTTTGACGGCTTCGATCTTTCCGTAGGCCACGCGCAGCTCCTCGACCTCCAGCAGGGCGCTCATCGCGGCCCCCCTTCGAAGCCGGAACCGGAACCGGAACCGGAACCAGGGCCGGAACCGGAACCGGAGCCGGAGCCACCGGCACCCCCGCGCGCCCCGTCCCCCGGCCCGCCGGCACCCCGGCCCGGTCCGCCCGCCGGGCCCCCGCCCCCCCTGTCCCCCGGCGCGCCCGCGCGGGCCTGTTCCTCGGCGGCGCGGACCTCGGCGGCCTCTTCCGCGCCGGGGGCGTCCTCGAAGGGTGTGCCGAGGTAGGCGGCGACGACCCGTTCGTCGGCCTGGACGGTCTCGGAGGTGCCTTCGACCAGCTTCTCGCCCTGGACGAGGACCGCGACCCGGTCGCAGAGGCTGAAGATGAAGCGCATGTCGTGCTCGATGACGAGGATGGCGGTGCCCTGGTCGCGGATGGCCAGGACGAGTTCGCGGGTGGCGCGGGTTTCCTGGGCGTTCATGCCGGCGGTGGGTTCGTCGAGGAGGAGCAGGCCGGGTTCGCTGGCCAGGGCGCGGGCGATTTCGAGCTTGCGCTGTTCGCCGTAGGGGAGGTTGCGGGCGAGGTGGTCGCGTTTGGCGGCGAGGCCGGTGAAGGCGAGGAGGTCCATGGCGCGTTCTTCGGAGGTGCGTTCGGCCTTGCGGAAGCCGGGGCCGCGGAGGAGGGCGGACCACAGGCCCTCTTTGGTGCGGGTGTGCCGGCCGACGAGGGTGTTCTCCAGGACGGTCATGTTGGCGAAGAGGCGGATGTTCTGGAAGGTGCGGGCGATGCCGGCCTGGGTGACCAGGTGGGGTTTGCGGGAGAGCCGGGCGCCTTTGTAGCGGACGGTGCCTTCGGTGGGGACGTAGAGGCCGGTGAGGCAGTTGAAGAACGTGGTCTTGCCGGCACCGTTGGGGCCGATGAGGCCGACGATCTCGCCGGCGTCGACGGTGAGGTCGACGCCGCGCACGGCGGTGAGGCCGCCGAACCGCATGGTGACGCCGGAGGCTTCCAGGACCGTGCGGGTGCCGTTGGCGGTGGGTGTGGTCATGGTCTCCTCACGTCGCCTTGGTCGTGCCCAGTGCCGTGCCTCCGTTGGGGAGGCGTTGTTCCGGCACGTCGAGCTGGCCGGTCTCGTGGAATTCGAGCTGCTTCCTGCGGTCGGGGATCAGGCCCTCGGGCCGGAAGCGCATGAGCAGGACGAGCGCGAGGCCGAAGAGGAGCAACTGGTAGTCCTCCAGGAAGTCCAGCTTGGCCGGGATGAGGAAGAGCAGCGCCGCGCCGACCAGCGGTCCGCTGAGGGTGCCCATGCCGCCCAGGATGACGGCGGCCAGGAGGAAGGCGGAGTTGGGCGGGGTGGGCCCGGCGAACTGGAACTGTTCGGGGGTGGCGGTGGTGACGATGTGGACGTGGACGGTGCCGGCCAGCCCGGCGAGCGTGGCGCCGAGGGCGAAGGCCAGCAGCCGCAGCCGGAAGCTGTTGACGCCCATGGCGACGGCGGCGGTCTCGTCCTCGCGGATGGCGATCCAGGCGCGCCCGATGCGGGAGCGGGAGGCGCGCCGGAAGACCAGCACGACCAGCGCGGTGACCAGGATCATCAGGAGGTAGTAGTTGCCGTAGGGGGCGATGGTGAAGCCGAGGATGACGTGGGACTCGCCGAAGTTGAACCCGAAGATCTCCAGGTTGGGGATGTTGGGGATGCCCATGGAACCGTTGGTGACGTCGGGTCCCGTGGTGCCATTGAGGTTCAGCATGACGATGCGGAAGATCTCGCCGAATCCGAGGGTGACGATGGCGAGGTAGTCGCCCCTCAGGCGCAGCGTCGGCGCGCCGATGAGGACGCCGAAGACGAGCGAGGCGGCGGCGCCGGTCAGCAGTGCGGCCCAGAAGGGGAATTGGACGTCGAGGGCGGATTCGGGGGAGCCGGAGACCAGGGCGGCGGCGTAGGCGCCGACGCCGAGGAAGGCGACGTATCCGAGGTCGAGGAGGCCGGCCAGGCCGACGACGACGTTGAGGCCGAGCGCGACGGTCGCGAAGACCAGGATGTTCGCGCCGATCAGCGTGTACTGGTCGGTGTCCTGGGTGAAGGGGAAGCAGGCGGCGACGAGGAACGCCAGCAGCAGGGAGACGCCCCGGTGCCGGGCGGTGAGGGCGGTGAGCCGGGTGGTCAGTCCGGAGCGCTGGAGCGCGGGGACGGCCAGGGCCAGGAAGATCAGGTAGCCGAGGAAGGGCGGCCCGTCCTCGGCGTCGACGCCGAAGACGAAGACGTACAGTCCGGCTCCGAAGGCGGCGGCGATCAGCACGATCTCCGCCCAGGCGGGCAGGGGAGCGGCCGGGCGGCGGACGGGGACGGGCGCGAGGGTGCGGGTGAACCGCTGCCAGGGCCCGGCGGGCGGGTCGCCGCCGGTGCGGTCGGCGGGCAGGCCGAGGGCGGCCAGGAACGCGGCGAGCGCGGTCACCCCGGCGATGTAGCCGCCGGGTTCGAGGTTGACCAGGCCGCCGAGGTCCACGGCGATGGCGCCGAGGGTGAACCAGGTGGCGGCCAGGGTCGCCAGCGCGGCCAGCACCACGGGCGCGTTGCGGCCGGCCGGGGTCAGCACCGCGAAGCCGCGCACCCCCAGGCTCGCGAGGGCGAACAGGAGGGTGAGGACGCCGCCGGCGAGGGTGATGAGCTGGAGCCCGGCGGGGGACCCGTAATAGGTCAGGTCGCCGGGGAAGTCGCTGCTCCACGTCCAGGGGAGGGCGGTGGAGGCGGCGGTGGCGAGCGCCGCGACGGCGGTGGTGACGCGGGCGCCGTTCTCGGGGAGCGGGAGGGTGCCGGGGTGGCGCGCCGGGTTCGGGGCCGTGGTCGTCATCGTGATCACGCCCGATCCGCGACGCGTTCGCCCAGGAGGCCCTGGGGCCGCAGCAGCAGGACGAGGATGAGGAGGACGAAGGCCCACACGTCCTTCCAGGCGCCGCCGCCGAACTGCTGCATCCCGGGTATCTCCTCGATGTATCCGGTGGCGAGGGCTTCGGCGACGCCGAGGACCACGCCGCCGAGCATGGCGCCGTAGATGTTGCCGATGCCGCCGAGCACGGCGGCGGTGAAGGCTTTGAGGCCCATGATGAAACCCATGCGGAACTGCACTTCGCCGGTCCGCAGGCCGTACGCGACGGCCGCGACGCCGGCGAAGGCCGCGCCGATGGCGAAGGCGAGCACGATGACCCGGTCGGTGTTGACGCCCATGAGCTTGGCGGTGTCCGGGTCCTGGGCGGTGGCCTGCATGGCGCGGCCGTTGCGGGTCTTGGAGACGAAGACCCCCAGGGCGATCATGCAGACCGGGGCGGCGACCAGGACGAAGATGTCGCCGCGCTGCACGGTGGCGCCCAGGATGTGGAAGGCGTCGCCCTTGAACTGGGGGAAGACGCGGGCCTTGTTGCCTCCGGGGTACCACTTCCAGATCGCCTGCTGGAGGGCGATGGACAGGCCGATGGCGGTGATGAGCGGGGCGAGGCGGGGCGCGTTGCGCAGCGGCCGGTAGGCGAAGCGTTCCGCCGCGACGCCGACGAGGACGGCGACGACGATGCCGCCGACCAGCATCAGCGGGAGCGCCGCCGCGAGCGAGACGTCCGAGGGGAAGGCGAGGTAGACGGTGAGCGCGCCGAAGCCGCCGACCATGAAGATCTCGCCGTGGGCGAAGTTGATGAGCTGGACGATGCCGTAGACCATCGTGTAGCCGATCGCGATGAGCCCGTACATCGCGCCGAGGATGAGTCCGTTGGCCAGCTGTTGCGGCAGCTCGTTCACCGCGGGGCCTCCGTGGGGTGGGAAGACGGTACGGGCGCCGCGGGCAGCCCGCGTGCCGCCGCGGGCCGCTCCGGGGGCGCTTGTGGCGTCCGGTCGCGGCCCGGGGGCAGTGATCGGTGGGGTGCCGCCGGTGTCAGCTCCGGCCTGCCTTGTCGAACTTCTTGAATTCCGCGCTGAACCGGGCGACCCACTTGCCCTGGTCCACCTGGTACGCGGTGATCATGGTGTTGGTGGTGTCGCCGTACTTGTCGAAGGAGACGTGGCCGGTGACGCCGTCGAAGGAGACCTGGTTCATGGCGTCGACGACCTTCTTGCGCATGTCGTCGGGGACCTTGCCGTTGTTGTCGGAGACGACCTTCTTGACGGCCTGGATGACGGACCAGGTGGCGTCGTAGGTGGAGCCGCCGTAGGCCTCGTAGCGGTCCTTGAACCCGGCCGCCTTGTAGTCCTCGATGAACTTCTTCGCGGAGGGCAGCGCCTCGACGGGCTTGCCCACGGAGGAGGCGTAGTCGCCCTGGGCCTTCTTGTTGAGCGTGATGTAGTCGGCGCTGTACATGCCGTCGCCGCCCATGAGGGGCACGGTGACGCCGCCGTCCTTGAGCTGCTGGCTCAGCGGCCCGGAGGCAGGGTACTCGCCGCCGTAGAAGACCAGGTCGGGGCCGGCGGCGCGGACCTTGGAGACGATGGCCTTGAAGTCCCGGTCCTCGGGGTTGACGTGCTCGGTCCCGACGACCTTGCCGCCGAGCTTGGTGAACTGGGTGCGGAAGGACGCGGCCAGCCCGGCGCCGTAGGTCTTCTGGTCGTCGATGACGTAGACGGTCTTGAACTTGCCCTTCTCCCAGGCGAACTGCCCGTCGAACGCGCCCTGCACCTCGTCGGTGGTGGCGGTGCGGAAGTAGGTGGAGAACTGGCGGGTCCGCTTGTCCTGCTTCCAGTCCTTGCCCTGGGTGAGGTCGGGCGTGGTGTTCGCCGGGGAGATCAGGGTGACGCCGTTCTGCTGGGCGACCTGCTGCATCGACTGGGCGACGCTGGAGTTCAGGGGGCCGACGATGCCCACCACGTCCTTGTCGCCGGCGAGTTTGGTGGCGTTCTGCTGGCCCACGTTGGGCTGCGCCTTGTCGTCCAGCGGTTCGAGCTTGAAGGTGATGCCGCTGACCTCGTTGGCCTTGTTGGCGTTGTTGACGGCGAGTTGGGCCGAGTTGCGTATGCCCAGGCCCAGCGCGGACAAGTCGCCGGTTATCGGGGCGTCCAGTCCGATGACGACGGTCGTCTTGCCGCCTCCGCCGCCGTTCTTGTCGTCGTCGCGGGAGCCGCAGGCGGAGAGCGTGAGAGCGCCGGCGGTGACCGCTGTGGTGAGGAGGAACAAGGAACGGTGATGCACGATCAGTCCTTTCCTTGGCGCGGTCGTCGCGCGTGACCTCTTCGCGCTCCGGGCCGTACGTGGTCCGGGGACCGTGTCGACGGGCCGCCCGGCGGCGCGGTGACTGGCGGTGACTCTAGAGCGGTGAGCTGCAACGTGGCAGAGGCGCTGAAGAGGATGTGACGCTCTTGTTATGACCGTTGACGAGCGTCCCCGTGCCATGCTCCTTACCGGTCGGTCGCCGGCGGAGCGGAGCGTGAACTCGCACTTCCGGTAAGGAATGTGGAAACGTGAGTCGGTTTTGTGTCCGCATGGCGGACAGGATGGCCGCGGGGTGCGGGGATGGGGGTGAGGCGAGCGTTCCGCAACTCGGGAGAGTCACGGAGTGTTACGAAAACGGGCTCGGGAGGCGGGAAGAGGCGCTGGGGGACGAGAGCGCGCGGGCGTGACGCGCCGGGCGCCGGTGCACGGGGGCGCGCGGGTGGCGGCGGAACGCGAACGGCCCCGCTGCCCAGAGGAGGGGCGGCGGGGCCGGGTGTGAGGGGCGGCGGTCTTTCCGGGCCGGTACGGGCGGGGGCGCCGCCGCCGGTTCAGGCGCGGTAGGCGGAGGCGTCCACCTCGCGCAGCGCGCAGGTCAGGCGGGCGCTGCAGACCCGGCGGTCGTCCTCGTCCGTGATGACGATCTCGTACGTGGCCGAGGACCGGCCGCGGTGCACCGGCGTGGCGACGCCGGTGACCAGCCCGGAGCGGACGCCCCGGTGGTGGGTGCAGTTGAGGTCCACGCCCACCGCGATCTTGGTGGGGCCGCCGTGCAGCATGGAGCCGACCGAGCCGAGCGTCTCGGCCAGCACCGCCGAGGCTCCGCCGTGCAGGAGCCCGTACGGCTGGGTGTTGCCCTCGACGGGCATGGTGCCCACGACCCGCTCGGGGGAGGCCGTAACGACGTGCACGCTCATCCGCGCGCCGAGGTGGCCCGCCGAGAACAGCGAGGGGAGGTCCAGGCCGAGCCCGGCCCACTGGTCGACGATCTCCTGGGGGAACTCGGTCGCCTTCTGCTCGCCCATGCCCTGCCGCTCCGTTCGACTCGCCTTGGCCGCCGCCCCGGTCCGGAGGTCGGCCCGGCCGGGCGGTCGAGGGACGCACCCGCCTGTCGAGTGCGCGTACCTGACGAAGACCTGATCGGTCTTGTCAGGGCTGTGCATGTTCTTGCCTGGTCACTGGTTTTTATCAAGCGCCTGAGCAAGCGCTCGGCCCGGGGGTGGTATTCCCCGGGCTCGTCGGGTTCCTTGAACTCGTCGGGCTCGTCGGGCTCGTCGGGCTCGTCCGGTTCCCCGGGCCGAGGGGCGGACGGGTCTGCCCGTACGGCTCGGCCCTATGGGCGCCTCAGGAGCGCAGCCCCGGCTCCGGCGTCCGCTCCAGGCGGATCACCAGCGACTTGGAGGCGGGGGTGTTGCTGGTGTCGGCGGTGTGGTCGAGCGGGACCAGGACGTTGGTCTCGGGGTAGTACGCCGCCGCGCAGCCGCGCGCCGTCGGGTAGTGCACGACGCGGAAACCGGGCGCGCGGCGCTCGCTGCCGTCCTTCCACTCGCTGATCAGGTCGGCGTACGCGCCGTCCGGCAGCCCCAGGGCCCGCGCGTCCTCGGGGTGGACGAGCACCACCCGGCGGCCGTTCTTGATGCCCCGGTAGCGGTCGTCCAGGCCGTAGATCGTGGTGTTGTACTGGTCGTGCGAGCGCAGCGTCTGGAGGAGCAGCCGCCCTTCGGGCACCTCGGGGTACTCCACGGGGGCGGCGGTGAAATTGGCCTTCCCCGTGGCGGTGGGGAAGCGGCGGTCGTCGCGCGGCGCGTGCGGCAGCGCGAACCCGCCGGGCCGGGCGACCTTGGCGTTGAAGTCCTCGAACCCCGGGATGACGCGGGCGATGCGGTCCCGGATCCTCGCGTAGTCCCCGGCGAACTCCTCCCAGGGCGTGGCGCTGTCCGGCCCCAGCACGCGGCGCGCGAGGCGGGCGACGATGGCCGGCTCGGACAGCAGTTGCGGGCTCGCGGGCGCCAGCCGCCCGCGCGAGGCGTGCACCATGCCCATGGAGTCCTCGACGGTGACGAACTGCTCGCCGCCCGCCTGTATGTCGCGCTCGGTGCGCCCGAGGGTGGGCAGGATCAGCGCGCGGGCCCCGGTGACGACGTGCGAGCGGTTCAGTTTGGTGGAGACGTGCACGGTCAGCCGGGCGCGGCGGATCGCGGCCTCGGTGACGTCGGTGTCGGGGGTGGCGGCCACGAAGTTGCCGCCCATGGCGAAGAAGACCTTGGCCTGTCCGTCGCGCAGCGCCCTGATGGCGCGCACCACGTCGTACCCGTGGGCGCGCGGCGGCGCGAAGCCGAACTCCTTCTCCAGCGCGTCCAGGAACGCGGGGGCGGGCCGCTCGAAGATGCCCATGGTGCGGTCGCCTTGCACGTTGCTGTGGCCGCGTACGGGGCACACGCCGGCCCCCGGGCGGCCGATGTTGCCGCGCAGCAGGAGGAAGTTGACGACCTCCTTGATGGTGGGCACGGAGTGCTTGTGCTGGGTCAGGCCCATCGCCCAGCACACGATGGTGCGCTTGGAGTCCAGCACCATCCTCAGGGCGCGTTCGATCTCGGCGCGCGTCAGGCCGGTGGCGCGCAGCGTCTCGTCCCAGTGCGCGTCCTGCGGACCCTCGCCCCGTACGGCGGCGGCGAACTCCTCGAAGCCGTGCGTGTGCTCCCGGATGAACGCCTCGTCCAGCGCGCCGTCGGTGTCCAGGACCAGCCGGTTCAGCGCCCGGAAGAGGGCCTGGTCGCCGCCGATGCGCACCTGGAGGAACAGGTCGGTCAGGGCGGTGCCGCCGCCCACGAGGCCGCGCGGGGTCTGCGGGTTCTTGAAGCGCTCCAGGCCCGCCTCGGGCAGCGGGTTGATCGAGATGATCTTCGCGCCGCCGGCCTTGGCCTTCTCCAGGGCGGTCAGCATCCGGGGGTGGTTGGTGCCGGGGTTCTGCCCGGCGACGATGATCAGGTCGGCCTTGTAGAGGTCCTCCAGCAGGACGCTGCCCTTGCCCACGCCGATGGTCTCGGTGAGCGCGGACCCCGAGGACTCGTGGCACATGTTGGAGCAGTCGGGCAGGTTGTTCGTGCCGAACTCGCGGGCGAAGAGCTGGTAGAGGAACGCGGCCTCGTTGCTGGTCCGGCCGGAGGTGTAGAAGACCGCCTCGTCGGGGGAGTCCAGCGCGGCCAGTTCCTCGGCGACGATGTCGAACGCGCGGTCCCAGGAGACGGGCACGTAGTGGTCGGCGCCCTCGGCCAGGTACATGGGCCGGGTCAGGCGGCCCTGCTGGCCGAGCCAGTAGCCGCTGCACCGCGCCAGGGAGGATACGGGGTGCTCGGCGAAGAACGCCTCGGTGACCCGGCGCAGGGTGGCCTCCTCGGCCACCGCCTTCGCGCCGTTCTCGCAGAACTCGGCGGTGTGCCGCTTGTCACCCTCGGGCCAGGCGCAGCCGGGGCAGTCGAACCCGTCCTTCTGGTTCACCCGCAGCAGGGTCAGGGCGGTCCGGCGGACGCCCATCTGCTGCCGCGAGATCTTCAGCGCGTTCGTGATGGCGGGCAGCCCCACGGCGGAGTGCTCGGGGCCGCCGGTCTCCGGGGCGTCCTGGATGGGGTCCGAGGCGGGCGGCTTGGCTGCCATGGCGCTCTCCCTGTGTGCCGTGAGTGGTGCCGATCCCGCCGGTGGGCGGCGGGTCGTTGTGGGTGCGTACGGCGACGGCGCACGCGTTCGCATCCTGTCACGGCGGACGGGGGCGGGGTCAGGGGCGGGAGGGGCGCTCGCCGGAGGAGGGCCTGGGGACGGGCCTGGGGCGGGGTGCCGTTCGGTGGGTGGTGGCCCCGCCCGGCGCGTGCGGGCGCTCGTTCGTACGGGGCCGGGGCGCCGTCCGCTGCCGCCCGGTGCGTGGTGCCCGTCCGCGGCCCGACGGGGTGGGCCGGATCACCCTCGCACCGGACACCGCCGGCCCGCCCGGCGGTCGCGGCGGGGATTGTCAGTGGGGCGTGGCAGGATCGGGGACGTGGCAGCAAAGGCAGTGAAGAAGAGCGGACCGACCGGCACCGAAGCGGCGGGGGGAGGTCGTCCCCGCCTGCTCCTCATGGACGGGCACTCCATGGCGTACCGGGCGTACTTCGCCCTGCCGGTGGAGAATTTCACGACCGCCTCGGGGCAGTCGACCAACGCGATCTACGGCTTCGCCTCCATGCTGGCGAACACGCTCCGTGACGAGGCGCCCACGCACTTCGCGGTGGCGTTCGACGTCTCCCGCAAGACCTGGCGGTCCGAGGAGTTCCCCGAGTACAAGGCGACGCGCTCCAAGACGCCCGACGAGTTCAAGGGCCAGGTGGAGCTGATCGGCGAGATGCTGGACGCGATGGGCGTCAAGCGCTTCGCCATAGAGGGCTACGAGGCCGACGACGTCATCGCCACGCTCGCCACGCAGGCCGCGGCCCAGGGGTTCGAGGTCTCCATCGTCACGGGCGACCGGGATTCCTTCCAGCTCGTCACCGAGGACGTCACGGTCCTGTACCCCACCAAGGGCGTGTCCGAGCTGACCCGCTTCACCCCGGAGAAGATCCAGGAGAAGTACGGGCTCACCCCCGCCCAGTACCCGGACTTCGCCGCGCTGCGCGGCGACCCGTCCGACAACCTCCCGGGCATCCCGGGCGTCGGCGAGAAGACCGCCGCCAAGTGGATCAACCAGTTCGGTTCCTTCGCGGAGCTGGTCGAGCGGGCCGACGAGGTCAAGGGCAAGGCGGGCCAGAACTTCCGCGATCACCTGGAGGCCGTCAAGCTCAACCGCCGCCTCACCGAGATGGTGCGCGACGTCGAGCTGCCCTGCGGCCCCGACGAGCTGTCCCGGGCGCCGTACGACCGCAAGGCGCTGACCGTGTTCCTGGAGGCGCTGGAGATCCGCAACCAGGGGCTGCGGGATCGCCTGCTGGCCGCCGACCCGGGCACCGAGCAGGGTGACGAGGAGGCGGCCCCGTCCGCCGGCGTCGAGGTGGACGGCACGGTGCTGGGCACCGGCGAGCTGGCCCCCTGGCTGGAGGAGCACGGCACCGGGCCGCTCGGCGTCGCCACGGTCGACACCTGGGCGCTGGGCACCGGCAACGTCTCCGAGGTGGCGCTGGCCGCCGCCGACGGGCCGGCCGCCTGGTTCGACCCCTCCGAGCTGGACGAGGCCGACGACAAGGCGTTCGCCGCCTGGCTCGCGGACGCGTCCCGCCCCAAGGTGATGCACGACGCCAAGAGCCTGATGCGGGTCTTCGCCGAGCACCACTGGAGCGTCGAGGGCGTCGGCATGGACACCGCGCTCGCCGCCTACCTGGTCAAGCCGGGCCGCCGCTCCTTCGCCCTGGACGCCCTCTCCATCGAGTACCTGGGCCGCGAGGTCGCCCCGGCCGCCGCCGCGGACAGCGGCCAGCTGGCCTTCGGCGCGGACGAGCAGGCCGCGGCGGACGCCCTGATGAGCCAGGCCCGCACGATCCTGGACCTCGGCACGGCGTTCGAGACGCGGCTCGTCGAGGTCGGCGCGGCCGAGCTGCTGCGCGACGTGGAGCTGCCCACCAGCGCCCTGCTGGCCCGGATGGAGCGCGCCGGCATCGCCGCGGACCGCGGCTGGCTGGAGCGCATCGAGCAGCAGTTCGCCGGCGCGGTGCAGCAGGCCGTGCAGGAGGCGCACGCCGCGGCGGGCCACGAGTTCAACCTCGGCTCGCCCAAGCAGCTTCAGGAAGTCCTCTTCGGCGAGCTGGGCCTGCCCAAGACGAAGAAGACCAAGACGGGCTACACCACGGACGCGGACGCCCTGGCCTGGCTGGCGGCCCAGACCGAGAACGAACTGCCCGTGATCATGCTGCGCCACCGCGAGCAGGCCAAGCTGCGCACCACGGTCGAGGGCCTGATCAAGACGGTCGCCACCGACGGCCGCATCCACACCACCTTCAACCAGACGGTGGCGGCCACCGGCCGGCTGTCCTCCACGGACCCCAACCTTCAGAACATCCCCGTCCGTACGGACGAGGGCCGGGCCATCCGCCGCGGCTTCGTCGTCGGCGAGGGCTACGAGACGCTGCTGACCGCCGACTACAGCCAGATCGAGCTGCGCGTGATGGCGCACCTCTCGGAGGACGAGGGCCTGATCGAGGCGTTCACCTCCGGCGAGGACCTGCACACCACGGTGGCCTCGCAGGTGTTCTCGGTGGCCAAGGACCAGGTCGACCCGGAGATGCGCCGCAAGATCAAGGCGATGTCCTACGGGCTCGCGTACGGCCTCTCGGCCTTCGGCCTGTCCCAGCAGCTCGGCATCCAGCCGGACGAGGCCCGCAGGCTGATGGACAACTTCTTCGAGCGCTTCGGCGGGGTGCGCGACTACCTCCAGCGGGTGGTCGACCAGGCCCGCGCCACGGGCTACACGGAGACGATCCTGGGCCGCCGCCGGTACCTCCCCGACCTGAACAGCGACAACCGCCAGCGCCGCGAGATGGCCGAGCGGATGGCGCTGAACGCCCCGATCCAGGGCACCGCCGCGGACATCGTCAAGATCGCGATGCTGCGGGTGGACGAGGCGATGCGCGCCGCCGCTTTGTCCTCCCGGATGCTCCTCCAGGTGCACGACGAAATCGTGGTGGAGGTCGCGCCGGGCGAGCGGGAGCGGGTCGAGGAGATCCTCCGCCGCGAGATGTCCGGGGCCGTCTCGCTGCGCGCCCCGCTGGACGTGTCGGTCGGCGCGGGCACCGACTGGGAGTCGGCGGCGCACTGAGGGATGCGGCGGGCGGGGCGCTCCCGTCCGCCGCTCCCGCGGGGCGCGTGGCGCTCGTCGTCAGGGGGCGTGCGGTCTCACGTACGCTCCCGTGCCGCGCTCGGCTCCGCCGGGACGTCCCGGTCCACCTCGCGGCGCGGGCGTCCGGGCTCCTGGTACGGCCGTCCGGCTTCCTGGTGAGGGCCGGGCGTGGCCGCCACGCCCGGTGTCCGGTGCAGGGCCCGTACCGCCAGGGCGTACAGCGGCAGTCCGGCCGCCAGCCCCGCCCCGGCACCGAAGGCCACCGTGGGGACGTAGTCGAACCAGGTCGCCGCGTCCCCGTACACGGAGCGCGCCCGCAGGACGCGGTGCACGGTGCCGGCGAGCAGGCACAGCCCCAGGAACAGCCAGGCGCCCGCCCGTTGCCCACCGGAGAGGTCCGGCAGGCCCGGCACCGCCGGGGCGGCGCTCCGCCGCCGCGCCGCCGCGCGGCCCGCCCACTGCCCGGGGACGCCAGGGGAACGCGGTCCCGGCGCACCCCCGGTACCGGCCTCCGCGCGCCGCGCCCGTCGTGTGCCGGAGTACAGGAACCACCCGATCACTCCCAGCGCCAGCGCCGAGGTGCCGTACTGCACGTACGTGGTGAGCGGAAAACCTTCGACCACCCGTTCGAGGACCGGCAGCAGCCGGGTGCCCCAGCGCCCCTGGTGGGTGAAGGCGTCCCAGACGACGTGGGTCACCGATCCCAGCACCGCCGAGACGAAGAACCAGCCGGCGAGCGCCACGGGCCGCCGGGTGCGCCAGGGCCGGCCCCGGGCCAGCGCGTACGCCGGTCCGCGCCAGGACCGGGGCAGCAGGGCGAGCAGGGGCTCGCGCAGCAGCAGCCAGACGCCGACGAGCGCGGCGGTGATCAGGACGTCCACCGTCAGGACACCCATGGGGGAGTGGGTGAAGGCCCCGAACAGCATGGCGCCGGGAACGACGGTGCCCGCGAAGTAGGTTAGGTCTGGGGCGAACGACCCGGCCACCAGCGCCGATGCGATCAGCGGACCGCGCGCCGCTCCCGTTCGGCGCATGGCCGGCAGAACCGCGGCGGCGTGGCTGAGTGTGAACGGCATAGGCCCCTCCCTGATCGATTCGGATCAGTATGTAGTGCGTTGCGACCAGTGGATGCGCGCCATGAGTTGTCGTAGTGTCAGGTGGGTTGGTGCGCCGGGGAGCGCGGAACCACACGGGGCGGTTGCTCGACGCGGAGGGGATGGGCAGGCATGACAGCCATATTCGGTCGGCGGTTCCGCAGGGGAGCGGCCACGACGGCGGTGGCGGCGGTAGCGCTCGCCGCGCTGACGGCCTCCCAGGCGCCGAGCGCCCTGGAGACGTCCGTCAACAGCGCCGAGGAGCCGACCCCGCCCGCACACCCCCCGATCGACGGCGGATCGTCCTACTACACCGACCTGCCCCCCCTCAACAGCCCGGTGCCCCCCGGAGCCACCCCCAAGCCCGGCCCCACCGGGGGTACTCCGATCGCCATCGGCGCCCCGGAGGCGGGCATCCCCGCGACCGTCCTGGCCGCCTACAAGAAGGCGGAAGCGACGCTGGCCGAGTCCCACCCCGGCTGCCGGCTGCCCTGGCAACTGCTCGCCGCGATCGGCAAGGTCGAGTCCGGGCACGCGCGCGGCGGCGCGGTGGACACCGAGGGCACGACCCTCCAGCCGATCCGCGGCCCGCAGCTCAACGGCGACGGCTTCGCGCGCATCACCGACACCGACCAGGGCCGGTACGACGGGGACGTCACCCATGACCGGGCCGTGGGCCCGATGCAGTTCATCCCCTCCACCTGGTCGACCGGCGGTCCCGACGGCCAGGGCTGGGGCGCCGACGGCAACGGCGACGGCGAGAAGGACCCCAACAACATCTACGACGCGGCGCTGGCCGCCGGACGCTACCTGTGCGCCGGCGACCGCGACCTGTCGGTACCGGAGGACCGGAACCGCGCCATCCTCGGGTACAACCACTCCCAGGACTACCTGCGCCGGGTCCTGGCCTGGTTCGAGTACTACCGCAAGGGCACCTTCGAGGTGCCGGACGGCACCGGTGTCCTGCCGGTCAACCGCGGCGGCGGTGGCAAGAACGGCGGAGACGGCGGGGACAAGAACGACGGCGGCAACGGTGGTGCGGGGCGCGGGCACACGCCGCAGCCCTCGCCCGGCACTTCGCGTCCGGGTACCGAGCGCCCGGGCACCGACCGCCCCGGCACTCCTCGCCCGGGCACGGAGCGTCCCGGCACGGACCGTCCGGGCACGCCGAAGCCGGAGACCCCCCGGCCCGGCGACGGCGGCACCACGACCCCGCCCCCCACCGGCGAGCCCTCTCCCGGCGGCAGCCACAAGCCCACACCGAAGCCCCCGCAGAAGCCCGCCCCGCCGGCCGCCCTCGAACTCGTGGGCAAGGACCGGATCGAGGCCACGGCCGGCCGGGACTTCACGGACCCGGTGCGCGTCCGCGTCGAGAACGCGGAGGGCAAGCCGGTCGCGGGCGTCCGGGTGCGGTACCAGATCGTCGGTGCCACGGAGGCGCGGTTCGCGAACGACGCGACCGGCGTCACGGTGACGACCGGCCGCGACGGCGTCGCCACCCCGCCCGTCATCCACGCGGGGCGCAAGGCCGGCACGTTCGTCATCCGGGCGCTGGCCGTGGGCCACCGCCTCCCGGCCGCCGAGGTCTGGGCGACCGTTCGCGGCGCGACCACGCCGACCCCGACTCCCACGCCGACCCCCAAGGCCGACAAGCTCGCCCGTACCTCCGACGTGAAGCTCCAGGCCCCGGCCGACGGTGCCTTCGCGGTGGACGCGGTGCAGGTCATGGCCACCTACAAGGGCAAGGCCGCGGCGGGCGCGGCGGTGACCGCGACGATGGTCACCGGCGACGCGAACAACCCCGTGGAGAACGACAAGGGCCCGTACTTCAAGGTCGGCGCGGACGGCGCCCCCGTCACCGGCGAGCCGGGCACCCCGGCCGCCAACAGCCCCGAGGGCAAGCCCGTCCGTACGCTCACCGGCCTGAAGACCGACGCCCACGGCCTGCTCGTCCTCCCGCGCATCTTCACCGACGGCCAGACGGGCACGTTCACCCTCCGCCTCACCACCGCCGACGGCGCCGTCCTCCTGGTCCAGCTGACGGTGGCCCCGCCGGCCTCGCGGTAGCCGCCCCGGCACCGCGCGCCCCAGGCCGCTTGCCCGCCCCGCCCGGTTCGCCGGGTGGGGCGGCTGCGTTTTGGGCTGCCGCTCCGTGCCTCGCCGTTGATGCCTGTTCCCACGAGCCGCCCCTCTCGCGGACGCGTTCCGTGAGCCCCCCGTTTCCTGTAGGCGCTCCCGCCGACTGCCCGGTGCGCTTTCCGGAGGTGTCCCGCCTCTGCCGGGTGTTCTCGCGGACCGCCCGGCGCGCTTCCTGGAGGTCCCCGCTCCCGGCAGGCGTTCCCGCCGACTGCCCGGTGCGCTCCCCGGAGACCCCCCACCTCCGGCGGGGCGTTCCTCGCCGACTGCCCGTTCCAGCCCATCGCGCCTGCTCGCGGGTCACCCCCCAGCAACCCGCACGGCCCCCACCGCGGACCCCGGCCCGGTCGCTCGGCCGCCGACCCTCGCGCACCCGCCACCCGCGCACCCGCGGGACCACCCCGCGCAGACCCAACACCCGTGCCCCTGACACCGACCCGGATGCCTTCCCCCGACCGAACCCGGACCGGGAACCACCCCCGTCCCTGACCCATCCCGGACCCGAACCCGGATTCCACCCCGAACCCTGCCGCCAAGCCCCGCAAACCCCTCCCACTGTCAGTCCCGACCCGTAGCGTGCCGCACATGACGCCTCCCACGCCCCGCCGCACACCCCACCACCACCCACCGCCGTCGCCGTTCCGCACGGCGCACGCCGCGGCGGGCCGCCGACGCCGGGCCGTCCGGACGCTCTCAGCCGCGCTTGAGGCGGGCCGTCGTGTGCCGGGTCGGTTCCGCCGTCGTGGGGTCCTCGGGCCAGGGGTGCTTGGGGTAACGGCCGCGCAGTTCGGCGCGTACGGACCGGTAGCCGTCGCTCCAGAAGGAGGCGAGGTCCGCCGTCACCGCCGCCGGCCGCCCGGCGGGCGACAGCAGGTGGACGAGTACGGGCACCCGCCCGTCGGCGACCCGCGGCGAGGCCCGCAGGCCGAACAACTCCTGCAGCTTGACCGCCAGCACCGGCTGATCACCGCTGTAGTCGACGCGGATCCGCGAGCCGCTCGGCACCTCGATCCGCTCCGGCGCCAGTTCGTCGAACCGGGTGGCCGCACCACTCGCCCACGGCAGCAGGCGCGCCAGCGCCTGACCGGCGTCGATCCGCTCCAGGTCGGCGCGCCGCCGCGCCCGCCCCAGTTCCACGTCCAGCCACTCGTCCAGGCGCGCGAGCAAGGCCGCGTCCGAGACGTCCGGCCACTCCCCGCCCAGTTCGCGGTGCAGGAAGGCCATCCGCTGCCGTGTCGACCGCGCGCCCTCGGACCACCGCAGCAGCCCCAGCCCCTCCCGCCGCAGCCCGGTGCACAGCGCGTCCCGGACGAGAACGGGATCGGGCGCGGCCAGCGGCCGGACCGCCAGCTCGATGGCGCCCAGCCGGCGCACGTCGCGCGCGACGACGTCCCCGTCGGCCCACCCGACCTCCTCACCCGAGGAGTGCAGCGCCCGGGCGGCCAGGCACGCCGTCTCCTCGTCGATCACGGCGGCCAGCCGCACCCGCGCGGACGCCGCGGAGACCGGCCGGTCCGCGACCGCCACCGCCAGCCACGGAGCGTCGCGCAACCGGGTGCCGTCCCCGGCGTCCGGGCGGCCCCCGGTCCCCGACAGTTCGGCCCCGGTGCCGGACGTCATCAGGTACGCCCCGCCGCCGCGCGCCTTGGCGACCCGCTCGGGAAAGGCGAGGGCGGCGATCAGCCCGGCCGCCGCGTCGTCGCCGCCCGCCCCGTGCCCCGCCGCCCGTCCGTCGCCCTTGCCGCGGTGGTCCTGGTCCTTGCCGTGGCGGTCCTCGTTCCTCTTGCGACGCTCCTCTTCCCGCTCGCCCGCGGCCGTGGCCAGGCGGCGGGCCTCCTGCCGCCAGCGCGCCGCGTAGGCGTCACCGCCCCGCCGGGCCGTGCGCCACGCCGCCGCCAGGTCGTCCCCGTATCCGCGCGGTGGTTCCTCACTCAGCAGGGCCACCACCTCGGCGGCCCGCCGGGCACCGACCTCGGGAGCGCCGTCCAGCAGGGCGCGCGCCAAGCGGGGATGCACCCCCATCCGTGCCATCCGCACGCCCCGCTCGGTGGCCCGGCCCGCCGCGTCCACCGCGCCGATCGCCGTGAGGACCTCCCGCGCCGCGGCCAGCGCCCCGCCCGGCGGCGGGTCGAGCAGGGCCAGCCCGGCCCCGTCGGGGGCGCCCCAGCAGGACGCCTGCAGCGCGAACGCCGTCAGGTCCGCGATCTGGATCTCCGGAGCCGGGAAGCGCGGCGACCGCGCGTCCTCGCCCTCCGACCAGCAGCGGTAGACGGTCCCAGGGGCCTCCCGCCCGGCCCGCCCGGCCCGCTGCCGGGCCGCCGCCCGGGACGCCCGGACGGTCGCCAGCGCGCCGAGCCCGCGTGCGTGATCCATCCGGGGCTCACGGGACAGCCCGCAGTCCACGACTACCCGCACCCCCGGCACCGTCAGGCTCGACTCCGCCACCGAGGTGGCGAGCACCACCCGCCGCCCGCCGGCGCCGCCGGCCAGCACGGCGTCCTGGACGGCGGCGGGCGCCCGGCCGTGTACCTGGAGCACCTCCACACCGGCCGCGCCGAGATCACCCAGCAGCCCGGCCACCCGCCCGATCTCCCCGACCCCGGGCAGGAAGCACAGCACGTCCCCCGTCCGCTCGCCCAGCGCCCGCCGCACCACCGCCGCGACGTGTCCCAGCAACGCCGGATCGACCCACGTCCCATGGGCGGGACGCACCGGCTTCTCCGGAGGCGCCCAGACCACCTCGACGGGATGCGACACCCCGGCCGCCTCGACCACCGGCACCGGCCCCTCGCCGCCGCCCAGCAGCCCGGCCCAGCCCTCCGCGTCCGTGGTCGCCGAGGCGGCCACCAGCCGCAGGTCCGGGCGGAGCGTTTCGCGCACGTCCAGCAAGAAGGCCGCCGCCGTGTCGGCGTCCAGGTGCCGCTCGTGGCACTCGTCCAGGACGACGACCTCGCAGCCGGCCAGTTCCGGGTCACGCTGGAGCCGCTGCAGCAGGACGCCGGTCGTCACGACCTCCACGACGGTCCGCGGCCCCACCCGCCGCTCGCCCCGCACGGTGAAGCCGACCCGTTCGCCGACCCCCTCACCCAGCAGCCACGCCATCCGCGCGGCGGCGGCGCGCGCGGCGATCCGCCGCGGCTCGGCGACGATCACCCGGCGCACCGCGTCCGCCCCATCCCGGCCGGAGGCGTGCGGGCCCGCCGTCCCGCCGAGCAGCCCGGCCAGCGCCAGGGGCACCAGCGTGGTCTTGCCGGTGCCGGGCGGGGCGCACAGCACTGCGGCCCCGCGCCGGTCCAGCGCCTCGGCCAGGGGTGGCAGGGCGCTCCGTACGGGAAGCTGTCCGAGAACGTCGTGGCGGATCACCCGCCCAGTTTCCCGGACGGCACACCACCGCCCCGCGGCGGGCGGTCGCCGCGGCCCACCGCGTCCCGGCCCCCAGCGCCTGCCCTCCGGAGCGGGGACATCGGGGGGCCGGGGGTGCTCTACTCCGAGTGGCGCCCTACGGCGCTTCGCACACGAAGATCGCGGTGCCCGGGATCAGCCGTCCGCGCAGCGGGGACCAGCCGCCCCACTCCTGCGCGTTCCAGTCCGGCCACTCCGGTTCCACGAGGTCCACCAGGCGCAGCCCGGCGGCCACGACGTCACGCACCCGGTCGCCCAGGGTCCGGTGGTGCTCCACGTACACCGCCTGCCCGGTCTCGTCCTGCTCCACGTAGGGCGTGCGGTCGAAGTAGGAGGCGGCCACCGACAGCCCTTCGGGGCCGGGCTCGTCGGGGAAGGCCCAGCGGATCGGGTGGGTGACCGAGAAGACCCAGCGCCCACCGGGCCGCAGCACGCGCCGCACCTCGCGCATCACGCGCACCGGATCGGCGACGAAGGGGATCGCGCCGTACGAGGAGCAGGCCAGGTCGAAGGCGCCGTCCCGGAAGGGCAGCGCTCCCGCGTCCGCCTCGACCAGGGACACGTCCTGCGCGCCGATCCGCAGGGCGTGCTGGAGCTGGCGGTGGGAGAGGTCCAGGGCGACGGGGTGCGCTCCCTGCGCGGCGAGCCAGCGCGAGCACTGCGCCGCGCCGGCGCCGATCTCCAGGACGCGCCGTCCCTTCAGCTCGGTGACCGGGCCGAGCAGGCCGGCCTCCGCCTCGTCCAGCCCTTCCGGGCCCCACACGAAGCGGTCGTCTCCGAGGAAGGCGCCGTGGTCGTTCTGGTACTCGTCCGCGTTGCGGTCCCACCAGCCACGGTTGGCCCGGCTGCTCTCCGCAGCCGAGGCGGTACGCCGGGTCGCTTCCGGTTCGAACTCTTGGATCATCGTGCCCGTCGCCGTATGTTTGGTTGAAGCTTGTAGCGAGCGGATCGGCCCGCTACGGCTCGCGCAGGATAGCGAGGCGCTGTGGCCTCCTGGAACCTCGTATGTGCCGGTTATGGGGTGATCTGCCCCGGGTGTGCGCCTTCGTGCATTGACCGTGTCCGGCTGCCCCCGTATGCTACAAGTTGCGCTGCGGGCCTGCGCGCCTCAGACGGAGCAGGTCGCGCTCGCATCTGTAAGTATGTCCCCTCGGTTTTCGGGGCGTTTTCGGGATTCCGGTCGGCCGGAGTCCCAAGAAGGAAGCGCCTCTGACGCTGTCCGGCTTATTGCAGAGGCGATAAAGGCTCCCGGCGTAGCAGTACCTACGACTTCAATGTCCGTACCGGAGCCCTTTCCCACATGACGAGCAGCACCGAGACCACCGCCACCACCCCGCAGGTTGCGGTCAACGACATCGGTAACGAGGAAGCCTTCCTCGCCGCGATCGACGAGACGATCAAGTACTTCAACGACGGCGACATCGTCGACGGCGTCATCGTGAAGGTCGACCGGGACGAGGTCCTGCTCGACATCGGTTACAAGACCGAAGGCGTCATCCCGAGCCGTGAGCTCTCGATCAAGCACGACGTCGACCCGAACGAGGTCGTCGCCGTGGGCGACGAGATCGAGGCCCTGGTCCTCCAGAAGGAGGACAAGGAAGGCCGCCTGATCCTCTCGAAGAAGCGCGCCCAGTACGAGCGTGCCTGGGGCACCATCGAGAAGATCAAGGAAGAGGACGGGATCGTTACCGGTACCGTCATCGAGGTCGTCAAGGGTGGTCTCATCCTCGACATCGGCCTCCGCGGCTTCCTCCCGGCCTCCCTGGTCGAGATGCGCCGTGTCCGCGACCTTCAGCCCTACGTGGGCAAGGAGCTCGAGGCCAAGATCATCGAGCTGGACAAGAACCGCAACAACGTGGTCCTGTCCCGCCGCGCCTGGCTGGAGCAGACCCAGAGCGAGGTCCGCCAGACCTTCCTCACCACCCTGCAGAAGGGTCAGGTGCGCTCCGGCGTCGTCTCCTCCATCGTCAACTTCGGTGCCTTCGTGGACCTGGGTGGCGTGGACGGTCTGGTCCACGTCTCCGAGCTGTCCTGGAAGCACATCGACCACCCGTCCGAGGTTGTCGAGGTCGGCCAGGAGGTCACGGTCGAGGTCCTGGACGTCGACATGGACCGCGAGCGCGTGTCCCTGTCGCTCAAGGCGACCCAGGAAGACCCGTGGCAGCAGTTCGCCCGGACCCACCAGATCGGTCAGGTCGTCCCGGGTAAGGTCACCAAGCTCGTTCCGTTCGGTGCGTTCGTGCGCGTCGACGAGGGCATCGAGGGCCTGGTCCACATCTCCGAGCTGGCCGAGCGCCACGTGGAGATCCCGGAGCAGGTCGTCCAGGTCAACGACGAGATCTTCGTCAAGGTCATCGACATCGACCTGGAGCGCCGTCGCATCAGCCTCTCGCTGAAGCAGGCCAACGAGTCCTTCGGCGCCGACCCGACGGCGGTCGAGTTCGACCCGACCCTGTACGGCATGGCCGCGTCCTACGACGACCAGGGCAACTACATCTACCCCGAGGGCTTCGACCCCGAGACCAACGACTGGCTGCCGGGCTACGAGGCCCAGCGCGAGGCGTGGGAGACCCAGTACGCCGAGGCGCAGCAGCGCTTCGAGCAGCACCAGGCTCAGGTCATCAAGTCCCGCGAGGCGGACGAGCAGGCGGCGGCCGAGGGCGCGGCGGCCCCGGCGGCCGGCAACGCCGGTGGCAACGTCTCCGGTGGCTCGTACTCCTCGGAGTCGGCGGACAACTCCGGCGCCCTGGCGTCGGACGAGGCCCTGGCTGCCCTCCGCGAGAAGCTGGCCGGCGGCCAGAGCTGACCACACGCCGCTGCTAGTCGGCGGTAGCTGATCTGCTGCGAAGGCCCGTCCCCCATTCGGGGGGCGGGCCTTCGCCATGAGCGAAAACGGCGCGTCCGGGGATGGGCGGCGCGGGAGGTCCGGGGCGGGAGGTCCGGGGCGGGCCGTATGGATGAGCGGACGGGCGTGACGGTGATGCCGACTGTGAGGGGGGTCCCCGGTTCGGTGGCGTTGCCCGGGCTCTGGACGTTGTCGCCTCGGTTCTCGGTGGCGCTCACGCTGCCAAAGTGGATCTCGTCGCCGATGCTGCCGCCGTTCCGGCCGATGTCGTGGATCCGGAAGTTCTTGAGGACGCCGTTCTTGCCGGACGTGCGGATGAGCGAGGCGCTGTTCGTGGGGCGGTGAGGGGCTGGGGCGTCCGCGGGGACGGGATGTGCCGGAAGGGAACTCGTACACGACTCACGTCCCTTCCGGGCGACGGGTGTGGGGGTGCTTGGGGCGGTGGTGGCCTTGGAGGAGCCAGGGGCGGGCCGGATCGGTCGTCGAGAAGGGCGGAGAGGGGGGCGAGATCGGTGGGCCGCTCCGAAATCGCTTCCTCCTTTGCGGTGTTCACGTACGAGAATGTGGCGTGGCGCGCGGGAGCGGGCACCAGCGTGGCGGTGTGGGGTGCGAGCGGGCGCGATCGGCCGTCTGCCGGTGCCGCGTCAGGTGCGTCCGGATAGCGGGTGCTTACTACCGCCGGGAATGTTCTGCCGCCGCCCCACGTTTTCCGAGGCGGACAAGAGGAGGAGCGGTCACTGTGTTGGATCCCCAGGGTTTGTACGCATGGGAGTCGAGCGGGCTCGCGGCGGTCGAGGCGATCGCCGCCAGGGACTCCGCCGGACTGGTGCTGCTGTACCACTTCGACGGCTACATCGACGCCGGGGAGACCGGCGACCAGATCGTCCAACGGCTGCTGGACGAACTGCCGCACCAGGTCGTCGCCCGCTTCGACCACGACCGGTTGGTCGACTACCGGGCCCGCCGTCCGCTGCTCACCTTCCAGAAGCACCGCTGGACGAAGTACGAGACCCCGGAGATCACCCTGCGGCTGATCCAGGACACCACGGGTGCGCCCTTCCTCCTGCTGTCCGGTCCCGAACCGGACGTGGAGTGGGAGCGGTTCGCCGCCGCCGTGCGGCAGATGGTGGAGCGACTCGGCGTGCGGCTGTCCATGAACTTCCACGGCATCCCGATGGGCGTGCCGCACACCCGCCCCGTAGGACTCACTCCGCACGGCAACCGCATCGACCTGATGCCCGGTCACACCACCTTCTTCGACGAGGCACAGGTGCCGGGCAGCGTCGAGGCGCTGATCGAGTTCCGGCTCGCGGAGGCCGGGCACGATGTCCTGGGCGTCGCCGCGCACGTACCGCACTACGTGGCCCGGTCGCCCTACCCCGACGCCGCGCTCACGGCCCTGGAGGCGGTGACGGCCGCCACCGGCCTCGTGCTGCCCACGGCCGCGCACTCCCTGCGGACGGAGGCGCTGCGCACCCAGGAGGAGATCGAGCGTCAGATCTCGGAGGGCGACGAGGAACTCGTCGCGCTCGTGAGCGGGCTTGAGCACCAGTACGACGCGGTGGCGGGGGCGGAGACCCGGGGCAACCTGGTGGCCGAACCGATCGAGCTTCCCTCGGCCGACGAGATCGGGATGGAGTTCGAGCGCTTCCTGGCGGAGCGCGAAGGGGAGGGCGGCGCCTGACGCGTCGGACTACTTGCCGACGGGAGCGGTGCCGATGCCGGACGCGTCGGACTTGCGGGTGGGGTCGGCGTCGGGCGCTCGGCCGCAGGAGTGGTGCCGGGTTCCGGCGGGCCCGATGCCGTTGTCAGTGGGGCCGTATAGCGTGGGCTCATGGTGAAGGTGGGACTGACGGGTGGGATCGGCGCCGGGAAGAGCGAGGTCTCCCGGTTGCTGGAGTCGTACGGCGCGGTGATCGTGGACGCCGACAAGATCGCCCGCGAGGTGGTCGAGCCGGGTACGCCCGGACTGGCGGCGGTGGTCGCGGAGTTCGGGGCGGAGGTGCTGACGCCCGAGGGCATACTCGACCGGCCCAAGCTGGGCGGCATCGTCTTCAACGACGCGGAGAAGCTCAAGGCGCTGAACGCGATCGTGCACCCCTTGGTGCGTGCCCGCTCGGACGAACTGGAGGCGGCGGCCGGGCCGCACGCCGTGGTGGTCAACGACGTGCCGCTGCTGGCGGAGAACGGGCTCGCGCCGCTGTACGACCTGGTGGTCGTGGTCGATGCCGCGCCGGAGACGCAACTGGACCGGTTGGTGCGGCTGCGCGGCATGACGGAAGAGGACGCGAGGGCCCGCATGGCGGCGCAGGCGAGCCGGGAGAAGCGGCTCGCGGTCGCGGACCTGGTGATCGACAACGATGGTCCGCTGGAGGCGTTGGAGCCGCAGGTGCGTGCCGTGTGGGAGCGGCTCAGGGAGAGCGCGGGCCGATGATGCCGGGGCGGGCGGCTGCCCGCGCCCGTCGTGTTTTGGCGGCGGTGGCCTTGCCGTGCTGGTAGGCGTGCTGCGGGGCGGGGTTTCGGGCGCCCGTAGTCGATGCCATGGGTGGGTCAGGAGCAAGGACGCGCTTCCTCGCCTCCTCGACGCGATCGGTGTCATCGGCGCGCCCGGCAGGATGGCTGACGCCGTGTCTGGGCCCGCGGTATGTGGTGACCGGGTCGGTAGCCGTCCGAGGGCCGTCGGCGCGTGGCCTGGTGGTTTCTTCAACGGCGCTTGATGGCTGACGCCCCATCAGTAGCCGTCGTGCAGGCAGACGGGCGAAACCCGCCACCTCACCAGGCGCGTCTTCGGCTGCCGTCGGACGGCTTCAAGAGCCGTCCGGGCCGCCCTCGTCCTAACGAGCGGCAGTTGAGGACTGTGCCAAATAGCCGGCGAGAGCGTTGCGGTTGCGCTGAAGGCTGTTGATGCGTTCGTCCGTGGCGGCCAACTCCCGGTGCAGGGTGGCCCGCAGGCCCGCGCACCAGTCGAACTCCGGGGTCCCGCCCTCGCCGTCCCGGACGCACGGCAGCACCGAACGGATCACCTCGGTGGACAGGCCCGCGTCGAGCAAGGCACGCACCTGCCGCACGGTGTCCACCGCGTCCTCGTCGTAGTCGCGGTAGCCGTTGGGACTGCGGCCGGCGGCGAGCAACCCCTGTGCCTCGTAGTACCGCAGCAATCGCGGGCTGACTCCCGTGCGCCGGGACAATTCTCCGATCAGCATGTAACCCGCCCCCTCCGAGGTTGTTGACCTTCTCACCAGTGTCAAGCCTTAACGTCACTGCACGAGCGCGCATTCCGCGCTCGTGACGGCGGTGCCGGCGTCGGGCGGCTGTCCGCGTCCGGCGGCATTCGCCGGTGGCCTGGGGGTGGTCGGCGAAGCCCTGTTCCGCAGCCCTGCCGCGGTCGGCCCAGACCCGGACACCGGCGGCACGTCGCATGAGGGGACGGCCGCCCGTCCCGGACGGGTCGTCGGCCAACCGGTCGCCGCCGTGGCCGGGCCGGTTGTTCCGTTGCCGTGACCGCGTACCAATGGATCGCACACCACTGGAGTGAGACATGACCGCTTCCGCTGCTCACCGCGCCGACCGGGCGGCGAGCGACCGCTCGTTCCTCTTCGTTCTCGGCAGCTCCCGCCCTGAGGGCAACACCGAGATCCTCGCCCGGGCCGCAGCCGAGCAGTTGCCCGCCGGCATCTCGCAGCGCTGGGTGGACCTGAACCAACTGCCGCTGCCGGACTTCCAGGACGGGCGGCACGAGACCGAGACCTGGCCGGCCGTGGAGAACGAGGAGACGCTGCGGCAGGCGACCGTGGAGGCCACCGATGTCGTCCTGGTCTCGCCCCTGTACTGGTACACCCTGTCCGCGCAGACCAAGCGCTACCTCGACTACTGGTCGGGCTGGCTCACGGAGCCCGGCTCGGACTTCAAGCAGCGGATGGCGGGCCGGACGCTGTGGGGGGTCACGGTCATGGCGGACCGCGACGATGCCGTCGGCGACGGGCTGGTGACCACGCTCAACAACACGGCGGCGTACATGCGGATGCGGTTCGGCGGGGTGCTGTTCGGCAACGGTTCGCGGCCTGGCCAGGTGCGGAACGACGAGCGGGCGATGGTGCGGGCCAAGACCTTCTTCGAGCGGGAGACTCCGCCGGCGCGGTTCCCCTATGAGGAGGAGGCCGACGCGCGGTAGGCGAAGGGAGGCGTTCGAGCGGGTGGGACAGGCCGGGGGCGCGGGCGTGATGATGCCGCTCGGGTCCGGGCCCGTCGCGCGTGGCTGGTGGCGGAAGCCGCTCTCATGTGATGCGGGCGGGGTGTCGCGTCCGCGCGGTGCGGGACGAAAGCGTGGTGCGGGCGAGGCGAGGAATGCGGAGGGAGGGCGGGTTGTTGTAGGGCGCGTGACGACCCTCCCGGAGTGCGGGACGGCGAAGGCCCGTCCGATGGGGTGGGAGAGGAGATGGCCATGTCCGAGAGCAGCCCGCAGACCCATGTCATCGGTTTCCGCGCCGCGGAGCACCTGCTGGCGGCGCGCGATCCGCGCGGTGCCATCCAGTTGCTGGACCCGGTCATCGCCGAGCACCCGGAGAACACCGCCGCGCGGCTGCTGCGCGCCCGGGCGTTCTTCCTCGCGGCGCGATTGAAGTCGGCGGAGAAGGAGTTCGCTTTCGTCCTGGAACGCGAGCCGGACAACGCCTTCGCCCACTTCGCGCTGGCGCGCACTTTGGAGCGGGCCAACCGGGCCGGGGAGGCCCGGCGCCACTTCCGGCTGGCGGCGGCGCTCGACCCGAGCCCGGAATTCATTCAAGCCGCCAATTTCTCGAAGGAGCGGCCGACCGAGGCCGCCGACGCCGACGCCGACGAGCGGTGGCCGGATGGACGGGGACCGGGGTCGGGTGAAGGGCCGACCGGCAACTGAGGTCGGTGGTCGGTCGGCGGCGGTCGGCCGTTGAGAACCCGTATGCGATGTCGCGGAGGATCCGAATACGACGTTGTTGCGGAGAATTCAGGCGCCGTGCTGCCTCTCCGCCGGTGAAAGGCCCAGTTCACGGGTCTTTCACCGGCGGAGATCCGTAGTCTTCGCCTGAGCCTGACCGCTGTCCGCGTGCTCCGGACGTCGATCGATTTCGTCGATCCCAGCGTTTGTTGCGATGGCCGATCTCAGCGTTTCTTGCGATGCCTGCCCGTGGTGCGCCCGATGTCCTGCGACCGAGCGGGCTCGTAAGGCGGTACGTCCCTGCCGGGCTGGTAGTGCGGGCCCTGGCGGATGCGCCAGATGACGATGACGAGGTCCAGGGCGGCCACTACGGCCACGATGGCGCAGACGAGCGCCCACCCCGGATGGTCGATCATGGCGAAGGCCACCGCGCCGGCCGCGGCGCACACCACGCCGAACGCTGCCAGCCCCGAGCGCAGCCGCAGGGGGCTGCGTGCCTGCAGAGGCTCGTTTCCTGCTCGGTGTACCACGACACATCACCACACATCGCGACAATCCCTGTCTCCAGGATCCTCCTGATCCGCACGCTCGTCATCCGCTTCCGCCGCCGTCGCTCGGTTCCTTCGCGGCGGCCTGCGGGGATTACCGAGCGCGACGCCGGACGCCGTCCGGCGGGGTGGCGCGGGGGTGGTGCGCGAGCCCGGTGAATGTTTCCGCATAGGGCCTCTGAGCTGGGTAAACGGTGGCCGGTCCGGGGGATGGTGGGGTTGTTCGCGGGGCGTTGTCAGTGCCGTCTGCTTTCATCGTTTTCACGCAACGTCGCGAGGTCGGAATCCCGGTCCCGCGGCAGACGACGGGGGGTGAGGACGACATGCAGCAGACTTCCGCTCGGTTCTTTCTCAGGGGGCCGTTCTTCGTCACCGCCCGCGACGACGGGATGCGGCGGGTACCCGGAAGCACGCCACCGGTGCGGGGGCCGGCGCGGGCGGGACGGGGACCGGGACGTGCGGGCCGCGCGGTCGACGACGGGCCGCCGGGCGGTCGACCCGGAGGGCCGAGGCCCGAGGCTTCGGAACGGCGGACGCGGGACGGGCTGGCACGGGACGTCGGATGGGGACGAGCAGGGAGAGGGCGGAGGGCGCGGGCGGGCGCGTCGCGGCCTCGGCCGCCTGATGCCCGCTCTCCTGGGGCCCGTCTCCCGGAGGGGCCCACGCGGCCACGGAAGACCGGCCGTGCGGGGTCGGCGGAGGCGGGCTCCGTACGACGGGGGAGCCCCCTGCGTGCGCCCGTAGACTCGCAGGTCGGGGTGGGAGTGGCGGGGCGGATGGCAGAGAGGGAGAGGAGCGGCATGACAGCGCGGCGGCGCGGGACGCCCGCGGGCGTACAGCGGCCGTCGGCCGGGATCCACGAGGAGCCCGGCAGCGGGGACGGCCTCCACTACGGTGCGTCGGCCCGGTGTGCCGCGGTCTTCCTGCCCGCCCCGGTGCCGCGGGACGGCAAGGTCGCTTTCTGGTGCCCCGATGGCGGGCCCCTGCCGGCCGGCGCATCCGGTGCGGACGGCACCACCCCGAGCGTCGATCCGGCCGTGTCCGGGGTCCGCGTGGAGCTGACGGTCGCCCGGCGGCACGGTGCCGGTGCCCGCAGCCGCACGGTCCCCGCTGTCCTGTTGTCCCTCGCCGAGGCCGTCCCCCTGCTGGCACGCGCCCGGCACGATCCGTCCGCGCATCCGGCAACGGCGTGCTGGGGCGCGGCGGCCCTGCACGCCCTGCACCTCGCCGCGCGCGGACGGCTGCTTCCGGGGCTGGGTCCGGACGACGTCGACGCGTGGCGGGCCGGGCCGCTCGACCCGGAGGATGTGGCGCACCTGCGGGCCATCGCGGCGGCCATGCCCCCCGAGGCGTACGCGGTGCCGCTCCGCGGCCGGCGCCCGCTCCAGGTGCACGACCCCGCCTCCCTGGTGCGGATGTTCGTGGACGCGGTGATCGACACGCTGCCCCGCACCCCGGCCGCGGCCCGGGTGGCGGGAGCCCCGTACGCCGGTACGGGCCCCCACCGCGTCCCGGGCGCCCGGGACTGGGCCGCCGAGGTGGCAGCGGGGGTGGACGCCGGCGTGCGGCTCGCGCTGCGCCTGGACCTGAGCCCGGACCGCCTCTTCGACCGGCGGGACGACACCCCGGAGGCGGACGACACCCTGGTGGCGTCCGGTGACGGCCCGGGGCCTGCGTTCGGTGAGCCGCATCACGGGCAGCCGCTCGGCGGACCGGGCGACGGCCTGGTGCCCGGGGCCGCCCGAGGGCGGGACCGGCCGGGCGGTGCGTCGTCGGATCACGAGTACCCCGCCGAGACCCATCAGGGCACCGAGGAAACCCAAGACGGCCGGGCCACCGGGGAAGCCCAGGACGGCCGGAGGGCCGGCGGAGCCTTGGCCGACCGACGTTTCGAGGAGCGCAGCGCCGCGGCGGCCGTCCTCCAGGTGCAGAGCCTCGCGGACCCGACGCTGATGGCGGACGCCCGTGACCTGTGGGAGGGCGAGGGCTCCGCCCTGTTCGGCCCCCGGGCCAGGGTCGACACCCTGCTCGCCGTGCGCCGCGCGGCCCGGGTGTGGCCGCCGCTGGGCCGTCTGCTGAAACGGCCGGTGCCGGACGTCCTGCCGCTGTCCGAGGACGAGTTGTACGAGCTCCTGGGTGAGACGGCACCCCGCCTGGGAGCCGCGGGCGTGACGCTCCACTGGCCGAAGGAACTGGCCCGGGGGCTGACGGCCACGGCGGTGCTCCGCCCCGCGCCCGGGTCGGCCGCCGACGGCTTCGGCTTCTTCGACGTCGAACGCCTCGCCACCTTCCGCTGGCAACTCGCGCTGGACGGCCTGCCGCTCTCCGAGGCGGAGATGGACACCCTGGCGGAGGCGCACCGCCCGGTCGTGCGGCTGCGCGACCAGTGGGTACTGGTGGACCCGGCCCTCGTCCGCAAGGCACGTAAGCGGGAACTGGGGCACCTGGAGCCGGTCGACGCCCTCGCCACCGCCTTGCACGGCACCGCCGAAGTGGACGGCGAGGAGGTGGAGGTGGTGCCCCTGGGCGCGCTCGCCGACCTGCGGTCCCGCCTCACCACGGAGGCGCGTCCGCTGCCGCGCCCCGCCGGGTTGCGCGCCACCCTGCGCGACTACCAGGCACGCGGCCTGGCCTGGCTGGACCTGATGACCTCCCTCGGGCTCGGCGGCTGCCTCGCCGACGACATGGGCCTGGGCAAGACCATCACCGTCATCGCCCTCCACCTGCACCGACGGCCCGCCGCGCCCGTCCTGGTGGTCTGCCCGGCCTCCCTCCTGGGCAACTGGCAGCGCGAGATCGAACGCTTCGCGCCCGGCACGCCCGTCCGCCGTTTCCACGGGGCCGGGCGCAGCCTGGAGGGCCTGGAAGGCGGCTTCGTCCTGACGACGTACGGCACGATGCGGACGAGCGCCACGGAACTGGCCGCCCAGGCCTGGGCGTGGGTGGTCGCGGACGAGGCCCAGCACATCAAGAACGCCCGGTCGTCCACGGCCAGGGCGCTCCGCGGCATCAAGGCGCCCGCCCGGATCGCCCTCACCGGCACCCCGGTCGAGAACAACCTGTCCGAGCTGTGGTCGCTGCTGGACTGGACCACTCCGGGGCTGCTGGGGCCCCTGAAGACCTTCCGTGCCCTGTACGCCCGCGCGATCGAGGGCGGCGAGGACCCGGCCGCGGCCGAACGCCTGGCCGGACTGGTCCGGCCCTTCGTCCTGCGCCGCAAGAAGTCCGACCCGGGCATCGCCCCCGAACTGCCACCGAAGACGGAGACGGACCACCCGGTGGCGCTGGGCCGCGAGCAGGCCGCGCTCTACGAAGCGGTGGTCCGCGAGACGCTGGCACGGATCGAGGCGGCCGAGGGCATGGCCCGTCGGGGGCTCGTGATGAAGCTGCTCACCTCCCTCAAGCAGATCTGCAACCACCCCGCGCAGTACCTCAAGGAGGTGGCGCCGGGGCTGGCCGCGCGCTCGGGCAAGCTGGAACTGCTCGACGAACTCCTCGACACGATCCTCGCCGAGGGCGGCGCCACGCTGGTCTTCACGCAGTACGTGGAGATGGCACGGCTGCTCGAACGGCACCTCGCCGGCCGCGGCGTCACCGCCCAACTTCTGCACGGCGGCACCCCGGTCGCCCAGCGCGAACAGATGGTCGACCGCTTCCAAGCGGGTGAGGTGCCCGTCTTCCTGCTCTCCCTGAAAGCCGCGGGCACCGGCCTCAACCTGACCCGCGCCGGTCACGTGATCCACTACGACCGTTGGTGGAACCCGGCGGTGGAGGAACAGGCGACCGACCGCGCCTACCGCATCGGCCAGACCCAACCCGTCCAGGTGCACCGCCTGATCGCCGAGGGCACGGTCGAGGACAACATCGCCGAACTTCTCGCGGCCAAGCGCGCGCTGGCCGACGCGGTCCTCACCGGCGGCGAGACCGCGTTCACCGAACTCACCGACGCCGAGCTGGCCGACCTGGTGAAGCTGAGGAGGCCCGCATGAGCCCGCGCCGCCCCCGCCCCGCCCACAGGCCGGGCGATCCCGGCCCCGTCGTCCACTCCACCGCTCCGGTGCGCGTCGCCGGCTCCGGGCGCGCGGGCCGTTCGGCCCGGCCGAACCGCTACGACCGCTCGGAACGTTCGCGCACGTTCCCGCCCCTGCCGCCGCACGGCGACGCCGACACGCCCTTCGCGGCGACCTGGTGGGGGGACGCGTGGCTGGACGCGCTGCGGACGACGGCCCTGGACGCCGGCCGGCTCGAACGGGGCCGCGCCTACGCCCGCGACGGCCACGTCGACACGATCAACATCACGCCGGGACGCATCGCCGCCTCGGTGCGCGGCAGCCGCCCCCGCCCGTACAGCGCGGAGGTGCGGCTGCAGGTCCTCACCGACCGTGAGTGGTCCGCCCTCCTCGACGCCGTCACCGCCGATCCCGTCCAGCTCGCCGCCCTCCTGGCCAAGGAACTCCCGCGCGCCTTCGCCGAGAGCGGCACGCGCCTGCTGCCGGGACCCGGCGACCTCGTGCCCCGCTGTTCCTGCCCCGACGCCGGGTACCCCTGCAAGCACGCGGCGGCCCTCTGCTTCCAGACGGCCCGCCTGCTGGACGCCGATCCGTTCGTGCTGCTCCTCATGCGCGGTCGCGGCGAACGGGAACTCCTCGACGAGCTGGCCCGCCGCAGCGCCGCCCACGCCGCCGGAGAGGCACGCGGCAGCACCGAGCCCCCGGCTCCGCCACCGACCACGGCCCCGACCACGGCCCCGTCCACGGATCCGTCGCCGTCCCCGGGCCCGGCCGGTCCACGGGCCGACGACGGGGCGGGCGCCCACGGGGGACCCCTCGTGGTCCCGGAAGCCTCGGGCGCCTCGGACCCGTACCCGGGGATCATGGCGCGCGCGGCCCTGGCCGAGCGGCTGCGCCCGGGGCTCCCGCCGCCGATGCCGCTGCCGGAGCACGCCGGATCCGGCCCGGTGCTGCCGGGCGTCGAAGGGCTGCCCTTCGACGCCGGGGCACTGGAGTTCCTCGCGGCCGACGCGGCGTCCCGCGCCCACGCCTACCTGCACTCCGCCCAGGCGAGCCGTGGGCGGGGAAATGCCGTGCAGGGGCCCGCGTCGGCGAGCCACGGACGCGAAGGCGCAGTCCAGGAGCCCGTCCCGTCCCCGTTCCCGCGGCTCGGCCTCTGGCAGGACGCCGTCCGGCTGGCCGCCCGCGCGCACCCCACGGCCGGGCTGACCTCCACCACCCGCGCGCTGTACCGCGACCTCGCCGCGGCCACCGGCCGTACCGTCACCGACGTGGCGCGCGGCGTCGCCGCCTGGCGCCAGGGCGGGGCGGAGGGGCTCGCCCTGCTCGACACCACCTGGAACCCTCCGGCGGGCGACTTCGACCGGGCGCGGGGCGCCCTGCTCGCCGCCGACCTCCCGGCCCTGCGCCCCTGGCACAACCACCTCACCGATCCCGAACGGGGCATCCAGCTCCGCTTCGGCCGCGACCACCGCTGGTACCCGTACGAAGCCGAGCCCGGAAGCGACGAATGGTGGCCGACGGGCGGCGCCGATCCCGACCCCGTGGGCGCGCTGACCGCCCTCCTCGCCCGATGACTACCCTCAAGGCCGTGGAAGGTCTCGACGCACTCACCCGATCACTGGGGCAGCGCACCCCCGAACAGCTCGCCGCGCTGCTCACCCGCCACGCGGAACCGCTCTCCCGGCGCCCCGCGCCCACGGGGCTGCACGCCCTGGCCACCTCCCTGTGGTCGTACGAGACCCTGCACCACCTGGTCCTGCACCTCGACCACCCGCGGTTGCACGTGCTGGCCACGGCCGCCCGCCTCAGCCGCCGGCTCGCGAAGGTGAGGACGGCCGCCCCTGCCGCCCCGGACGCGGGAGCCGGTTACCAGTCCCTGATGGCCCACCGGCTGTCCTTCCCCGACCTGGCCAGCGAGCCCGTCCCGGTCGAGGGGGTGTACGCGGAGCTCGGTGCCGAGGCCCCCGGACCGGCTCGGGATGCCGCCGTCGCCGCGCTTGAGGGCCTGTACGAGGACGGGCTGGCCGCCCCCGTTCCGGACGGCCGCGTCGTCGTGCCCCCGCGCACCGCCCAGCTCCTGTCCGGTCATGACCTGGGCCCCTTCGTGCCTGCCGCGCCCGGGGAGACGGGGGGCTCCGCCTCGCCGGACTCGCGGGCAGTGGACGACGTTCCCGCCGAAGCGACGCACCCCAACGGCTCCCGAGTGGCACGCCCGGACGGCTCCGGGCCGACGCCCCCGGACGGCTCCGGAGCGACCACGGCCCCCGCGGCCCCCGACCGGGCCGTCACCCCAGGGATCCCCACATCAGCCGCCTTCTCCCGCTCGCCGCGCGCGGAAGCCCAGGCCGCCGCGGCCACGCTCGCCGCCGCCCTCGACCGGCTCCTCGCCGCCCTGGCCGCCCGGCCCGCGGCGCTCCGCAAAGCGGGCGGCCTGGCCCTGCGCGAGACCAAGCGGCTGGCCAAGGCGGCCGGGACTACGGAGGCCCACACCCGCCTGCTCCTCGACCTGGCCCTCGCCGCCGAACTGATCACACTGACCCGCACGCCCGAGGGCACCACCGCCCTCCCCACCGCCGCGTACGACGACTGGCTGGCGTGTACGCCCGGCGCGCGGCTGGTTCCGGTCCTCACCGCCTGGTGGGACCTGCGGTCCATCCCGACCCACACCCCTCCCGGCGAGACGGCCACGGCCCTGGTCCGCGGCCACGACCGCCACGCCCCGGCCCTCCGGCACGCCCTCCTCGCCGCCCACCCCGCCCCCGATCGGGGAGCACCGTCGGCTGACGCGGCGGCCTCGTCCGGCCTCACGCCGTCGCCGTCCCTGCTGAGCACCGCCGCCTGGCACCGGCCGCTCGCCGTCCTCGGCCAGCCGATGATCGAGGAACGGGCCCGGCACACGGTGGAGGAAGCCGGCTTCCTCGCCCTTGTCGCCCACGGCGCCCGGACACCCTTGGGCCACCTCCTCCTCACGGCCCCGGACCCCACCACCCGCGATGACGCCCTCCGGGCCGCCCTGGACGACCTGCTGCCGCCACCCTTGCGACAGGCGCACTTCCAGGCGGACTTGACGGCCGTCGTGCCGGGGCAACCGGGGCCCGAGCTGGCCGGGCTGCTGGCGGCCTGCGCCGATCGGGAGTCCGAAGGGCAGGCCGTCACCTGGCGGTTCACCCCGGCCTCCGTCCGCCGCGCACTGGACGCAGGTCACGACCCCGAAGCGCTCCTGGCCGACCTGACCGGGGCTTCGGCGACCGGTGCGCTGCCTCAGCCGCTCCGCTACCTCGTCCAGGACGTGGCGCGCACGCACGGCCGGATACGGGTCGTGTCCGCGGGGTGCTGCGTCCGCTCCGACGACGAGGCCCTGTTGCGCGAACTCGTCGCCCACCGCGGGCTGCGCTCCCTCGGCCTGCGGCTCATCGCGCCGACGGTCCTCGTCAGTGCCGGCCCGCCGGCCGCCACCCTCGAAGCCCTCCGCACGGCCGGGTACGCCCCCACCCAGGAGTCGGAGACCGGGACGACGGTGGTCGAACGGCTCGCCCACCACCGTTCCGCCGCCCCCGCTCCGGCCCGCAGGCCCGACACCACCCTGGCCCTCGCCGAACGGTTGCTGGCCTCGTGAGGGGAGACCTCGGGCGCCCGTTTCGTCACAGGAGGGTGTGGACGCACCTCCGTCAGCAACCCGTAGGTAAGCAACCCGTAGGACGCCCGCTCTCCGGTTGCCGACGAACGGCAGGCAGGCGCCCCTCCGCAGGACCTGGCAAAGGGCCCGTTGCGAGGGCCCGTCCACGGCGGTGCGCGCCCTACCCTCCGCCGCCCTTGCCCAGGACGGACAGGACGATGTTGAGGACCGTGGACACCAGGGTGACGATGCCCCCGAGGCTGGTCAGGCCGGTGACGGGGGTGGCGAACAGCGCGCCGCACGCCCGGCGCCAACTCGGGCGGACGAACAGGCCGCGCGCCCGCTGCCACTTGTGCTGTTCCAGATGGCAGCCACGCAGGACGCCGCGCGCGTTGTTGCGGCAGCTGCGGCCGGCGGCCCGGATGGGCGCCCCGCAGGGGATGGGCGCCTGAAGGAGGAACCACAGGCAGCTCAGGCCGAACAGCCCGGCCAGCCCGGCGGGCCCGACATCGGAGGTGAGCCATGCGGTGATGGCGAAGACGAACACGACGAGCCCCCAGTAGGGCCAGATCTTCTTCCCGCTCATGACAGCCGACGCTAGGAGGCGGTCCGGGCGCCGGGCAGGGCGCTGACGAGGTGTGCGGGGCGCATGGAGACGGACGCGCGCCACCTGCATGGCCGCTGACGGGGGGACAGGCAACGTGTCGGGAGGAAGCAGAGGATGTCTCGGGGGAAGGGGCGTGGAGTCCCCCCTAGCGCGGGGCCACCGGCGTCGGTCGTCGTCCGTCACCGCGGGTCGGGCTGGTCAAGACCGGGAGGCGCTCTTTACGGTGGCATCGGCGGCTGGTCGGAATCTCGTACGACTGCCACGGACGCAAGGGGGCTGGGTGGAAGCGGAGTTGGCGGCGCTCGTCACGGCGGGGGCGACGACGTTGATGCAGCAGATGGTGACCGACGGCTGGGAGCGGACACGCGGAAGAGTCGCGGCCTTCCTCGCGCGCCGGCGCGCGGCGGCGGACGGATCGGCCGAAACCCTCCCCGAAGAGAGCGCCCGCACTCTCCCCGACGACACCGTCCACGCGCTCGAAGGAGAGCTGGAACGGACCCGGGAAGACCTCGTCGACGCCCGCGAGAGCGGTGACGAGGACGGGGTGCGGGACGTGGAGGCCGCGTTGCGGACGCGGCTGCGGCGGCTGTTGCGGGAGGACCCGGCCCGGGCGGCCGAACTGCGCGTCCTGGTGGACGAACTGCGCCGGGAGGTGGGACAAGGCGGCGTCGGCGAGGTGCACAACGTCATCAGCGGCGGGGTGCAGCACGGCACCGTCATCCAGGCGGGCGTGGTGTCCGGACTCACCCTGCACGCGGCACCCGAAGGGCGCGCCCGTGGCTGACACAGGCGCGGACGAGCGGGAAGGCGCCCCTGCCATCCCGCACGCGAGCCCGGCGCGCCCCGCCGAGCACGGGCGCGAGGTAAGACATACAAGCCCCGCAATGGACACGCGCGCCGTACGGAACGAGTTGAGCGGCGGGACGGTGTACGGGAACGCCGTCCAGGCAGGGAGCATCGGAACGGTGGTCTTCCAGGAGGCCGCGGTCCCCGCGCTCGTGCCGGGGGCGCCCGTGCCCCGGACGGTGCCGGGGGCGACCCGGCTCTTCGTCGACCGCGAGGCCGTCCTCGCCGAGGTCGGCGCGCTGCTGGACGAGGCCGGCGGCGCACCCGTCGTGGTGGTGCTGTGCGGGCCGGGCGGCGTGGGCAAGACGGCCACCGCGCTGCGGCTGGCGGCGGCGCTGGGCGAGCGGTTCCCGGAGGGGCAGCTGTACGCGCGGTTGCGCGGCGCGTCGGCGGACACGGCGGCGAGCCCGGCGGAGGTCCTGCCGCGCTTCCTGCGCGACCTGGGTGTCCACCAGAACTGGATCGGCGGTGATCAGGAGGCCCAGGAGAGCCTGTTCCGCAGCCTGACGGCGGGGCGGCGGATGCTCACGGTGCTGGACGACGCGCATTCGGCGGCACAGGTGGCCCCGCTGCTGACCCCGTCCGCGGCATCGCTGACGCTGGTGACCAGCCGGTGGAACCTGGGACGCCTGGTGATGGAGCACGGCGCCCGGGTGGTGCGGATCGGGCCGCTGGCGACGACGGACGCGGTACGGCTGCTGGCCCGGATGGGCGGGACGGGGCGCGGGGTCGAAACGGTGGCCCTGCGGTGCGGCGGAGTGCCCCTGGCCCTGTGCGCGGTCGGGGCGCGGGTCGCGGAACACGAACACCTGGACTGGGAGGCGGTGGCGCGCGACATGGCCGGTGACGCGGATCCCGCCGTTCCCGACGAGCCGTTGCGCGGTGTCCTGGACGCCTCGTACGCGGATCTGTCGGACACCGCGGCCGTGGTCTACCGCCGGATGGCGGTGCGGCCGTGGACACATGTGACGCCGGGCGCGGCGGCTGCCGCCGCGGGCGTGGACGAGGACGCGGCGCGGTCGGCCCTCGGCGAACTGGCCCGGGTCCGCGTCGTGGAGGACGTGACGGTCCCGGGGGCGGATTCGGCGCGATTCCGGCTGCACGACGTCTGGCGACGGCACGCGGAGGAGCGCGCGCTCGCGGAGGACGGCGCGGCGGGGGTCGCGAGCGCCGTCCGCAGGGTCGTCCTCTGGTACGTGCGCGCCGCCGCCGCGGCGGACGCCTGCGTGCTCCCCGGCCGCTGGCACCTGGGCCCCGCCTACGCGCGACTGGCGGGCAGGCCCCCGGCGTACCCGGACGGGCACCGCGCCCTGGACTGGCTGCGCGGCGAACGGGAGAACCTGGCCGAGGCGGTGCGGGCCGCCGCCGAGTACGGCCTCGACGAGTTGGTGTGGCAGCTCTGCGAGGCTATGTGGGGGCTGCACCTGCGGCTCGGCTTCCATGAGCAGTGGGTGCGGACGCATCTGCTCGGTGTCGAAGCCGCGGCGCGCTGCGCGGACGAGTGCCCCGAGGCCGAGGGCCGGATGCGGACGCAACTGGGCTTCGCGTACATGGGCCTGGGGGACCACGAACGGGCGCGGGAGGCGTTCGCGGCGGCGGCCGAGGCCGATCGGCGCGCGGGGCACGTCCGGGGCGAGGCGACCGCCGTCGAGTCGTCGGGCCTGCTGAGCCTCAAACAGGAGCGGTGGTCGGAGGCGACCGGGCACTTCGAGGCGGCGCGCGACCTGGCCCGCCGGGTCGGCGACCCCCGGGCGCTCGCCCTCCTCGAACACCACCTCGGCCGCGCCCTCGAAGGCGCCGGGCGCCACGAGGCCGCCCTCGGCCGGTTGACGCGGGCGCGCGAGCTGATGCGCGCCCTCCCCGACCCCTACAACGAGGCCCGCGTCCTGATGAGCCTCGGCCGCACGCACCTGGCGGCGGGGGACCCGGCCCGCGCGGAGCCGCTGCTCACGGAGGCGGCGGTGGTGATGGCGGCCGAAGGCGCGGTCGTCCAGCAGGCGGATGTCGCGGAGCTCCGCGCCCGCGCGGCCCGGATGACGGGCGACCGGGCGGCCGAGATCCGCTTCCTGCGGGAAGCGCTCGGTTTCCATCAGGCGACGGGGGCGCCGGGGGCAGTGGCCGTTCGGGGGCGGCTGGGGGAGCTGGGCGAGGCGTAAGGGGCGGGCTCGCACCGGGGCGTCGGGAGGCGGAGGCCCGGCGGACTGGGGCACGCGCCGCCGGGCCCCGGCCTCGTCGCCCGCCGCCGGACTCGTCCTCACCGCCGCGCGCGGCTGACCGACACCGTGACGTGATGGCGTGCGCCGCCGGTCAGGACGGTCATGACGGGGCCGAGGTCTTCCAGTGGCCGGCCGAGTTCGTACCAGGCGTACAGGGCGGAGGCGTAGGCGGTGGGATCGCAGGCGTCCCGGTAGCCGTCCGCCGCGCGGGAGGCTTCGAGCGTGACCAGGCTGCCGTCCGCCACCCGCACGAGGCACCGGTCGGGGGCGGTGACGCAGACGGCCATGGCGCTGTGGGGATAGCGGTGCACGGTCTCGTGCGCCCATGCCTCGGGCTCGTCTCGGCGGTCGTGCAGCACGAGGTCCGCGAGGGACAGCCGGCCGGCGTCCGGGGTGTCCTCGTGGACGGCGGTGTGCACGCCGGTGAGGATCTCGGCGTCGTCCCCCGATGCGCCGGGCGGCGGGGTGCCCTCGTACGGCTCTGAGGACGGGGGTTCGGGGTCCCGGGTGCCGCCCGCGTAGCGAGTGACGGCGATCTCGGGAGGCGTGCCGGGGGCGCCGGTGGTGACGACCCGGGTGAGCACGCGGAGCGGCGTCAGCGGCGGGCGCAGGGGCGCGGGCACCGCAGTGGTCTCGGGCGGGCCCGGTATCTGCGGCGGGAACGGGGCCCCGAGCGCGGCGTCGCCGGTGAGCGGCGTCGGTTCGCGCAGGCGCGGCAGGAAGGCGGGCGTGGCCGGCTCGGGTATGCCGAGGATGTCGTAGAAGACCCGGCGGAGCAGGGCGGCGGAGGCGCCCGGGTCGGACGTGGCCTGGGCGGTGAGCCGGTCGTACCGGTCCGGGCGGTGGGTGGCCAGGAGCGCGTCGAGCTGAGGGCGGAGCGGTCCGCGCGGGCGCAGGCGGGGTGCCAGCCGGCCCAGTTCGGCGACGGGGGACGCCGGGTCCAGGTCCTGCGCGGGGAACGCGGCGAGGAGGACGGGCGTGCCGATGGCGGCGGCGTAGTACGTGACGCTGCCGTGGTCGCCGATGACGGCGTCGGCGGCGGCGAGCACCTGCCGCCAGGGCCCGAGCGGCGGCACGAGGGTGAGCCCGGCCCGCTCCGCGCGGGCGAGCCAGGCGCGGACCTGGCCGGGCCCGTGGCCGTGCCAGATGTTGGGGTGCAGGACGGCGCAGAGGCGGTATTCGTCGGTGGGGAGTTCGTCGGTGAGCCGGGGCAGCAGCCACGGGAGGACGTCGTTCCCGTCACCGAAGAGGGAGCGGGGACCCCAGGTGGAATTGAGGACGATCAGACGCTGACCGGCGGACACCCCGAGCGCGCGGCGGAAGCGGTCGCGGTAGGGGAGCGCGGCCAGCAGCCGGTCGTAGCAGGGGTCGCCGGCCAGTACCGCGGTCCTCGCGGCTTGGGGGCAGGCACGGCGGAGACGGGTGAGCTGTTCCGGGTGGGACAGGACGGTCGCGGTGGCGAGGGGTTCGCCGTCGTGGAGCAGCCACTCGGGAGACAGCCCGAAGACGGGCGGGGGAGCGTCCGCCACCTGCCCGGCCGAAGGCGACGCGGTGAGGTCCGGTGTCCGGTGTCCGGTGTCCGGTGTCCGGTGTCCGGTGTCCGGTGTCCGGTGTCCGGTGTCCGGTGTCCGGTGTCCGGTGTCCGGTGTAGAGAGTCTTTTATTGTAGCCAACGCCATGGGAGAGAACGGCCAACTTTCCCTTGAAATGGTGCAGTTGACCGCCGTAGCTGGCGCTGATCACCAGGCCGGGGGAGACCTCCCGGGCCTGTTCCCAGGGCACGACGGGCAGCCCCGCCTCGGCCAGCAGCTCCGGGACCCCGTGCTGGAAGGGCGAGGACCCCGTGCAGGTCGCCAGGCACTGGACACGGGTGTCACCGGCGAACAGGGGCAGCACGTCCAGCAGGCGGGTGGCCGAGGTGACGTTGTGCACGACGAGGAGCACGCGTTCGGTCGCGGCCCGCGTCGACCACCGTTGGCCTTCGGGCCCCACGGGCACCCGGAGCCATCCCGGACCTCTCCCTGCCTCCGCCTGCGCCCCCACGTACGGCACCCCTTCACCCGTGTTCCGGTCGGCCACCCTAACGGCTGATCCCCCGGTCCCGGCAGAATGAGGGGGTGCGGCTGGAAGCGATCACCTGGGAGCGACTGACCGACGCGCTGGTCGAGCGCGTCCTCAGGACGACGGCGGACGACGGGAGCCCCTGGCTGAGGGTGGCGATCGACGGGGCGCCCGCCGCCCGGCCGGACGCCCTGGCCGCGCGGCTCGCCGAAGGGCTGCGCGTGCGCGGGCGGTCCGTCCACAAGGCCGGCACCCATGGCTTCCTGCGGCCCGCCTCCCTCCGCCTGGAGTACGGCAAGGAGGACCCGGACGCCTATTACGACGAGTGGTTCGACCGCCGCGCCCTTTGGCGGGAAGTGTTCCAGCCACTGGAACCGGGCGGCACCGGGCGCGTCCTGCCCGATCTGTGGGACCCGGTGACGGACCGCGCCACGCGCAGCGGCTACCGGGAACTGCCGCCCGGCGGGGTGCTCCTCCTGCACGGTCCGCTGCTGTTCGGCCACTGGTTCCCCTTCGACCTGTCGGTCCACGTGAAGCTGTCCCCCGCCGCCCTCGCCCGGCGCTCCCCGGACGGCGAGCGGTGGACGCTGCCGGCCTTCGCGCGATACGAGGACGAGGTGCGGCCGGAGGAGGTCGCCGACGTTGTCGTACGGGCGGACGATCCGCGGCACCCGGCGTGGAGCGGTGCCGGCTGAGGGACCGGAGCCGCCGGAACCGCTGCACGACCTCCCGACGGCCCTCCGGGTCCCGCTGCGGCCCGTCGCCGGACACGGCGCGGACGAAGCCACCACTCCGCGGGGGAATGGAGGCGTGATATGCGCCCTCACCCCCTCGAAGGGCACGCCCTCGCCCTCTCGAAGAGACGCGGCCCGGCCTCAAAACAGGGGCTGCGGAAGGACGCCCTCCAGTGCCAGGAGCAGCCGCTTGGTCTCCAGGCCGCCACCGAAGCCGCCGATGCCACCGTCGCTCGCGACCACGCGGTGGCAGGGGACTATGACCGGGAGCGGATTGGAGCCCATGGCGGCCCCCACCGCGCGGGCCGCGCCCGGCTCGCCCACCCGGTCGGCCAGATCCTGGTAGCCGACGACGGCGCCGTAGGGGACGTGGGCGGCCAGCTCCCGCAACACGCGTTCGTTGAACCCGGAGGAGAGCGACCAGTCCAGCGGAACCGTGAAGCCCCGCAGCGTGCCAGCGAAGTACTCCGCGAACTCGGCGCGGGCCGTGGCCAGGTGGGGGAGCTCGGCGAGCGGTTCGCCGCCGAATGCGTGCCGGAGACGGCTCAGCGTCCGGCCGGTCGTCTTCCGGTCCGCGTGGAAGGCGACCAGGACGAGGCCGGCGCGCGTGGCCGCGAGCAGCAGGGGGCCTATCGGTGTGGTCAGCACCCGCCAGGCCCAGTCGCGCGCCCCACCCTGTGCCGTGCCCGCGTCTCGCTCCACGTCCGGTGCCGACCGGGTGGTAGCCGCAGCCGCCACAGCCGTGTCCGCGCCGGCGCCCGGCTCGATGTCCCGCTCTGCGTTCATCACGGAAATCAGCCTAGGGCGAGCCACTGACAACGGCCTGTGACCCGCTCCCTTGGCCTCGGAGGGGCACGTCCGCCGCGGACGCCGACCGCGGACCGGCCCGGGCGGGCGACCCGCGGCCAACCGCCCGGGCCGCCCGCGCGCTTCCGTGCTGCCGCCCGCGCACCCCCGGACCGCCCGCGCGCTTCCGGATCGCCGACTCGCTTCCGGAGCGCCGCTGGTCCGGGGCCCGCCGGAGGTCAGCGCCGGGTGTTCTCCAGCGCGTCACGGATCACGTCCGGCTTGTTGGAGATGATGCCGTCCACCCCCGCCTTCGCGACCTTGACCGCCGTCGCGGCGCTGTCGACGGTCCAGGTGAAGACCTCCAAGGGACGGCCGTGCGCGCCGCGTACGGCGTGGACGGCCTTGACGTACGCCGGAGTGGCCGAGTTGTACTGCGGGTTGATCTGGTCCGAGAACTTCGCGTACGCGGGGAGGTCGGCCACCGCCGGGGTGCCGAGGAAACCGGTCTTGATGTCGGGGCGCAGTTCGTGGACCTTTTTCACCGAGTCGGCGTTGAAGCTCTGGATGATCAGCCGGTGCTTGACGTGGTGGCGGTCCAGCCAGCCCTGGTTCCGCAGTTCCCTGAGCGCCTGGCGCTCGACACCCGGGTAGAGCTCCGGGGACTTGAGCTCCATCAGGAGCTTCTGGTCGTTGTCCTCGACCGCCTCCATGTACTCCTCAAGCGTCGGCACCCGCTCGCCGGCGAACTTGGGGTCGAACCAGCTCCCCGCGTCCAGCTTCTCGATCTCGTCCAGCGTGAAGTCGGAGATCTTCCAGGGGGCACGGTCGGGGAAGACCTGCTCCACGTTCGTCGTCCGGTCGAGCGTGGTGTCGTGCATGATGATCAACTCGCCGTCCTTGGTGCGCTGGACGTCGTTCTCCACCCACTCGATGCCGAGTCTCTCGGCGGCGTCCACGGCGGCGATGGTGTTCTCCGGCGCGTACGCGGAGGCGCCACGGTGGGCCACGACCGTCACGGGGCGGTGCTTCGGTGCCGCGGGCTGCGCGGAGGCGGTGGGGAGGGCGAGCGCGGACAGACCCATGAGCACTCCGGTGGCGGCGGCGATGGAGCGGATACGCATACGGACTCCTCGTGGTGGCGTGAACGCGGACCGTGGGGGGTGAGGCAGAGGTTCGCAGCCGGGACGGGCCGGAAGATAGGCGCGGGATGGACAGATATGGAACGAGAGGTGTCCGGTGTGCCGGGTCCGTATGCGGCGGAGCGGGAAGTCCGGGGAAAACGGCAGGGCGGGCGGACGGCCGCGTGCGGATGAGCCAAAGGCCGAAAAGGGAACAAGGCCGGTACTTTCGTTTCGAGCCCGGTGACCGGCCGCACACGCCGCAACGCCACCCCGTGCGCCGATCAGGCCCATGCCACAGCGGACCTCGCGCCGAAGCCGTTCAAGCCCGCGCCGAAGTCGGCCAGGCCCGCGCCGAAGCTGCCCAAGCCGTGCCCGAAGCCGTTCAAGCCCGCGTCGGCAAGACCCGCGCGGTTACTCGCCGTGCCCGCCCGCCGCCGGGCGGACCGCGCGTCGGCATGGCCGCGTTCGCTGGAAAAGTAGCTGGTCAGAGCGTTGTTGCGGTCGGTTGTCAGTGGGGGGTCGTACGGTGGGTTCCATGCGGCCCGTTTCCCAGATCGAACGCACGGTGGCACCTTTCGAGGTCGTCAGCCCGTATCAGCCCAGCGGCGACCAGCCGGCGGCCATCGCCGAGCTCGCGCAGCGCATCCAGGGCGGTGAGAAGGACGTCGTCCTGCTCGGCGCGACCGGCACCGGAAAGTCGGCGACCACCGCGTGGATGATCGAGAAGCTGCAACGGCCCACCTTGGTCATGGCACCGAACAAGACCCTCGCGGCCCAGCTCGCCAACGAATTCCGCGAGCTCCTGCCGAACAACGCCGTCGAGTATTTCGTCTCGTATTACGACTACTACCAGCCCGAGGCGTACGTCCCTCAGTCGGACACCTACATCGAGAAGGACTCCTCCATCAACGAGGAGGTCGAGCGGCTGCGCCACTCCGCGACGAACTCGCTGCTGACCCGCCGCGACGTGGTCGTCGTCGCGTCCGTGTCCTGCATCTACGGCCTGGGCACGCCCCAGGAGTACGTCGACCGGATGGTGCCGCTCAAGGTCGGCCAGGAGATCGACCGGGACGCCCTGCTGCGCCGGTTCGTGGACATCCAGTACACGCGCAACGACCTGGCGTTCACCCGCGGCACCTTCCGGGTGCGCGGCGACACCATCGAGATCTTCCCGGTCTACGAAGAGCTGGCCGTGCGGATCGAGATGTTCGGTGATGAGATCGAGGCCCTGTCCACCCTCCACCCGCTCACCGGCGAGGTCATCAGCGAGGATCAGCAGCTCTACGTCTTCCCGGCCAGCCACTACGTCGCCGGGCCGGAGCGCATGGAGAAGGCGATCGCCGGCATCGAGGCCGAGCTGGCGGACAGCCTTGCCACGATGGAGAAGCAGGGCAAGCACCTCGAAGCCCAGCGGCTGCGGATGCGCACCACCTACGACATCGAGATGATGCGCCAGATCGGCACGTGCTCCGGCATCGAGAACTACTCGCTGCACATCGACGGCCGGGAGCGCGGCACGGCCCCCAACACCCTCCTGGACTACTTCCCGGACGACTTCCTCCTGGTCATCGACGAGTCGCACGTCACCGTGCCGCAGATCGGCGCCATGTACGAGGGCGACGCCTCCCGCAAGCGCACCCTGGTCGAGCACGGCTTCCGGCTGCCGTCCGCGCTCGACAACCGCCCGCTGAAGTGGGAGGAGTTCCTGGAGCGCGTCGGCCAGACGGTCTACCTGTCCGCCACCCCCGGCACGTACGAACTCTCGCGCTCCGACGGGTACGTGGAGCAGATCATCCGTCCGACGGGCCTGGTCGACCCGGAGGTCATCGTCAAGCCCACCGAGGGGCAGATCGACGACCTGGTCCACGAGATCCGGACGCGCACCGACAAGGACGAGCGCGTCCTGGTGACGACGCTCACCAAGAAGATGGCCGAGGACCTGACGGACTACTTCCTGGAGCTCGGCATCCGGGTCCGCTACCTGCACAGCGACGTGGACACGCTGCGCCGCGTGGAGCTGCTGCGCGAGCTGCGAGCCGGCGAGTACGACGTCCTGGTCGGCATCAACCTGCTCCGCGAGGGCCTCGACCTGCCCGAGGTCTCCCTGGTGGCCATCCTGGACGCCGACAAGGAGGGCTTCCTCCGGTCGGGCACGTCCCTGATCCAGACGATCGGGCGTGCGGCCCGCAACGTCTCCGGCCAGGTCCACATGTACGCCGACAAGGTCACCCCCGCCATGGCGAAGGCCATCGACGAGACCAACCGCCGCCGCGAGAAGCAGCTCGCGTACAACAAGAAGCACGGCATCGACCCGCAGCCGCTGCGCAAGAAGATCGGCGACATCGTCGCCACCCTCGCCCGCGAGGAGATCGACACCCAGGAACTCCTGGGCACCGGCTACCGCAAGGGCGCCGACGGCAAGGAGGCCAAGGGCGGCAAGGCACCGGTCCCGGCGCTGGGCGGCAAGGCCGCGGCCAAGGGAGGCAAGGCCGCAAAGGCAGGTGCCACCACGACGGACCGCCCTGCCACCGAACTGGCCGAGCTCATCGAGCAGATGACGGACCGGATGCGCGCCGCCGCCGCGGAGCTCCAGTTCGAGGTCGCGGCCCGGCTGCGCGACGAGGTGGGCGAGCTCAAGAAGGAACTGCGGCAGATGAAGGAGGCAGGCCTGCGCTGACGAGGGGGAGGACGAGGACGGGGGGACGAGAACGAGGGGACGCCGCGACGGGGGCGCGGTGTCCGGGGGCAGCGGCCGGGCGGCGGTCCGGGCGCTCCCGGCGGCTGGGCCACCTGGCCGTCCCTCGTCCCCATCTCCCGTCCCCCGTCCCGCCGACGGGGACGGCCGGCACACGGATTCCGGCCTCTCCGCGTACCGGCGTGCCGGCCTCTCCGCGCACCGGCCGACGGAACCCCCTCCGGCCGACCGAGGCACCCGCTCCCCCCAGACCGCTACCCACCACCCCACCCACCGTCCCTTCCCCCTCACCCGACGAACTCCCGCACCACCTCACCCAGGACCGCGACCCCCTCGGTGATCAGGGTGGGCGTGTTCGCCGCGTAGCCCAGGACGAGGCCCGGCGGGTGCGGGCGCTGGGCGTGCCAGGAAAGGGGCTGGGTCTTCACGCCCCTGGCGAGCGCGGCGGCGGCCAGGTCCCGGTCGGCGACCTCGCCCGGCAGCGTGATCATCAGGTGCAGCCCCGCCGCCGCGCCGTGCACCCGAGCGTCCGGGAGGTGGGCCGCCAGCGCCCGGATCATCGCGTCCCGGCGGTGGCGGTGGCGCCGGCGCAGCAGTCGCAGGTGGCGCTCCAACTCGCCCGACTCCATCAGGTGGGCCAGCACCAGTTGCGGCAGCGCGGCGTTGCCGAGGTCCGCGTACCGCTTGGCGTCAAGCAACGCGTCCCGGTACCGCGGCGGCGCGAGCACCCAGCCCACGCGCAGCGCCGGTGCCAGCAGCTTGGACACGCTCCCCGCGTAACAGACCTGCTCGGCGAGCATCGACCGCAGGGCGGCGACCGGCGGCCGGTCGTAACGGTGCTCCGCGTCGTAGTCGTCCTCGATGATCAGCCCGCCCTCGCCCGCCCACCGGATCAGCTCGCGGCGCCGCTCGCCGCCGAGCACCACGCCGGTCGGGAACTGGTGCGCGGGCGTCAGGACCACCGCCGGAGCCCCCGTGGCCCGCAGCGCGTCGACGCGGATCCCCTCGGAGTCCACCGGGACGGGAGGCGTCTCCAGCAGCCCGTCGCGCAGGTGCTGGCGGGCGCCGAGCGAACCGGGGTCCTCCACCGCCACCTGCCGGATTCCCCGCCGGTGGAGGACCCGCGCGAGCAGCGTGAGCGCCTGGGCGGTCCCGGCGACGACGAGGATGTCCTCGGGGTCAGCCCGGATGCCCCGGTTGCGGGCCAGCCAGTTCGCGACGGCCCGTCGGAGCGCGGGCGTGCCGCGCGGGTCGCCGTAGCCGAAGCCGGACGCCGACAGCGTGCCGAGGACGGCGCGTTCGGCCCGCAACCACGCCGCGCGGGGGAAGGCGGCGAGGTCGGGGAGGCCGGGGGACAGGTCGACGCGGGCGGGGGCGGCCCGCAGCGCGTCGAAGATCTCCGCGCCGGGCTCCCCGGCGAACAGCGCGCCGGTCGCGGTCGCCGCGGTGGCGGGGGAGGACGGCGGCGCCGTCAGCGGCGCGGCGACCACGACCGTCCCCTTCCGGCCGCGCCCGGCGACATGCCCGTCCTCGCTCAGCCGCCGGTACGCCTCGGTCACCACCCCGCGGGACACGCGCAGCTCGGCGGCCAGGAGCCGGGAGGCCGGCAACCGGCTGCCCACCGGCAGGCGGCCGTCCGAGATCGCCTCCCGCAGCCGCCCGGCCAGCCAGTCGGACAGCCCGCCCACCGGCGCGTCCGCGGTGTCCAACTGGAGGAAGTCGGAGCCGGACGCCGCGCCGGTGCCGCCCGCATCCCATATGGACCGGCCGCCCGCACTCGCTTTGGACCGGTCACTCGCGCTCTCTTTGGACCTGTTCACCGGGCCATTGTGGCGAAACGATCACCGCATGGACACGGACCCGACCACCCCCACCCCGCATGAACCCGGCCCCGCCGCCCTCGATCTCTCCCTTCCCGCAGGGCACCACCCCGTCCGACGTGATCACTCGGCTCCCACCGCCCACGAACCCGCCTCCCTCGATCACCCGGTGATCGGTGCCGACACCGCCCCCGGTCCGGGAAGCGCTCCCCGGCTCGGCCCCGGAACCGCGCCGGGACCCGGAACCGCGCCGGGCCCCGGAACCGCCCCGGGCCCCGACCGTCCGCGCAACGCGGGAGGACGGCCCCCGGGCGCACCCCCCTCCCGTCGGCCCGGCGCCGGCTACGTCCACGGCTACTCCGAACACGAGGCGCGCCGACTGGGAGACCAGGCCGACACCCTGGCGGCGCTGCTGCACGCCGGCACGCACTACCGGGCCGGCAGCCGGGTGCTGGAGGCGGGGTGCGGAGTCGGCGCCCAGACGGCGCACCTGGTGACGGCCAGCCCCGGGGCGCGCTTCACCGCCGTCGACGTCTCGGCCGATTCCCTCGCCCAGGCCCGGGCCCGCATACGGGCCCACCATCCGGCCGCCGCGGTGGAGTGGCGCCGCGCCGACCTGCACGACCTGCCCTTCGACGACGGATACTTCGACCACGTCTTCGTCTGCTTCGTCCTCGAACACCTCGGAGAACCGCTGCGGGCGCTGGCCGGACTGCGGCGGGTGCTGCGGCCCGGCGGCACGATCACCGTCATCGAGGGCGACCACGGCTCGGCGTTCTTCCACCCGCGCGGCGCCCGCGCCCAGGCGGTGATCGGGCACCAGGTGCGGCTGCAGGCGGTCGCCGGAGGCAATGCGCTGATCGGCCGGGAGCTGCAGCCGCTGCTGACCCGGGCCGGGTACACCGACGTCGAGGTCCGGCCGCGGACGGTCTACGCCGACGCGTCCCGACCCGGCCTGGTGGAGGGGTTCACCCGCAACACCTTCATCGCCATGGTCGCGTCGGTCCGGGAGGAGGCGGTGGCCGCCGGTCTGTCGTCCGCGGCCGACTTCGACCGGGGGGTTGCCGAGCTGCGGCGGGCGGCGGACGAGGGCGGGACCTTCCACTACACCTTCTTCAAGGCCGTGGCGGTGAACCCGTGAAGCGCGTGAACCGGCCAGGAAGCGACCGCCCCTCCGCACCCGCGTGAACGCCCGCCCGGCGCCCCTCTCCGAGAGCCCGCCCCGGCCACAGGGCCGACAGAGCCAACAGGGCCGATGGGTCCGATGGGGCCAACAGGGCCGATGGGGCCGACCTCGGCCGTCAGCCGGTGTCCGCCATCGGCGAGGCCCCGGTCACCGGCCAGCCGGACAGCCATGGGGCCGGCTCCTGACCACCGGCCTACCCCCCTCCCCACAACCGCCCCCTAACCGCCCCCACCAAGGAATTTGCCCATCTCTTTACTTGCCTATGGATTTCCTTTACTCTCATCGTGCGGAGGGGAGTACTCCCACTGCGACGTTCCCGTCATCACGGATCGCGAGTCTGCACAGATCCCGGGGCGTCGGTCCGGGCAGCGATCGTGTCGAGCGGTCGGCCAGATGTCCCGGGCGGAGGAGACCTCCGGCAGCGACGACGCTGTTTGGTGCCGTACGACTCTGCCGGAGGAGCAGTGGACGTTTCCCTGACCCTGTGGGTGCTGACCGTTCTTGGTCTGGGCGCCCTCATCACCGCCGATTTCTTCATCGGCGGACGCAAACCGCACGACGTCTCCCTGAAGGAAGCCGGGATCTGGACGGCCGTGTGGGTCGCCCTCGCCGGGCTCTTCGGGCTCGGGCTCCTCGTCTTCGGCGGCGGGCAGCCGGCGGGCGAGTTCTTCGCGGGCTTCATCACCGAGAAGTCGCTGAGCGTCGACAACCTCTTCGTCTTCGTCCTGATCATGGGCAAGTTCGCGGTGCCGTCGATCTACCAGCAGCGGGTGCTGATGGTCGGCGTCCTGATCGCGCTCGTGCTGCGGGCCGGTTTCATCGGCGCTGGCGCCGCGATCATCGCCAACTTCTCGTGGGTCTTCTACCTCTTCGGCGCCTTCCTGATCTGGACGGCCTGGAAGCTCATCCAGGAGGCGCGGTCCGACGAGGAGGACGAGGAGTTCGAGGAGAACCGCTTCCTGAAGATGGTCGAGAGGCGGTTCCGGTCGACCGACAAGTACCACGGCACGAAGCTGTTCATCGTGGAGAACGGCAAGCGGCTGATGACGCCGATGCTGATCGTCATGCTGGCGATCGGCACCACCGACGTGCTGTTCGCCCTGGACTCCATCCCGGCGATCTTCGGCCTCACGCAGGATCCGTACATCGTCTTCACGGCCAACGCCTTCGCCCTGATGGGCCTGCGCCAGCTGTACTTCCTCATCGGCGGTCTGCTGAAGAAGCTGGTCCACCTGTCGTACGGCCTGTCGGTCATCCTCGGCTTCATCGGCGTCAAGCTGGTGCTGCACGCCCTGCACGAGTCGGGGGTCGCGGTGCCGGAGATCAGCATCCCGGTCTCGCTGGGCGTCATCTGCGCCGTCCTGGTCGTCACGACGATCACCAGCCTCATGGCCTCGAAGAAGCAGGCCGCGGCAGAGGCGGCCGAGGTCCCGAAGCGGGACGTGGACGCCACGGACGACGACAAGCCCCGCGTCGAAGCCTGATCCCCGCGGCCCTGGTGAGCCGTACCCCCCGCGGCTCACCCCGGCCCACCGGCGGGGCGCGCCCCCCCCCGGCGGGGGGGGGCGGCCGGGGCGGGGCGGGGGGCGGGGGGGCGGGCCGCCCGGCGGCCCCCCCCCCCCCCCCGCCCCCCCCCCCCCCCCCCCCCCCCCCC
>NZ_JBEXNM010000056.1:0-58265 GCF_040611095.1 Streptomyces sp. NPDC003077 | reverse complement strand
CCGGCCCGGTGGCCGCCCCGCGCGCGGGTGCCGGGCGCGGTGGCGACCGGCGAGGTCGATCTCGGTCTGGTCGCCGGGCCCGCCGCGCCCAGCGATCCGCTGCGGCTGCCCGACGTGGCGCCGCTGCTGACCGTGGGCATCGCGGAGGAGCCGCTGGACGTGGTGCTGCCGGTCGGCCACCCGCTGGCCCGGCGCCGCGGCCTGCGGCTGGCGGACTTGGCCGACGCCCGCTGGCTGGACGCCCCCGACGCCGCCGTTCCCCTCGCCGACCTGCGCACCGTGACCGGTCGCCAGGACGCCTTCCGGCGGGCCCTCCGGTACGACGGCGCGGATGTCGGCACGCTGCTGACGCTGGTCGCGGCGGGGCATGGGCTCGTCCTGCTGCCCCGGTCCGTGACGGGCGGCCTGCCGGGTTCGGTGACGGGCGGCCTGCCGGGAGGGGAGGGGCGGTGGAACGGCGGAGACGACATCCCGGCCACGGCCCCGGTCGTCGCCCCGGCCGTCGCCCCGGCCGTCGCGCCGGGGATCGTGGCGGTGCCGTTGGCGGTGCCCCGGCTGTGTCACCGCGTGGAGCTGTTGCGTCCGGCCTCGCTCGATCCGGCCGCTTACGGGTTGGAGGGGCTGGTGGGCGGTGGATGAGCGGCCACCGGGTCGCGGGGGGACGCAGGGGTCGGCCGGGCCGTGTGAGGCGGGTGAGCGGCCGGAGACCGGGGGTGGCCGGAGCGGACCGTCCCGGCTCCGGCCGGGCTCCGGGCCCGTACGCCCCGATGCGTCGCCCCGTCCTCGTACGCGATGCCTCACCCCCCGTACGCCATCGCGCCCGGCAGCCGCCCTCATGCCGTCCCCAGTCCGCTCCGCACCAGCGTCACGATCTCCTCGTCCGTCAGTCCGAGGGACCGGGCCTCCGTGATCAGGTGGTGCGCGGTGGCGCTGAGGCGGACGTGGGCCGGGGAGGCGGCGGCGGCCACGACGGCGCCGCGGCCCCGGCGGAGTTCGATCAGGCCCTCGTCCTTGAGGCGCTGGTAGCCGCGCAGCACCGTGTGGACGTTGACGCCCAGCGACTCCGCGAGGGCGCGGGCGGCCGGCAGCCGCTCGCCCGGGCGGACCGTGCCCTGCGCGATGGCGCGGCGGGCCGAGGCCGCGATCTGCTCCCCGAGCGGGACGGAGGAGCCGGGATCGACACGGAAGAGCACGTCAGGCCCCCGGGCCCTGTTCCGGGGCGGTACGGGCGCGGTCGGCGAGGGTGTTGAGCAGCGCGGCGGCGATCGCGGCGTCGTCGACCGTCACCACGAACTCCCGGCCGTCGGTCAGCCGCAGCGCCAGCGACTCGCCGGAGCGCAGGATGACGCCGCTCTTCCCTTCGCGGACGCGGTAGCCCCAGCCGCCGAAGTCGGCGCGCGCGCTGACGGGGCGGCTGCCGGCCTCCGCCACGCGGGCGAGCGGTATGCGCCGGCGGGGGCGGGGGACCAGGGACGAGGAGACGGTCAGGCCGTGGCGGTCGACGGTCACCCGGACACTCGTGAAGGCCCCGATCAGGGCGGTACCGGTGAGCAGGCATGCCGCGCCGGTCCAGAGTCCGGCCAGTCCCAGGGCCAGGGCGCCCGCCGCTTCCAGCGCGGCCACGACCACCAGCGCCCGGGAGGTCATCGTCCGCGACCACCCGGCCGCCTCGCCGGGGCCGAGCGGCAGCCGGGGCGCGGTTCCCGAGTCCGGCGCGGGCGGCGCGGACGGGTCCCGGCCGGCCAGGGCCCAGCCCGCGGCGGCCGCGATCAGGCCGGCGCCGAGGCCGGGGCCGATCTGCCACACCGGCATGTGGACGGTGGCCGGGTCGGCGACGTCGGCGTTGGAGAGCAGGACGGCGCCCATGAGGTAACCGAGCAGGCCCGCCAGGCCGTATCCGAAGGTCACCACCGTGCGGGGGCGGCCGGCCCGGGCGCCGGCCACGGTCAGCCCGCCGAAGACCACGCCGAAGATCATGATCATTCCGACGGCCACCCCGACGAAGCCGGACGTCGAGACGAAGTCGTCCGCCGTGCCCGACATCTCGAAGTGGGTGGCCATCCGGTCGGGGAGCCGGTCGCGCACGGCGGCGTAGAGGGCGCCGAGCGAGGCGGCGGCCAGGACGAACGGCAGGACGGTGAGCCCGGCGCGCGCCGGGCCGCCGGGCGGCGGCACGGGGACGCGCGGGGAAATCGACTGGCTTTGCACGGCACTACCTCCGGCGGTACGTCGTCACCCAAAAGCTTGTTCGTACTTGTTCGCATACTAGTAGAACAAGCGGGCTTTTAGCATGGATCTCATATATGAGATAACGTCTGCTCCATGGCAGACGACTATCTCGTACGCATCGGCAGGCTCATCCGTGATGCCCGCCAGCATCGAGGCTGGACTCAGGCGCAGCTCGCGGAGGCACTCGGCACCAGCCAGAGCGCGGTCAACCGCATCGAGCGCGGCAACCAGAACATCAGCCTTGAGATGATCGCGCGTATCGGTGAGGCACTGGACAGTGAAATCGTCTCCCTTGGGTACGCAGGACCCATGCATCTGCGTGTGGTCGGCGGACGTCGGCTCTCCGGCGGCATCGACGTCAAGACCAGTAAGAACGCCTGCGTCGCCCTTTTGTGCGCGACGCTGCTGAACGCCGGACGGACCACCCTGCGCCGGGTCGCCCGGATCGAGGAGGTCAACCGCATCCTGGAGGTCCTCGGCAGCATCGGCGTGCGCACGCGCTGGATCAACGACGGCAACGACCTGGAGATCGTGCCGCCGGCCGAGCTGGACCTCGACGCCATGGACACCCAGGCGGCCCGGCGCACCCGAAGCGTGATCATGTTCCTCGGGCCGCTGCTGCACCGCATGGACCGGTTCAAGATCCCGTACGCGGGCGGCTGCGACCTGGGGACCCGCACGATCACACCCCACATGACGGCGCTGCGCCACTTCGGCCTGGAGATAGCGGCCACGGAGGGGATGTACCACGCCGAGGTGGACCGCTCGGTCACCCCCGGACGCGCGATCGTGCTGACCGAGCGGGGCGACACCGTCACCGAGAACGCCCTGCTGGCCGCAGCCCGCCATGAGGGCGTCACGGTCATCCGCAACGCCTCGTCCAACTACATGGTCCAGGACCTGTGCTTCTTCCTGGAGGCGCTGGGTGTCAGGGTCGAGGGCGTGGGCACCACCACGCTCACCGTGCACGGCGTGGCGCACATCGACCGGGACGTGGACTACGCGCCGTCCGAGGACCCGGTCGAGGCGATGAGCCTGCTGGCGGCGGCGGTGGTCACCGAATCGGAGCTGACCATCCGGAGGGTGCCGATCGAGTTCCTGGAGATCGAACTCGCCGTCCTGGAGGAGATGGGGCTGGATCACGAGCGCAGCGAGGAGTACCGCGCCGACAACGGCCGGACCCGGCTGCTGGACCTGACGGTGCGGCCCTCCAAGCTCCAGGCGCCGCTGGACAAGATCCACCCGATGCCGTTCCCCGGGCTCAACATCGACAACGTGCCCTTCTTCGCCGCGATCGCGGCCAGCGCCCAGGGCCAGACCCTCATCCACGACTGGGTCTACGACAACCGCGCCATCTACCTCACCGACCTGACCCGCCTCGGCGCCCAGGTCAAGCTGCTCGACCCGCACCGGGTCCTGGTCGACGGCCCCACCCGCTGGCGCGCGGCCGAGATGATGTGCCCGCCGGCGCTGCGCCCGGCCGTGGTCGTCCTGCTGGCGATGATGGCCGCCGAGGGGACGTCCGTCCTGCGCAACGTCTACATCATCAACCGGGGGTACGAGGACCTGGCGGAGCGCCTCAACTCGGTGGGGGCGCAGATCGAGATCTTCCGGGATATCTAGTGTCCTTGTCGTCGGCGGGTCGTGCCCTGTTGTGGCAATAGGCGCACGCCGGCAGCTCGGCAGCCCATCAGTCCGGCCTGAGGCCCCCTCACCCTTCCTGGAGGTGAGGGGGTCTCTTTCTGCCACGTCCGGGGTTTGGCGGGATGCGTGCGCTCAGTGGCTGCCGGGTTTTGGCGGGATGCGCACGCTGTGGCGACTGCCACGCTTTGGCAGGATGCGCACGCCTCAGTGACCGCCACGCTTTGGCCGGATGCGCACGCTGCAGCGACTGCCGGGGTTCGGCGGGATGCGCACGCTTCACCGATTGCCGCGCTTTGGCCGGATGCGCACACTGCAGCGACCGCCATGCTTTGGCCGGATGCGCACACTCCAGTGGCTGCCATGCACCGACTGCCACGCTTCGGCAGGAAACGCATGCTGCAGCGGCTGCACGGAAGTCGCGTCGTGACGGGGGATGCCTGTGGGGTTTCTGTGTACGCTCCTGGCTATCCCCACATCATTCACGTCTCAACATTTCTCAGGAGATCCGTGCATACCCCATCGAACGCTTACGCCGTGCCTCCCTCACCCGACACGCGGTGGTGGCGCCGGCCGGCCTTAATCGTCATCATGCTGATCGTCCTTCCGCCGGTCGGTATCGTCCTCGCCTGGCTGGGGCCCTGGGACCGGCAGAAGAAGATCGTCGCCACCGTGCTCGGCGCCTTGTGGACCTTGGTGATCTCCCTCTTCGGTTCGCCGGACAACCCCGGGGACGACGCCAAGGCCGCGCCGCGGCCCTCCGCCTCGCGGACCGCCACCGCCTCGCCGTCGCCGTCGCCGTCGAAGACCGAGGCGCCCGCTATGCCCAGCTTCGTCGGTGGCACCTACGCGGACGCCGAGCAGCTCGTCACCAAGAACCTGGGCCGGGCCTACGCCGCCTACAAGGACGTCGAGCTGCCGGCCGACTACGGCACCTGGCGCGTCTGCTTCCAGCGGCCGGACGCCGGTGAGCCGGTGTCCTCCATGGTCCCGGTGGTGTATCTGAGCGAGCCGGGTGTCGCGTGCCCCCGGTCTCCCAACGAGGTGCTGCACCAGCCCACTCCGGAGCCCACGCACGAGCCCACGGTCGCCGAGGACACCGACGACGACGCGTCGGCCTCCGGCGGTTCGGATGGTTCGGACGGTTCCGGCGACTCCTCGTCCTCGGACGACTCGTCCTCCTCCAGTGGCTCGTCGTCCTCGGGCGGTTCTTCCTCCAGCGGCTCGTCCGCCGGTTCCGGTGGCAGCACCTACTACCGGAACTGCTCGGCGGCCCGTGCCGCCGGTGTCACTCCCCTGCACCGCGGCGACCCCGGCTACGCCCGCCACCTCGACCGCGACGGCGACGGCGTGGCCTGCGAGTAGCGCCCCGGCCACCGGAGGCAGGAACCGCCTTCACGTCGTGTCGATCTCCTGATCACCAGCCCCCGCCCCGGAACGGTCCGGATCCGGCGGGGGCTTGGTCATGCTCTGCTCTTCCGGTCCTCCGGTCCTCCGGTCCTTGCGGTCTTGCGGGTGGCTTACGGCTTTGAAGCACTGCGATCACCTCGTGCACGCATATTGCTCTTGTCCGCCGCTTCCTGACCACCTAAGCTGCGCCGCATGGGAACTCTGTGATCGTCAAGGATGCGGTGGCGTCGAGCCCGGCTCCGCCTCCGCGCCTGTCCGCGCACTTCTGAAGCGCAGGAAACACGCCGCTGTGCCGAGGTGATCGGCCGATTCGGCGTGCCTGTCGAGCGGTTCCCTTTCCGGAAGAACGGTTGCCTGCCGGAAGGCCGTCGCGTGCGCGGACCCGTCCCCCATCCTCGGCCGCGAACAGGAGGACCCCGTATGCGCCATGCCCAACTCACCCTGCACGACATCACCAAGCGCTACCACGAGCGCCTCGTACTCGACCGCGTCGGCTTCACCGTCAAGCCGGGCGAGAAGGTCGGCGTCATCGGAGACAACGGCTCCGGCAAGTCCACGCTGCTCAAGCTCATCGCCGGGCGCGAACGGCCCGACAACGGGGAACTGACCGTAGTTGCCCCGGGCGGCATCGGCTACCTGGCGCAGACGCTGGAACTGCCGCCCGCCGCCACCGTCCAGGACGCCGTGGATCTGGCCCTGGCCGATCTGCGCGAGTTGGAGGACGGAATGCGCCGGGCCGAGGCCGAGTTGGCCGCGCTGCCCGGTACGGCACCCGAGACGGCCGCCGTCCTGGAGCGTTACGCCGTGCTCGTCGACCGCTATCAGGCGCGCGACGGTTACGAGGCCGACGCGCGGGTGGACATCGCGTTGCACGGGCTGGGGCTTCCGGGGCTGGACCGCGGCCGGACGCTGGGCACCCTGTCCGGGGGCGAGCGGTCGCGGCTGGCGCTGGCCGCGACACTGGCCGCCTCGCCCGAACTCCTGCTGCTGGACGAGCCCACCAACGACCTGGACGACCGGGCCGTGGGCTGGCTGGAGGAGCGCCTGCGGGCCCACCGCGGCACCGTCGTCGCGGTGACCCACGACCGGGTGTTCCTGGACCGCCTGACCACCACCATCCTGGAGGTCGACGCCGGCACCGTCTCCCGCTACGGCAACGGCTACGACGGCTACCTCGCCGCCAAGGCCGCCGAACGGCAGCGGCGGCTGCGGGAGTACGAGGAGTGGCGCGCCGAACTGGAGCGCAACCGGAAGCTGGTCACCACCAACGCCTCGCGTCTGGACGGCATCCCGCAGAAGCTGCCGCTCGCGGTGTTCGGCGCCGGGCAGTTCCGTGCGCGCGGGCGCGGGCACGGCGCGATGAGCCGGATCCGCAACGCCAAGGAACGCGTGGCACGGCTGACCGAGCACCCGGTCGCACCGCTGCGCGACCCGCTGTCCTTCGCGGCCCGTATCGCCGTCACCGGCGAGCAGAAGGAGGGCACGGTGGCCGAGTTGACCGGCATCAGGGTCGGCGACCGGCTCGGGGTGGACGCGCTGCGCGTGCGGCGCGCGGAGCGGCTGCTGATCACCGGTCCCAACGGGGCGGGCAAGACCACCCTGCTCCGCGTCCTGGCCGGCGAACTGGTCCCCGAGGGCGGCGCGGTCCGGGTGGCCGGCCGGGTCGGCCATCTGCGGCAGGAGGAGTCGCCGTGGCCGCCCGGATGGACCGTGGCGCGGGCGTTCGTCCACGACCGGTCGGGGGATCCGGACGAGCACCTGCACACCCTGCTCGCCCTCGGCCTGTTCCGCCCCGCCGACCTGCGCCAACGCGTCGGGGACCTGTCCTACGGGCAGCGCCGCCGGATCGAGCTCGCCCGCCTGGTGAGCGACCCGGTCGACCTCCTGCTGCTGGACGAGCCCACCAACCACCTCTCCCCCGCCCTGGTGGAGGAGCTGGAGGAGGCGCTGACCGGCTATCAGGGCGCGGTGGTCGTGGTGACGCACGACCGCCGGATGCGCTCGCGGTTCACCGGCTCGCACGTGGAACTGCGGGAGGGGCGGGTGGTGGCGTTCGAGGGGGCGTGAGGGCGGTGTCCGGGGCCGCGTCAAGGAGCGGCGGCCTCACAAGGCGAGGTCTCAGGGGTGAGGTCACAAGGTGAGGTCGTCCCACCACCACGCCACGGACGGCGCGGCCGGCGGCGGCTGGTCGCGGCTGTCCGACGGCCGGTCCGCCCAGGGGACCGGGGACGGCGGGGGGACCTCGCCCGGACCTGCGGTGGCGCCGTTGAGGCTGAGGTAGCGGGGTGCCCGGAGGGCCCACTCGGTGTTGCCGCGGATGCCGTGGCCCAGGTCCAGCAGGTAGCGGCGCAGTTCTTGGCTGCCATGTGGCAGGATCCGTTCGCGCAGCCGCAGGAACTGGCACAGCACCCGGTCCCGCAGCGCCACCCCGCGCCGCACCGCCTCCTCCGCCGTGAGGCCGTACTGCCGCATCAGGACGGAGAAGAGGTTCTGCTCGGCCTGCCGGCGGCTGGCCTCCTTGGCGTAGGAGTGCCGGTCGTTGTCCAGCGCGTCGACACAGATCGCCATCTCGGTCAGCGCGCAGACGGCGGGACTGTCCATCTCCCGGGCGGGCACCTCACCGCCGTTGGCGATCTCCAGCATCGCGTACGTGGGCTCTCCCCCGGCCGAGTGCAGCCGCATGGTCAGGTAGCCGTCCAGGTCCGGGAAGGCGTCCCGGGCACGGTCGCCGATCTGCCACTGCACGCCCCACAGCCACGCCCGGTGCCGGTTGACGAAGCGCTGCACCTGGACCGGGGTGGCCAGGGCGCGGAACCGTTCGCCGAGGTCGTGCAGCGACACCGCGAACCGGTCGTCACCGTGCAGGGCGCCGGGGATCTCCAGCGCCCGCTGGACGCGTGCGGCCATGGGGGCGAAGCCGGCCGGGCTGCGGCTCAGCTCGCCCTCGTCGCAGCGGCCGTCGTCGAAGGAGAACCCCCAGTAGACCCAGGCGGCCGTGGGCCACAGGCGGTCCAGGTCGGCGGTCGGCGCGAACCGGGCGTAGAAGTCGGCGCTGTTGCTGCCCGCGGCCCAGGCGCGTTCCGCCGGGGTGGCGCACATGCCGATGTGGTCGATCCAGTCCAGCGACCGCCGCTCCACCTCGTCCACCTGGGGGTGGCAGGCGGAGTCGATCGGGCAGAAGAACGGCAGCATGTCGGGGACCGGGGACGGGGGCTCGGGGGTGGGGCCGGGAGCGGCGGCCGACGCGGGCGGGGCCGTCGACGGAGGCGTTGACGGGGTCGCGGTCATGGGTCACTCCTCCTTGGGCGGGGTGCTTCGGGGTGATCCGGAGTGCGAGTGTCGGGTGGCGTGCTGTTGCGGTGTGGCCGCATCGGGACGTGGCGGTTTCGGGGCGTGGCGGTTTCGGGGCGTGGCGGTTTCGGGACGTGGCCGTCCCGGTGTGGCCGCATCGGCGCATGGCCGTCGCGGTGTGGCCGTATCGGTGTTTGGCCGTCGCGGTATGGCCGTATCGACGTATGGCCGTCGCGGTATGGCCGTATCCGTGCGTGGCTGTATCCGCGCATGGCCGTATCGACTCGTGGCTGTATCCGTGCGTGGCCGTATCGACTCGTGGCCGGCTCGATGGCCCCCTCACGGCCCGTCAAGGCCGCGCGGGAGGGCGAACCGCTGGCGTTCGGTCACCGAGCGGACGATCTCCACGTCCCCGAAGCCGTGCTCGGCGAGCCGTGCCAGCACCCCGTCCACCAGGGCATCGGGGACGGACGCACCGCTGGTGACGCCGACCGTCGTGACGCCGCGCAGCCACCCCTCGTCGATCTCCTCCGGCCCGTCGATCAGGTGCGCGGCACCGGCCCCGGCGTGCAGGGCGACCTCCACCAGCCGCAGTGAGTTGGACGAGTTCGACGAGCCGACGACCAGGACGAGTTGCGCGTCGGGGGCGATGCGGGTGACGGCCAGCTGGCGGTTCTGGGTGGCATAGCAGATGTCGTCGCTGGGCGGGCTGATCAGGGCGGGGAAGCGGGCGGCGAGCCGTTCGACGGTCTCCATGGTCTCGTCCACGGACAGCGTGGTCTGCGAGAGCCACACCACCTTGTGCTCGTCCCGGACCCGGACGTCGCGCACCGCCTCCGGGCCGTCCACCAGATGCACCCGCCCCGGAGCCTCGCCCATCGTGCCGATGACCTCCTCGTGACCCGCGTGGCCGATGAGCAGGATGTCGTACCCCTCATCGGCGAACCGGCGGGCCTCCTTGTGCACCTTGGTGACCAGCGGGCAGGTCGCGTCGATCGCGGTAAGCCCGCGTGCGGCGGCCTCGTCGTGCACCTCGGGGGCGACGCCGTGCGCGGAGAAGACCACCACGGCGCCCTCGGGCACCTCGCCGGTCTCCTCGACGAAGACCGCGCCCTTCGCCTCCAGGACGCGGACGACGTAGGCGTTGTGCACGATCTGCTTGCGGACGTAGACCGGGGGGCCGTAGAGCTCCAGGGCCTTCTCCACCGTGAGCACGGCGCGGTCCACGCCGGCGCAGTACCCGCGCGGCGCGGCGAGCAGGACCCGCCGGTGGCCGGTGGTGGCGGGGACGGGGGTGGTCATGAGTGCCTCGCGGTCGCGGCGGTGGCCAGGTCGTCGAGCCGGGCCCGCAGTTCCGCCGGGAAGGGCGAGCGGCGCAGGGCGTGCAGGGCCCGGCGGCGGCGCTCGTCGATCATGCGCTCGACGGTGTGCAGCGCCCCGGTGGAGCGGAAGATGCCGCGGACGACGGCGGCGCCGTCCTCGTCCAGGTCGGCGCGGCCCACCAGTGACCGCAGGGTGCGGCCCTGGACGGGTTCGGCCAGTTCGAGCGCCACCGCCAGCAGGGTGGTGCGTTTGCCCTCCCGGAGGTCGTCCAGGCGCGACTTTCCGGTCACCGCCGGGTCGCCGAAGACGCCCAGGACGTCGTCCCGGAGCTGGAACGCCTCGCCCAGTGGCAGTCCGTACGCGCTGCACGCCCGCAGCACGGACGGGCCGCCACCGGCCAGCGCGGCACCGATCTGAAGGGGACGTTCGACGGTGTACTTGGCTGTTTTGTAGCGGATGACGGTCAGCGAGGTATCCAGCCCGCTGTCCAGATCGGTGCTGGTGAGCAGGTCCAGGTACTGGCCGTACATGACCTCGCTGCGCATCGCGTCCAGAACGGGGCGGGCGGCGGCGAGGCGTTCGGGGGGCAGGCCGCCGTTGTGCAGGAGCTCGTCGGACCAGACCATGGCGAGATCGCCGAGGAGGATGGCGCCGTTGGCCCCGAACCGTTCGGCGTCTGGCAGATGCTGCCGCCCGCCCGCCCGCGCCGCCAGGGCCCGGTGCACGGTGGGCCGGCCGCGGCGGGTGTCGCTGCGGTCCATCACGTCGTCGTGGATGAGGGCGAAGGTGTGGAACAGCTCCAGCGACGCCGCGGCGGAGAGCACCGGCGCCAGGTCGCCGCCGCCGGCGGCCCGCCAGCCGCAGCAGCACAGGACGGGGCGCAGCCGCTTCCCGCCGCCGGTGAGGAAGTCGCGCAGAAAGTGGACGAGGCGGGGCAGTTGCGGGTTGGTACCGGCGTGCGTCTTGGCGTCCAGGAAACGGCCGATGACGGCGTCCACGGCGTCCGGTACGCCGTCCAGGTCGGGCTTCCGGGCGGTGGAGGCGGTCATGAGGCCGCCGCCCGGTTCCGCGCCACGCGGGCGTCTCCCTCTGTGCTCGCGGCCCCGCCCTTGGGGGCGTCCTCCTCCGTGCCCGCGCCCCCCTCCGTGCCCGCGTCGCCCTCCGTCCGCCACTCCTCCCCCAGCCGCAGGGCCTCCGCCACCAGGGTCGGGACGATGCGGGCCTCGGGGACGGTCGCGACGACCTCGCCCCGGACGAAGATCTGGCCCTTCCCGTTGCCGGCCGCCACCCCGAGGTCCGCCTCGCGCGCCTCGCCCGGTCCGTTGACCACGCAGCCCATCACGGCCACCCGCAGCGGGTGCGGGAAGCCCTCGAACGCGGCGGTGACCTGCTCGGTGAGCCGGTGGACGTCCACCTGGGCCCGGCCGCAGGACGGGCAGGAGACGACCTCCAGGTGGCGGGGGCGCAGCCCGAGCGCCTGGAGGATCTGCCGACCGGCCTTCACTTCCTCCACCGGGGGCGCGGACAGCGAGACCCGGATGGTGTCGCCGATCCCCTCGGCGAGCAGCACCCCGAACGCCACCGCGGACTTGACGGTGCCCTGGAGGGGCGGCCCGGCCTCGGTGACGCCCAGATGCAGGGGATAGTCGCAGGCGCGGGCCAGCATCCGGTAGGCGGCGATCACCGTGCGCGGATCGTGGTGCTTGACGGAGATCTTCAGCTTTCGGAAGCCGTGCTCCTCGAAGAGCGAGCACTCCCACAGCGCGGACTCCACCAGCGCCTCGGGCGTGGCGCTGCCGTGTTTGGCGAGCAGCCGCCGGTCCAGCGACCCGGCGTTGACCCCGATCCGGATGGGCGTCCCCGCGCTCTCGGCGGCACGGGCGATGGCGCCCACCTGGTCGTCGAACCGTTTGATGTTGCCGGGGTTGACGCGGACGGCCGCGCAGCCCGCGTCGATGGCGGCAAATACGTACCGTGGCTGGAAGTGGACGTCCGCGACGACGGGGACGCGGGACTTGGCGGCGATGGCGGGCAGCGCGTCCGCGTCGTCCTGGGACGGCACGGCCACCCGGACGATCTGGCAACCGGCCGTGGTGAGTTCGGCGATCTGCCGGAGCGTGGCGTTGACGTCGGCGGTGACGGTGGTGGTCATCGACTGCACCGACACGGGTGCGCCGCCGCCGACGGGGACGGAGCCGACCCGCAGCGGCCGGCTGGAGCGGCGGGCCGGCGCGGGGGCGGAGCGGCCCGACGGGGTGCCGGGGCCGCGGGGCAGACCGAGGTCTACGGGCATGACGCGCTCCTCACGGGGCTCGGGACGGGAGACGGGACGCGGCCGGCACGGAACCGCAGGACGGTGCGGACGATGCCGGACGCGTCCAGCCCGGCGTGCCGGAGCAGGTCCTCGCGGGTGCCGTGCGTGAGGAAGGCGCGCGGCAGGCCCAGGTTGATCACGGGCGTGCGGATCCCGGCGTCCCGGCATGCCTGGCTGACGGCCGCGCCCACGCCGCCGGCCCGCGAGTTGTCCTCCACGGTGACCACCAGCCGGTGGGCGGCGGCCCGTTGGACGAGCGCCGCGGGCACCGGGAACACCCACCGCGGATCGACGACGGTGGCCCCGATGCCGCGCGCGGTCAGGTCGGCGGCGGCGGACACGCACCCGGCGGCCAACGGCCCCACGGACACCAGCAGCACCTCGCGGCCTCCGGGCGGGGTCAGCACGTCGAGCCCGCCCTCGCGCCGCGCGGCCGGGATCCGGGTGCCCGCCGCGGCCTTGGGGAAGCGCAGGGCGGTGGGCCCGTTCTCGTCCTCCACCGCCTCGCGCAGCAGGGCCCGCAGCGAAGGCGCGTCGCGCGGCACGGCGACGCGCAGCCCGGGGACCGTGGAGAGCAGGGACAGGTCCCACAGGCCGTGGTGGCTGGGGCCGTCCGGGCCGGTGATCCCGGCGCGGTCCAGCACGAAGGTGACCGGCAGCCGGTGCAGCGCCACGTCCATCAGCACCTGGTCGTAGGCCCGGTTGAGGAAGGTGGCGTACAGCGCGACGACCGGGTGGCAGCCGCCCATGGCCAGCCCGGCGGCGGAGGCCACCGCGTGCTGCTCGGCGATCCCCACGTCGAAGACCCGGTGCGGGCTCGCGGCGGCCAGTTCGGCGACGCCGGTGGGACCCGGCATCGCCGCGGTGACCGCCACCACGTCCGCGCGCGCGGCGGCCAGCGCGCGCAGCTCCGCGCCGAAGACCTCGGTCCAGGTCTGCGCGGCCGGCTTGCGGGAACGCGCGGTCGCCGGGTCGACCACGCCGACGGTGTGCAGGCGGTCCTCCTCGTCGGCCTCCGCGGGCGGGTAGCCCTTGCCCTTGACGGTGACGACGTGGACGAGGACGGGGCGGCCCACTTCTCGGGCGCGGCGCAGCGCGGCTTCCATCGCCGGGAGGTCGTGGCCGTCCACGGGGCCGAGGTAGTGGAAGCCGAGGGTTTCGAAGAGGGGGCGGGGGGAGGGGGGCGGTGGGGCGTGGTCCTGGGTGGGTGGGGGTGGCGTGCCTTGTGCGCGGGGAGGGGTGGCGGCCTTCGAGGAGGTGGCGGTTTCGGTGTCTTTGGTGTCGGTGGCGTTCTTGATACCGGTGGCGTTCCTGGTGCCGTCGGTGGCGGTTTCGGTGCTGTCGGTGGCAGTTTTGGCGTCGGTGGCGTTCTTAGCGTCGTCGCTGGCCGTTTCGGTGTCGCCGATGGCGGTTTTGGTGTCGATGGCGGCTTCGGTGCCGTTGATGACGGCTTCGGTGTCACCGATGGCGGTTTTGGCGTCCGTGGCGTTCTTGGTCCCACCGTCGGCGGCCCCGTGGGCATGCCGCAGCCCGCGCAGGTGGTCGGCCAGGGCGCCGACGGTGGGGGCATAGGAACGGCCGTTGTCGTTCAGGACGACCACGACCGGGCGGTCCGGGGCGCCGCCGATGTTGTTGAGCGCCTCGAACGCCGCGCCGCCGGTAAGTCCGCCGTCGCCCACGACGGCGACCACCCGGCGGTCCGCCTCGCCGCGCAGCGCCCGCGCCTTGGCGATCCCGTCGGCGTAGGACAGGGCGGTGGAGGCATGCGAGTTCTCGATGTGGTCGTGGTCGGACTCGGTGCGGCTGGGGTAGCCCGAGAGCCCACCGCCCCGGCGCAGGCCCTCGAAGGACTTCGCGCGACCGGTCAGCACCTTGTGCACGTACGCCTGGTGCCCGATGTCGAACAACAGGGTGTCCCGCGGCGAGTCGAAGACCCGGTGCAGGGCGATAGTCAGCTCCACCACTCCGAGGTTCGGGCCGAGGTGCCCGCCCGAAGCGGTGACCGTATCGACGAGGAACGCGCGGATGCGCTCGGCCAGCCGCGCGAGTTCGGGCCCGTCGAAGTCCCGCAGCCGGTCCGGATGGGAGATGTCGGGAAGGGGAGGAGTGAGGTTCATGTACCTGTGACTTTCCTCGGCAAAGGAGATCGCGCCGGTCCCCGGCGGTGGTTCGCCGCGGTGGTTCGCGTGAGGAGCGGTGATTTCAGTGAAGCGACTCGTCCGGACGGTTCGGAAGGGGCGGTGAAGCCCGGTGTGTTGAATGCGTTGAACGCCGCGGAATTCCGCGCGAAAACGGTGGACGGCTTCTGGACACCGCCCTCCGGAGCCTCACGCCCGGCGGGTCCGGCGCTGCCACCACGCCGCTCCGGCCAGCGCGAACAGCACTTCCCTGGCTCCGAGCCGGATGCCCCCGAGGCCACCCCGGCCGGTTTCCTGCACCGCCACTTGAACGGCGAAATCCCGGTTGACCAGGTCGCGGGCAGCTCCGCGGAGCTGCTGTGCCGCGGTGGTACCGCCGGCGACGACCTCCAGCGCCGTACGCATGACCTGTTCCGAGGAGAACGCTTCCCGCAAGAGTTCCAGCACGATGTGCGAAAGCTCCTCGGAGAACACTTCGGTGAGCGACAGTTCCGGGCACAGATTCCGGATCGATCCCTCGATATTGGCGAAGGATTTACCCAGCATGGACACCATCGGACTGGTCCGGATGCCGCGCCGGGTGGAGTACTGCAATACGGCGGTCAGGGTGACACCGAAATTCAGGTCCTCCAGCGAGGCGGTGGCGACCCGGGGGACGAGCCCGGCCATGTCCTCGGCGAAGGCCGACACCCGTGCCCGCGAGGTCACCCCGCCCATGTCGATCCAGGCCCGCGCGGTGCCGGCGCCGTCGTTCATCGCCAGGTTGAGCAGCGTCAGCAGGATGCTGCCGCTCATGGGACGGTCGATCCGGCCGACCATCCCCCAGTCGATGAGCGTCGCCTTCTCGCCGGGCGAGACGAAGACGTTCCCCGGATGCGGATCGGCGTGAAAGGTGCGTTCCAGGAAGTATCCGCGGTACATGAAGGCGAGCAGGTCACGGCCGATCGCCTTGCGCTCCTCGACGTCGAACGCGGTGGGGTCGGCCTCCCGGATCGGTCGCCCCGGCGCCAGGGACTGCACCAGGACGCGCGGCCGGGCGGTCAGCACCTCCGGGACGGCGATGTGCTTGAAGCCGTCGGCGACCTTCCGCGCCCGCTCCATGTTGCGGGCCTCCAGGACGAAGTCCAGCTCGGGCAGCATCGCATCGAAGACGACGCCGAGCATCGCCTCGATGTCCACCACCTCGTTGAAACGGGGCGCCCGGCGCGCGGCGAAGCGGGAGAGCTTGCGCAGCAGCGCCATGTCCTCCTCCATCACCGCGCGCACACCCGGCCGTTGGATCTTGACCGCGACGGGCTGCCCGTCCGACAGCACGCCGCGGTAGACCTGGGACAAGGAAGCGGTGCCCAACGGCCGGTCGGTGTCGATCTCCCGGAAACCCCGCCGCCAGCCGGGCCCCAACTCGTCCGCCAACACGGGCTCCAAGGCCCGGAACGGCAATTCGCTCACCTTGTCCTGCAGCTTCTCGAACTCGTCGATCATGGTCTGCGGGACGATGTCGGGGCGGGTGGCCAGCATCTGCCCGACCTTGATGTAGAACGGCCCGAGGCTCTCCAGCGCCTCCCGCACACTGCGCGCACGGCGCACCGCGCCTTCCCGCCGGTCACCGTCGGCCGCACCGCGCGGGCGCAGGACGACGGACGCCTCCCGGCCGGCCAGCCCTGCCAGCACACGTCCGACCATACGAGCGCGTCCGCTGCCCATGGGCACTTCCCCTCGGCGAAAACACGACGACCAAACGGCAGAACACAACGGGTACGCGGAACGCGGCGAATCGGTGAGGCTGGGGAGCGGAGAACGGAAAAACGGGGAGCGGGGAACGGGAAACGGAGAGCGGGGAACAGGAAACGGGGAATGCGGCGAGGCCGGCCGGCGCAGTGCGTCGAACCCTCGCGGCACGACGAATCGACGGTGCTCAACGAGCCGGTGACGTTCGACGAACCAGCGGAATGCGATAGTGCGTCAGCGCGTCGGAGTGTGCCATGTCACACAAACCATGTGCCATGCGACATGTGACATGTGACATGCGACATGCAGCAGCCGACGGAACGCGCCCATTCCCCTCGCGTCGGACGCCGGTACTCACCTCGCACCGGGTTCCGGGAATCGCGCGGCACCAGGCGCCGAGCTTCACCTCGCACCAAGTGCCGGGATCGGCCCCGTGTCCGGCATTGAAGGCCACCTCGCGTGCACGCCTCGTACCGGGTTGTCTTCGCGTCAGGGTGCGCCGGCGTCGGGACCGGCCGCGGGCCGGCGTCGGGACCGATGACGCGGAGGTCCGACATCGGCGCCCGGGAAGAGGGACGGGAACCCGGCGTCGTCGGGGGCGCGAGCGGGCAAACGGGGGGCCGTGCCGGAGGAACCGCACAGCCGCGGGAACCGGTCTGGCGGACGCGAACATGGGCGCGCCGGACCGGCCCGCTCACTGCCCGCCGGGTGCGCTGAACTGCTGCAGGCGCTCGGCCAGCGCGGCGAGGTCCTTCCGCAACTGGTCGATGCCGGAATCCTTCCCGTTGCCCTGGCCTGATCCCTGGCCCTGCTCCTGCCCCTGGGCCTGGCCCTGCTCCGCCGCCTGACCCTGCTGCTGGTCCTGCCCCTGCTGCTTGCCCTGTTCCGGGTCGTGATCGCCGGCGCCTTCCCCGGCGGCCCGGTCCGCGCCACCTCCCTGCCGGGCGGCGCGCCGGCCTCCGGATCCGCCGGCGCGGCCCTCCTTGTTGTCGAACGGCTTGGTGATGGTGTCGCGGATATCGCTTTCGACATCCCCGGCCTTGGCCAGAACTCCGTCGAGAAAGTCCTCACTGGCCTCGACGACTTTATTGAGAAAATTGCTGATATTGGTGCGGCGGTCATCTGACATGAGTCGCCCTCCTGGCGTCGTGGGAAATCGGCTTGCGCCCTCCGGCCCGGATCGGGCCTCGCCGTGCGCCGGGAACGAACGTTTCCGGACCGGAACGGGTGTCACTTGATGCATGCGCCCGCGAGCGGCCGTGCACTCCGTCGCTCGGGGCCCGACATGTTGAACGTGTTGTACGGGCCGGAACGGACCACGGAAGGCATCCGCCCGGGCAACCTTCGGCAGCCGAATGCCACGTCGGGAGAAAGAAGTTCACCCCGAGCCGCCACACCCCGACTCGACGGGCCGGCCCGAAACTGCCACAGCCCCGTACCTGCCCGGCCCGAAACCGCCACGCCCCTGAAACCGCCACGCCCGTGAAACTGCCACACCGCCGAAACTGCCCGGCCTTTATGTGCCAGGCCCTGGCCGGACCCGCCCTTTCCTGCCACTCACCCCGAGGCGTGCCGTGCGGCCTCGGCCGCGCGGCGGAGCAGCGCGCGCATGGCGGGCCGCCCCGAGTGGACGCGCAGCGTCCGGCGCAACTCGGCCAAAGCGTGGTCGGCCCGGCCGGACCGCAGGTGCGCGTACTCGTCGAGGAAGCCGTGCCAGCCGGCCCCGGCCTCGTCCACCAGGCCGCCACGCAGCAGCAGCCTGGCCAGCTCCGCGTGGGTGTGCGCGCGGGAACGGTGCGCGGAGGCCGGACGGTGGTCCAGGGACAGCCGCAGCGCGGCGATCGCCGTGGGCCGGTCCCCCAGCAGAGCCAGCGTCCGCCCCTTGGCGCGCAGGAAGGAGGCCCAGGAGTAATCACACAGGGGGTCCCGCTCCTCCGGTGCGGCGGCGCAGGCCCGCAGGCAGTACCGCTCGGCGTCGTCCAGCGCTTCGGTGGCGTGCCGGGAACGCCCCTCCGCCGCACGCGCGAGCGCCACCCCCGACAACAGGTACGCCCGGACGCGGTCGGGCCCGCCGACCGGCACGGTCCGCGCCGCCGCCTCGCACAGCCGCAGCGCCGCCCGGCTGTGTCCGAGATCCAGGGCGTGCGCCCCCATGCCGCGCAGCACGACGGCGTACGCCGCACGGTCACCGGCCTCGGCGGCCAGTTGGAGGGCCACGCGGTGGTAGTGCTGCGCCGCGCCGTTCTTGGCGTCGTCCACGTACATGCGGGCCAGCACGCACGTGAGCCGGGCGCTCTCCGTCAACAGCACCGGGGGTATGCCGCCGCTCCCGAGGGCGGCGTGCAAGCGGGGGACGACGTCGTCGTGCAGGTAGGCGATCAGGGCGGTACGGGCATAGCGCCCGCCGAGGTCGCCGGCCCGGTCGAAGAACGCCACGGCCGTGCGGAGCTCCGCGGCCTCCCGTGCCCCGGCTCCGGTCGCACCGGTGGCTGGGGCACCGCGGTCCGGGCGCCACGGGGCGACGTCCAGTCCTTCGGCGGTGTAGACGGCCTGCTGGACCGCGGTCCGCCGCGCGGGATCGGCGTCCATCTCGCACAGGGTCAGCAGCCGGGCCAGCGCGTGCGGTTCCCGCCCGGCGGCCGGATCCGGCGGGCCGGTGCCGGGCGGGTGCGCCGCCCGGTCCGCCATGCCGAGATCGGCGAGTGTCACCGGGCGGCCCAACCGGCGGGTGAGCGCCTCGGCGAGCACGTCCCTGGCCTGCGGCCGGGGCACGGAACCGGCCAGCCAGTGGGCGACCGAGGTGCGGTCGTAGTGCAGGCGCAGGCCGTTCTCCGCGCCGAGGGTGTTGACGGCGCGGGCGAGCGCCTCGTACGTCCAGTCGGCGGCGGCCAGCAGCGCCCTCAGGGACTCGTTGTCTGCGCGACGGTCGTTCATACATGCGACTCCCCGGGTCGAGTGCGGTGGTCGGGCGGCCGGTACGGCGGCGCGGGCCCGGTGCGCGGCGCCTCCGCGGGCACGCAGAAGGCGGTGCCGCGGTGGTCGGTCGCGGCACCGGGACGGTGACCGGCGGGGGTGTTCCGGCGGCGGTGCGGTCGGCCCCGCCCGTTGCTCCGGGGCGCGCACGGGCCGTTCCGCGCCGGGGTTGTCCGCTCCGTGGTGATCGGCCGCCCCGCACTCCATAAAGTGCCCCGTTCGAGCCCACTAACGTCACCTTGCGCCAATGTAGGTGACTTAAAGTGACTTTACTGTGGTCGGAAAGCGACTGTTGTGGTCATCAGCCCGTACGCAGCGGTCCGCGTGCTCCGAAGCGGCAGGTGTGGGGCGTCCGCACGTGGCGGAGTGGCGGGATGCGCTCGCACCCCTCACCGTCACGTCTCCCGGCACACCGGCCCGCGCACTCGGAAGTGGCAGGTGTGGGACGTCCGCACGCACGGGATGGCAGGAACCGCCCGCCCCCGCCGTCACGCCTCCCGATACAGCTCCTTGGCGATAATCGTGCGCTGGACCTCCGTCGCACCTTCGTAGATGCGCGGGGCGCGCACCTCCCGGTACAGGTGCTCCAGCAGGTGCCCCCGGCGCAGCGCTCGGGCGCCGTGGATCTGGACGGCCGCGTCCACGACGTACTGCGCCGCCTCGGTCGCGAACAGCTTGGCCATGGCGGCGCGCCGGACGGCGTCCGCCGCTCCCGTGTCGTACGCCGTGGCCGCCGCGTAGACGAGCAGACGGGCGGCCTCGGTACGGGTGGCCATCTCGGCGAGTTGGTGGGACACGCTCTGCAGGTCCTTGAGCGGCCCCCCGAACGCGGTGCGGGAGGCGGCGTGCGCCAGCGCGGCGTCCAGTGCCGCCTGCGCCATGCCCACCGCGAACGCGCCCACGCTCGGCCGGAAGAGGTTCAGGGTGCGCATCGCGAGCCCGAAGCCGCGGTCCACCTCCCCCAGGACGTCGTCCCGGGTGACCGGCACCCCGTCGAAGACCAGGGTGCCGACCGGGTGCGGGCCGATCATCTCCAGCGGCGCGCCGGTCAGCCCCGGCCGGTCCGCGGGGACGAGGAAGGCGGTGACGCCGCGAGAACCGGGAGCGCCGCCCGTGCGGGCGAAGACGGTCGCGAAGTCGGCCCCGGGCGCGTTGGAGATCCAGCACTTCTCCCCCGTCAGCCGCCACCGGGGACTCCCGTCCGGGGCACGGCCGTCCGGCTCGGCGGCCAGGGAGAGCGCGGCGGCGTCCGACCCGGCGTCCGGCTCGCTGAGCGCGAAGGCCGCGACCGCCCGCCCGGCCACCACCTCCGGCATCCACCGCGCGCGCTGCGCCGCGCTCCCGGACCAGAACACCGGGCACGCGCCCAGGCCCTGGAGGGCGAGCGCGGTCTCGGCGTCGGTGGACACCTGGGCCAGCGTCTCTCGCAACAGGCAGAGGTCCAGCACCCGCACCGGCCCGCCCTCCGGGAACACCCTGGCCAGCAGTCCCAGTTCGCCCAGGGCCGCCACCAGGGGGCGGTTGACCCGTCCCGGCGCGCCGCGCTCCGCCAGCGGCACCAGCCTCTCGACCGCCAGCGCACGCACCCGCGCGCACCACTCCCGCTCCTGTGCTGCCAGAGCGAAGGCGGTCACGGGTGGCTCCTTCGGTTCGTCGCTGTGTCCGAATCCGATCGGCGAGTGGCGGTGCGGTCCCCGTCAGCGTGCGGTGCCGCACGGAAGCGGTCGGTGGACGTCAAAGCGACGGTCCGCCAAGGCACTTGGCAGTTTCGTTGCGCTGTGTTGACTGCCATCACGGTCACGTTACGCTGGCGAAAGGCCGTACGGCAGTCCCCCGCCCTCCTCGGGCCGCTCCACCACCCTCTTCCGGCCGCACGCCGCGGCTCCCCCGGCGCAAGGGGGCCCTCATGGAACTCCGGCCTTCGGCGCACACCGACACCTTCGCCCGCGATCACCTGCCGCCCCCGGACCAGTGGCCGCGCCTGACCGACCTCGGCTACCCGGCCCGGCTCAACTGCGGAGCCGAACTGCTGGACCGCACCGTCGAGCGGCTGGGCCCGGACCGGCCCGCGCTGTTCGACGCCTCCGGTGCCGTGTGGTCGTACGGCACCCTGCGCGAACGAGTGGACCGGATCGCGCACGCGCTCACCCGCGACCTCGGCGTGCTGCCCGGCCAACGGGTGCTGCTGCGCGGCCCCACCACCCCGTACCTCGCCGCCGCCTGGCTCGCGGTGATGAAGGCGGGCGCGATCGCGGTCACCGTCCTGGCCTCGCACCGCCCCGGCGAACTGGCCACCATCTGCTCCCTGGCCCGCGTCCGCCACGCACTGTGCGACCACCGCTTCACCGACGACCTGACGCGGGCGGACGTGCCGGGACTGCGGATCACGCCGTACGGCGGCGACACCCCCGACGACCTCCAGTGGCCGGCCGCACGCCACCCGGACCCGTACCCGGCCGTGGCCACCTCCGCCGACGACGTGGCGCTGATCGCCTTCACCTCGGGCACCACCGGCCGCCCCAAGGGCTGCATGCACTTCCACCGCGACGTTCTGGCCATCGCCGACACCTTCTCCGCCCGGGTGCTGCGTCCGCGCCCGGACGACGTGTTCGCGGGCAGCCCGCCGCTCGGCTTCACCTTCGGTCTCGGCGGGCTCGTCGTCTTCCCGCTGCGCGCCGGGGCGGCGGCCTACCTCGCCGACTGGGGCGGCCCCGCCCGTCTCCTGGAGGACATCCCGCGCCACCGCATATCGGTGCTGTTCACCGCCCCGACCGCCTACCGCGCGATGCTGCCGGCGCTCGGCGCGCACGACCTGTCCTCGTTACGGCGCTGCGTGTCGGCCGGGGAGAACCTGCCGGCTGCCACGTGGCAGTCCTGGCACGAGGCCACCGGGTTACGAATCATCAACGGCATCGGCGCCACGGAACTGCTGCACATCTTCATCTCCGCGGCGGACGACGCGATCCGCCCGGGTACCACCGGGCTGCCCGTGCCGGGGTACGAGGCGCGGGTGATCGACGGCGCCGGGCGTCCGGTGCCGGACGGCGAGCCGGGGCTGCTCGCGGTGCGCGGTCCCACCGGCTGCCGCTACCTGGCCGATCCCCGGCAGACGGAGTACGTCCGCGATGGCTGGAACGTCACCGGCGACACTTATGTGCGCGACGCCGAGGGCTACTTCCGGTTCGTCGCCCGCGCGGACGACATGATCGTCTCGGCCGGCTACAACATCGCGGGCCCGGAGGTCGAGGACGCGCTCGTCCACCACCCCGACGTGGCCGAGGTCGCGGTGGTCGGCCGGGCGGACCCCGAACGCGGTCAGGTGGTGGTCGCTCATGTGGTGCTGCACCAGAGCGCACCACCCGGCCCCGGCACCGCCGCCGCGCTGCGCGCGTTCACCAAGGCGCGCATCGCCCCGTACAAGTGCCCGCGCGAGATCGTCTTCCACGACGCCCTCCCGCGGACCCCGACCGGCAAGCTCCAGCGCTTCCGGCTGCGCACGAACGAGACGGAGCACACGACCGAGACAAAGTAAACGGGGCCGAGCGGCACCGAGTGGGGAAACGAGCAGGCCGGATCGGCAACGAGCCGGATCACGCCTGCACCTCCTCCCGTCCCGCACCCCCACCCGGCCCGCACACCCCTTCGGTTACCGTCACCCCATGATTCATGGCAGGGACACGGAACTGGACCAGCTCGCCCGCCTGGTGGACGAGGGCCGGGCGGGGCGCGGGAGCGTGCTGGTCCTGCGGGGCGCGGCCGGCATCGGCAAGTCCGCGCTGCTGGACCGGGCGGCGGAGTTCGCCGCGTCCGGGCCCGAGCCCCTGCGGGTGGTCCGGGCCGGTGGCGCCGAGGCCGAGCAGGACATGCCGTACGCCGCGGTGGACCTGCTGACGCGGGCGCTCCCGGATTCCCCGCCGCTGCCCGGGGCGCAGGCGCGGGCGCTGGACCTCGCGCTCGGGCGGGCCGGGGCCGCTCCGCGGGCGGCGCCGTCCCCGGACCGGTTCCTGATCGGGCTGGCCGTCCTCAACCTGCTCGCGGGCGCGGGGCCGTTGCTGTGCCTGATCGACGACGCGCACTGGCTGGACCGCGCCTCCGGGGACGCGCTGCTGTTCGCGGCCCGCCGGCTCGGTGCCGACCCGGTGGTCATGGTGTTCGCCGCGCGGGACGGGTTCGCCGCCCGCGGCCTGCCCGAGTTGCCGCTGGGTCCGCTGGACGGCGCCGCGCAACGGCGGGTACTGGCCGAGCGGGGGCACGACCTGACACCGGCCGATCGGGACGCCATCCTGGAGGCCGCCGAAGGCAACCCGTGTGCCCTACGGGAACTGCGCCCCGGCCCCACCCCGTTCACACCGCTCCCGGTGGGCGAGCGGGTGACGGCCGAGTACCGGCACCGGATCGCCGCGCTGCCGGAACGCACCCGTGTGGTGCTGACGGTGGCAGCCGCCGCGGCCGGCGCGCTGCCCGCCGTCGCCCGCGCGGCCGAGGCGCTGGGCGGCACGGTCGGCGACCTGGCTCCGGCCGAGGCGGCGGATCTGGTCACGGTGCTCGGGGACACGGTACGTTTCCGCCACCCGCTGGCCCGATCGGCCGCCTACCAGGCCGCCCCATTGGCACGCCGGCTGGCGGTGCACGCCGCGCTGGCAGAGGCGGCCGAGGACCCGTACGTACGGGCCCGTCACCGCACCGTCGTGGCGTCCGGCCCCGACGAGGGGACTGCGGACGAGCTGGCGGCGGTGGCAGCCGACGCCTGGCGGCGCGCCGCGTACGAGGCGTCCGCCACCGCCTACGAGCAGTCGGCGCGGCTCAGCCCGGACCCGGTGCGGCAGGGCGACCGGCTGACCGCGGGCGCCCGGGCCGCGCTGCGCGCCGGCCGCGCCGACCACGCGCTGGACCTCACCGAACGCGCCGCCCAACGGCTCGACGCCCCCGAGGCCCTGGCGGAGGTGGCCTTCGTCCGGGCGCAGGCGGAGACCGAGTTGCGGCCCGGCACGCTGCCGGGCGCCGGACGCCTCCTGCTGGACCACGTGCCGTCCGCCGCGCCGTCCCGCCGTTCCCTGCTGCTGAACTACGCCGCGGCCGGGGCGTGGGCCGGCGGGGACCTCGCCGCCCTGCGCCGGGCCGGCGAGCTGCACGACGTGCTGGAGGCGCGGGGCGGGCCCGCGGCGGTCAACGTGCCGCGGGCGCTGGTACGGCTGGTCGAGGGCCGGTACGGGGAGGCGTTCGGGCCGCTCGCCGCCCTCGTCGCCGAGCAGCGGGACCGGCCGTCGCCCGAGCCCCACCCCCGGCTGGCCGCCCTGGAGGCCGCGTTGCTGACGGGGAACGACGAGGCGGCGCTCGACCTCGCCCGCGCCGAGATCGCGCTGTGCCGGGCGGACGGCGTGATCGTCGCCCTCCCCAAGGTGCTGCACCAGCTCGCCCGCGCCGAATCGGCCGCCGGGCTGCACCGGGACGCCGCGCGCACCGCGGACGAGGCACTGGACCTGGCCCGCAGCACCGGCCTGGACCACCTCGTCGCCCCGCTCGCCGGCGTCCGCGCCCGCCTGGCCGCCATCGAGGGCGACGAGCCGCGCTGCCGTGAGCTGGCAGCCGGGGCCCGCCCGGCCGAGGCCGCCTGCGCGCTGGGGCTGCTGGCGCTCGGCCAGGGCCGGTACGAGGACGCCGTGCGCGAACTCCACCGGGCCGCCGAAGGGCCGCTCGGCTACCCGGCGGTCGCCGCGCTCCTGGGGGCGGACCTGGTCGAGGCCGCCGTACGGGCCGGGCTGCCCGCCGACGAGCCGCTGGCCCGCCTCACGTCCTGGGCGCGGGCGGCCGGCCACCCGTGGGCCCGCGCGGTGGCCCTGCGCGGGCGCGGGCTCGCCGAGGGTGCCGAGGAACCGCTGGCCGAGGCGGTGCGGCAGCACGAGGGCCGCCCGTTCGAGCGGGCCCGCAGCGCACTCGTCCACGGCGCGTGGCTGCGTCGGCAGCGGCGGCGTACGGACGCCCGGCCGCTGCTGAAATCCGCCCTGGAGGCGTTCGAACGACTCGGGGCAGCCCCTTGGGCGGAGCGGGCCCGTACCGAACTCCGCGCCACCGGCGAACAGGTCACCGGGGGCCGCGCGGCCGACGCCGTGGACCGGCTCACCGCCCAGGAGCTCCAGATCGCCCGGCTGGCGGCGGCCGGGGTGGCCAACCGGGACATCGCCTCCCAGCTCTTCCTGAGCACCCGCACCGTGGAGTACCACCTGTACAAGGCGTACCCGAAGCTGGGCGTCCGCTCGCGCCGCGAACTGGCGGAGGTGCCCGGGCTGTAGGGCGGGGGCTCTGGGAGGCCCGAGGTGCCGGGGAGCCCCCGAGTTGCCGAGTGTTGGCAGTTTCCGCGCGCTGCCCGGCCCGCCCCTGTCCGAACGCCACCGTCCCTCCGTACGTGAACCGCCGCTCCGTCCCCGTACGTCACCGTCCTCCGTCCGTACGCCACCCCGCCCCCGTACACCCCCCGTCCCCATCGCCCCCTCCTCCCGTAAGTCCACGGATGCGCCCCCAGTAGCCCCCTCCGTACGTTCAGGACCAGCCCCGGCACCGAGCCGGCGCCACCCACACGAACTCCCCGGAGGCCGGACATGAAGCTGTTCGAAACCGTCACGGTCGGCAAGCTGGACCTGCCCAACCGTCTCGCCATGGCCCCGATGACGCGCAGCCGCGCCTACGGCGGGCTGGTCACCGAGCTGACGGCCGAGTACTACGCCCAGCGCGCCGGCGCGGGCCTGATCATCACCGAAGGCGTCCAGCCCAGCGTCATAGGCCAGGGCTACATCCAGACGCCCGGGCTGCACTCCGCCGAACAGGTCGCGGCCTGGCGGCGGGTGACCGACGCGGTGCACGGGAAGGGCGGACGGATCTTCGCCCAGCTGATGCACACCGGACGCGTCGGCCACCCCTCCCTGTACCCGGACGGTGCACTGCCGGAGGCCCCCTCGGCCCTCGCCTCCGGCGAGCAGCTCTACACCCCGGACGGGATGCTGGACCACCCCACGCCGCGCGCCATGACGCTGGACGACATCAGCCGCACCATCGAGGACTTCGCCACCGCCGCCCGCAACGCCGTCGCGGCCGGGTTCGACGGCGTGGAACTGCACGGTGCCAACGGCTACCTGATCCAGCAGTTCATGGCGGATGGCAGCAACCAGCGCACCGACGCCTACGGCGGATCCGTGGCCGGCCGCATCCGTTTCGCCGTCGAGGTCGTCCGGGCCGTGAGTGACACCATCGGCCCGGAGCGGGTCGGCCTGCGGGTCTCGCCGGGCATCGCGATGAACGGCGTGACCGAGAGCGACAGCCCCGAGTTGTACACCGCGCTGCTGCGCGCCCTGGCCGGGCAGCCCTTGGCGTACGTGCACGTCCTGGAGATGGGCACCCGGGACCTGACCCGTCTGGTGCGCGCCGAGTGGCCCGGGAGGCTGATCCTCAACCCGCATCCGACGGCCCAGGGCACCGCGACCGTCGAGGACGCCACCGCCGCCCTGGAGGACGGGCTCGCCGACGTGATCAGCCTGGGCTCCCTGTGGCTGGCCAACCCCGACCTGCCGGAGCGCATCCAGGCCGACGGCCCGTACAACGAGGCCCAGCGCGCGACCTTCTACGGCGGGGACCACCGGGGGTACACGGACTACCCGAGCCTGTGACCCGGGGCCCGGCGGCGCGGCCGTGCGCCCCGATGGCACACGGAGCGCACGGTCCCGAGCCGGGTGCCGCCGCATACGCTCGCCGACGGCCCGGGCCGGGCCGCCGTCCCACGTCGTCGCCCGCGACCGGGCGGCCCGACCGGGAGCGGCCGGGACCGGCACAGGCTCCGACAGGTTCCCGGCAGTCGTTCCGATGTCCGGCGACTCGGAGGCCGGTCACGGTGACCGACCACTCACCGAGGCCCGCCCCGCGCTCCCTCATCGTCACCTTCCCCGGCCCCCACAGGCGCGGCGAACCGGCCGGTACCGGTGCCCAGGAGAGCCCGGTACTGGTCGGCAGTATCGTCGGCGGTCTCCCGTCTCAAGCGCCGCGGGCTGCTCGTACCGGCCCGTACGCACGGTGGCGCGGCCGGTTACGCGCTCCCCGACGCGGCACGCCGCCTCCCGGACGACGGTGCCCGGCGCCTCCACGGCCGGCCGGCCGCCCGTTCCGCCGACCGGTGGCTGCCAACCGTCTTCTCGTTCCCCGAGGAGGAGCGCCACAGGCGCCACCTCCTCCGCACCCAGTCGGCCCCGCTGGGCTTCGGCACCGCCGCGCCCGGCGTGTGGATCGCCCCGGCGCACCTCCACAACGAGACCCGGCACACGCTGGACCGGCCGGACCCCACCAGGTACGTCGCCTTTTCACCGGCGAGCACACCGGTTTCCTGCCGACCGCCGAGGCGGTCGCGCGCTGGTGGGACCTAGAGGCCGTCGCCGCCCGGTACCGGGCCTTCGTCGGCTCCTGGGAGCCAGTACCGCACCGCCGGCCCGGCCGCCGCACCGCGCCGCCTGAGACGGCCTACCGCGATGACTGCCGACTGCGGACGTCTGGTGGCGGTTTCCGTACGCCGACCCGGTCCTGCCCGCGCCGCTCCTCCCCGAGAGGCGGCCGGGCGCCCGCGCCGCGGAGGTCTTCTATCGGTCGCACGCCATGCTGCGCGCGGCGACGGCCCGGTTCGCGTACGAGGTGGTGGCCGGGTGGCATCACACGCGGGGGCGGGACGAAGCGGTGTGACGACATGCGTGGCGGTGCGGGCCGTTGCCGAACGGAAACCGACGGATCTCCGCGAACAGTGCCAGGGCAGGAAGGAAACGGGCCACAACCATCGGGGAAAGGGACCGCGACCACAAGGGAAAGGGACCGGGAACGAATCGGGACCACCACGGGAACGGTGTGGTCGCCTCAGCGCCTCCGGGAGTGCACGCCGACGCAGGCCATTGGGCGCGGCCGGGCGGCGGCGATGGTGGACACCACGTCCTTGAACGAGGAACACATCCGGGTCCCGGCGACCGCGGCCAACTCGCCGAAGCGGCCCACCCCATAGGTGACGGCGACCGGTTCCATACGGGCGGTGACGGCCATCCGCATGTCCTCGACCGTGTCGCCCACGTAGGCACTCTCCCAAGGGGAGACACCCAGTTCGGCCGCCGCGCGCAGCACCATTTCCGGGTGGGGTTTGCCGCGCCGGACCATGTCGTGGCAAATGACGGGACCGAGCAGGTCGCGGATGCCCATGACGTCGAGCAGCGCTTCGGCGCCCCGGCACGGCTTGGAGGTGGCCACCGCCAGTTCGATGCCGTGGGCGCGCAACGCGGAGAGCCCGGCCGACACTCCGGGGAAAAGCAACTGCGGCCCTTCCCGCAGCACTTCGGTGGAAAAGAGTTCCCGGTAGCGTCCGATGGCGGCGACAACGGTGGCGTGGTCCTCGGGTATTCCCAAGAGGTGGCCGAAGACCGTTCCGGGTGGTCTCTTCATGGCGGCGGCGGCCTGCCGGGGCGTCACCGTGCGGCCGTGTTCCGCGGCCACTTTGACCAGGAGGCGGCTGATGGCCGGACCGGTGTCGGCGAGCGTGCCGTCCAGGTCGAAGACGGCCGCCTTGATGGTTTCACCGCCGGGTCCCCGCCCGGCACCTCCCAGACGCGCGCCGGCTCCCAGTGATTCACGCATTGCTCGACACCTTCCGATTTCCTCTGGATATAGGGGATCTACGGGTCCGTCGGGGTCTGTACGCCTTCGCCCGCGGAAAGCCGTGCGGAAGGCGCTTGTGGTGGAAGCGGCGGACTCGCCGTGGCACGCCACTGTGCAGGAGCGGCGTGCGGCCGTCGAGGCGGCATCGCTGGAAGAAACACTTCCCGGTACTCGCCTCCGCAGATTTAAAAACCGTCTGCGCTGTTTGTCAATGTACCGGGTCACGCGCCGTAAGCCCATGGCCGACTCACCGCGACTTGGAAGTCCACGCCCCACTCACTGGCGCACCGCCACCTATTGGTGACCTATCCCAACAACCGTTGACTTATACATTCCTGAACCTCCGGGATCCCAACCGGCACACCGTTCGCCCCTCACCGTCGCCACGACTCAGCCACCTTCCCTCTTTTCGGACCGTATGGTTGGTTTTGTAGAGTAGACTCCGGTGCTTTCTCAGTCGGACCAGAGACGGGACGTAACGTTGCCGATTCAGCACCGAGCCATTCAAAGTCGCCGCGCACTCATCCGCGCCGCCGCACAGGCCTTTATCGAGAAAGGCGTTCCGGCATCCGGGATGGTGGACATCAGCAGACGCGCCCGCCTGAGCAAGGGCGCACTGTACTTCCACTTCGCGTCCAAGGAGGAGCTGACCCTCGCGGTGCGCGAGGAAGCGCTGGGCATCCTGCGGGAGTTGGAGGCGGACCTCGCCCGCTCCCTCCAGCCCGTGCGGTGCGCCGCCCGGGACTTCGCCATCGCCCTCCTGAGCCGGGTCGACTCCGACGTCGTCCTGCGCGCGGGGCTGCAGATGCGCCCCGAGACCGCGCCGGGGCTGGAGGACGCGGGCCTCGAAAAGCGCTGGTACGCGCTGTTCCTGGAGAAGGCCACCGCCGACCGGCGGACCGGCCCGATGTCGGCGGAGCAGACGGCCGACGCCCGGCGCACCGCCCAGTTACTGACCACGCTCGTCACCGGGCTGCTGCACCTCGGCCACGACGACCGCGCCTGGTGGTGCAAGGACCAGGTGACGGACATATGGAGCCAGCTCCTGCCCGCCCCTGACACGGCGCGTACCGGCGAAACCCGGTGCGCGGACCGGCCCGCCGACGCCCCGGCGACCGCCGCCCCCCAGGCGCCCGCGGCGAGCCTCCACGGCCCGCGCCGCCCCGCCCCCGTGCACTCCGACCCGGACCGCACCAATCCGGCCCGTGACGAGGCCGGACCCGCCGGTTCGCGCACCCCCCGGACACCGGCCGGCTGACCTGCCTCCCCGTCCGCCGCCGGCGGGCCTCCTCACCCGAGAGGCACGTCACGGAGCGGACCACACTCCGGCTCCCCCTCCAGGGCCCGCTCCCACGGGTCCGGCACCCGCTCCCCTCTCCCGCTTCACCCCGTACATCCCCCCGCACGGCACACCCCCGCCACCGGCCCGGCCCGCCCCGGCCCCCGCGGTCGCGCCACCCCCGTCCGGCCCGCACCGCGCGCTCGCGCCCGTGGCCCGCCCCCGTGGCCCGCCGTCCGGCCCTCTTCCCGCGGCCCCGCCTCCGGCTCTTTCCCGCGGCCCCCACCGGCCTTCCCGGCCCACGCCTCGGTGCCACCCCGGTGCCCGTACCGGCACCGCGCCTCCCACCCCGCACAGCGCCCGGCGGCCGGCACGACGTCGACCGAAAACAATCCCCCCGTTCGGTCCCGCCCTCCGCCTCCCTCCAGCCACTCGCCGCACATCAACTCCCTTTCGATACCGCGTGGTTGGATTTTTTACCGGCCCGAAAATAGACTGCCCATCCGGGCCTGTCGGTCCGTCAACCCCCGCTCTCAGCGCCCCTCATCCGCACATACGGAGGACGACCGGTGGTCAAGCAGGAACGCGCGGTACGTACCCGGCGCGCCATTCTGGAAGCGGCCGCCCGGGTCATCGGCACCCGGGGGTACGAGGCCGCCACGATGGCCGAGATCATCCAGCACGCGGGCGTCACCAAGGGGGCGCTGTACTTCCACTTCCCGTCCAAAGAGGCACTGGCGCGCGCGGTGGTCGCCGAACAGGTCGAGCCCTGCGTCCCTCGCGTGACCGACTCCCGGCTCCAGGACGCCATCGACTTCACGCACCGGGTCGCCGTGGAGGTGCGGGAGGACGTCCTGCTCCAGGCCGGTATGCGCATCGCGGTGGAGACGACCTTCACCGACGAGCCCCTGGTCCCCTACCAGGCGTGGATCGACACGATGGTCACACTGTTCGGCGAGGCCCGCGAGACGGGGGAACTGCTTCCCTGGGTCTCGCCGGTGCGGGCGGCGGAGTTCTTCGTCGCGTCCTACATGGGCGTCCAGCTGTTCTCGCTCGCCGCCAGCAATCGCACGGACCTGCCCGAGCGCGTGACCTCCCTGTGGAAGCACATCCTGCCCGGGCTGGCCACACCCGGCGCACTGAGCCACCTCGACCCGCAGGGCCGGGCCCCGCAGCCGGCCGCCTGAGAGACGGTCCGTGTCCGCCGGGACCGTCGTCAGCGTCTCCCCGCCCCCGAGGAGACGATTCAGGACGAGAAAACGGACTGGTTGGCTTGTGCGGGAGCAAAGGAAGCCCTAAATAGGATCACCTGTTCGAGCAATTCGAGCCATGCGTCGCCCCAGGGACCGGCCCGCGCGGACAACCGTCCCCAAGGAGCCGCATCTCCAACGGGCCACCTCGGAGGAGCCGCATCCGAAGAGACGCCCTCAAGAGGCGAACGGGTGCCATCTGCCCTGCTGCCACCCGCTCCCCCTCCTCACCCCCACCGCAGCCGCGGCTTCGGCGCGTCCGTCCGTCCCGTCGGCGGGGTCCGGCTGCCGGCCTGGTACGGCAGCGGCCAGGGGGCACCCGGCCCGGCGTATCCCTGCTCGGCCGCGGCGTGCAGCGTCCACTGCGGGTCGTACAGGTGCGGACGGCCCAGCGCGCACAGGTCGGCGCGGCCCGCCAGGACCAGCGCGTTCACGTCGTCCCAGGAGGAGATCGCACCGACCGCGATGACCGGGACGCCGACGAGGTTGCGGATGCGGTCGGCGAACGGCGTCTGGTACGAGCGCCCGTACGCCGGGGCCTCGTCGGGCACCACCTGCCCCGTGGACACGTCCAGCGCGTCCGCGCCGTGCGCCGCGAACGCGCGGGCGATGCCGAGCGCGTCCTCGGGCGTGGTGCCCCCCGAATGCCAGTCGGTCGCGGAGATCCGTACCGTCATCGGCCGGTCGGACGGCCAGACGGCGCGCACCGCGTCGAAGACCTCCAGCGGGTAGCGCAGCCGCCCGGCCAGGTCCCCGCCGTACCCGTCGGTGCGGTGGTTGGTCAGCGGGGACAGGAAGCCGGAGAGCAGGTAGCCGTGCGCGCAGTGCAGCTCCAGGAGATCGAAGCCGGCCCGGGCGGCGGCCCGCGCGGCGCGGACGAACTGCTCGCGGACGGTCACCAGCCCGGCCACCGTCAGGGCGTGCGGCACCTGGTTGACACCAGGGCGATAGGGAAGCGCGGAGGGGGCCACGACGGGCCAGTTGCCCGTGGGCAGCGGCTGGTCGATGCCCTCCCACATCAGGCGGGTCGAACCCTTGCGGCCGGAGTGGCCGAGCTGGACGCCGATGGCAGTGCCCGGCGCGCAGGCGTGCACGAAGTCGGTCACCCGGTGCCAGGCCGCCTCGTGCCCGTCCGCGTACATGCCGGTGCAGCCCGGCGTGATGCGTCCCTCCGCGCTGACGCACACCATCTCCGTCATGACCAGCCCTGCGCCGCCCAGCGCGCGGGCACCCAGGTGGACGAGGTGGAAGTCGCCGGGCGTGCCGTCGCCGTCCCGGGCGCTGTACATGTCCATCGGGGAGACCACGACCCGGTTGCGCAGGGTCAGGCCGCGCAACCGGAAGGGCGTGAACATCGGCGGGGTGCCCTCTGGGACGCCGCTCTCGCGCTCCACCGCGGCCACGAACGCCCGGTCGCGCAGCCGCAGGTTGGCGTGGGTGACCCGGCGGCTGCGGGTGAGCAGGTTGAAGGCGAACCGGCGGGGCGGCTGGTCGACGTACGCGGCCAGGTCCTCGAACCACTCCAGGCTGGCGCGCGCGGCCCGCTGCGTGGAGGCGACGACGGGGCGCCGCTCGGCCTCGTAGGCGGCCAGCGCCTCCGGCAGCGTGGCGCGCTCCTCCAGGCAGGCTGCGAGCGCCAGCGCGTCCTCGACGGCGAGCTTGGTGCCGGAGCCGATGGAGAAGTGCGCGGTGTGCGCGGCGTCCCCGATCAGCACCGTGCGGCCGTGCCACCAGCGCTCGTTGACGACCGTGCGGAAGTCGTTCCAGCCGGCCCGGTTGGCGCGCAGCGGCCTGCCGTGCAGCCCCTCGGCGAACAGCTTGCCGCACCACTGCGCCGACTCCCGCTCGTCCATGCGGTCCAGCCCGGCCCTCCGCCAGACCTCTTCGCGCGTCTCGACGATGACGGTGGCGGCATCACCGTCACCGCCGTCCGGACGGGCCCCTCCGCCTCCCCCGTCCGGGCCGATCCTGCCACCCGCCCCGGCCCGCGCATACGGATAGGCGTGCATCTGGACGACCCCGGTCTCCGTCTCGGCGATCTCGAACCGGAAGGCGTCCAGGGGGACGTCGCCGCCCAGCCAGATGTAGCGGCAGCGGTGGGCGGTCAGGTGCGGGCGGAAGACGTCGGCGTGTGCGGTGCGGGTGGCACTGTGCACCCCGTCCGCGGCGATCACCAGGTCGTGTGTGGCCGCGAGGACGGCCGCGGGCGGGGCCGGCGTCCGGAAGAGCAGCCGGACGCCGAGGGCGCGGCACCGCCGGTGCAGGACGTGCAGCAGCCGGTGGCGGCCGAGGGCGGCGAAGCCGTGGCCGTGCGAGGTGAGGGTGCGCCCCCGGTGGACGATGTCGATGGCGTCCCAGCGGACGAATTCCGCCTGGAGGGCGCGGTAGACGACCGGGTCGGCGTGCTCGATGCCGCCCAGCGTCTCGTCGGAGAGGACGACGCCGAACCCGAAGGTGACGTCGGAGGCGTTGCGCTCCCACACGGTGACCTCGCGCGCCGGGTCGCGGCGTTTGAGGAGGGCCGCGGCGTACAGGCCGCCCGGTCCGCCCCCGATGACGGCCACCTTCAGCGGTCGCCCGGTCACGGGGCTGTTTCCCCTGCCACCGAGGCTTCTTTTCCTGCCATCAGGGCTGACAGTCCTGTCACCGGGGCTACTTTCCCTGCCATCGAGGCGGTCGCTTCCCGGTGAAGGCGGCGTGGAACTCGGCGTAGTCGGCACTGTGCATCAGCAGCGCCTGGGTGGCCGCGTCCATCTCCACCGCCGCCGCCAGCGGCATGTCCAGTTCGGCGGTGAGCAGCGCCTTGGTCTGCGCGTGCGCGAGCGCCGGCCCCTCGGCCAGCCGTCCGGCCAGCGCCCGGGCCGCCCGGTCCGCGTCGCCCTCCTCCGTCAGCTCGCTGATCAGCCCGATCCGTTCGGCCTCGGGGGCGCGGACCACGTCGCCGAGCATCAGCAGCCGCGTCGCGTGACCGAGGCCGACGACGCGGGGCAGCAGGTAGGCGGCGCCCATGTCGCCGCCGGAGAGCCCGACCTTGGTGAAGAGGAAGGCGAACCGGGCGGAGGGATCGGCGACCCGGAAGTCGGCGGCCAGCGCCAGCACCGCCCCGGCCCCGGCCGCCACCCCGTGCACGGCGGCGACCACCGGGAACGGGCACTCCCGCAGCGCCCGGACGACCTGCCCGGTCATCCGGTTGAAGTCCAGCAGCCGTCCGGTGTCCATGCCGAGCGTGGCCCCGATGATCTCCTGCACGTCCCCGCCGGAGCAGAACCCGCGTCCCTCGCCGCCGAGCACCAGCGCCCGTACCGACCGTTCCCGGGACAGCTCGGCGAGCAGGTCCCGCAGGTCGGCGTAGGCCTCGAAGGTGAGCGCGTTGAGCTTGTCCGGACGGGCGAGGGTGACGGTGGCCACGCCGCCCTCTCTCGTCAGGCGGATGTGCCGCCACGCGTCGGTGCTCGCGGCGGAACCTGTGAACGGGCTCATGGGCTGCTGCGCCCCTTTCGCCGGTCGGCTGCTGGGTGCCTGCGAGGCCGGCGCCCGGGGGGACGTGCCAGGAGGAGGGGTTCCCGGGGGGCCGGTGCTCTGAGTGCCGCGTGGGGGCCGAGGTGTTCCTGTGGCTCGCTCCCGGGCGGTCGCGCTCTTCGAAGCTAACACCGGCCCGTGACCGTCGTCACGAGGGCGCGATGACGCCGACGACCACCGGTGGCAGGAACGGCCCGACGCGCGGGTTCCTCAGCCGGAAAGCTTCCGGAAAGCCTCCGGAAAACCGAAGCGGTGGGGCCGTCCCTGAACGAACGGACCCCACCGCCGGCCGCACCGGACCCTCTACTGTGCCGGGACCGTCGGCTGCTCCGCCGCCCCCTCGGTCGCCGCCAGCCGCGAGCGCCGCCGCCCGTACAGCGCGTACACCAGCGCTCCGACCACCAGGAACCCGGCGAACTCCAGCCAGGTCGCCAACCCCGTCCCGTAGATGAGGTACACGCAGAAGCCGATGCCCAGCACCGGGCTCACCGGGAAGAGCGGCACGCGGAAGCGGCGCGGCAGGTCGGGCCGGGTGCGCCGGAGCACCATGACGCTGATGTTGACGACGGCCATGATGGCGAGCGTCCCGATGGTCGTCAGATTCATGACGACGTCCAGGGGGACGACGGCGGCGGGGGCCGCGAAGACCACGGCGACGATCCAGGTGTTGGCGACCGGCGTCGCGGTGCGCGGGGAGATCCGCGAGAAGACGCCGGGGATCAGCCCGTCCCGCGACATGGACATCAGGATGCGGGTCTGGCCGTACATGACCGCCAGGACCACGGAGGCGATGGCGATCACCGCGCCGAAGGCGATGATGCCGCCACCGATGGACGAGCCGGTGACCTGGTTGACGATCAGCGACAGGGCGGCGGGCTTGTCGGCGACGTCGTGGGCCGAGAGGGCGCCGATGGCGCTGACCGCGACCAGGCAGTACAGGACGGTGACGACGCCGATGCAGATCATGATGGCGAGCGGGACGTTGCGCCGGGGGTTCTTGACCTCCTCGCCCGCCGTGGTGATCGCGTCGAAGCCGATGTACGAGAAGAAGGCGACCGAGGCTCCGGAGGTGACGCCGGCGATGCCCTCGGGGGCGAACGGCGTGAGGTTGCCGTCCCGGAAGGCGGTCAGGGCGATGGCGCAGAAGACGGCCAGCACGACGAGCTTGAGGACTGCCATCGCGGCGGTCGCCCGCGCACTCTCCCGGACACCGCGCACCAGGAGGAGGGCTGCCAGCAGCATCACCACGACGGCCGGGATGTTGACGATGCCGCCGTCACCCGGCGGGCTGGAGAGCGCCGCCGGAAGCTGCCAGCCGAAGACGCTGTTCAGCAGCTCGTTGAGGTACTGGCCCCAGCCGACGGACACCGCTGAGACCGACACGCCGTACTCCAGCAGCAGGCACCAGCCGACCAGGAAGGCGACGCGTTCGCCGAGGGTGGCGTACGCGTAGGAGTACGAGCTGCCGGACACCGGGATGGCGCCGCCCAGTTCCGCGAAGGAGAAGGCGGTGAACACGCAGGTGATCGCGGCGAGCAGGAAGGAGACGATGACCGCGGGTCCGGCCTGGGAGACGGTGTCGGAGAGGCCGACGAAGATGCCGGTGCCGACGATGGCGCCGATGCCGAAGCACATGAGCTGGAAGAGGCCCATGGTGCGCTTGAGGCCGTGGCCTTCGAGATCCGCGCCGGATTCGGCGACGAGCAGGTCGGGGGACTTGACACGCAGTCCGGACGGGCGCATGGGGTGGTTCTCATCTCTGGTGGTGCGGTGTGCGCGGCGGGGTGGGCCGCGCACGGAACGGGGTTCGAGCCTGTGGGCCCGAACCCCGCGAATCGGATCAATGGTAGCCACAAACAGTGCATGATCGCCCATTCGGGCGTATGGGTATGCAGCGAGGGGCGGGTGCGGGCCTCGCGGGGCGCGTCTTTGCGGGGGCGCGCCTTCGCAGGACGGCCCTTCGCGGGCGCGCGCCGCCCCGCACGAGCGGGATCCCGTGGGGTGCCCGGGCCCCGCCCCTCACGGCCGGCGGCTTCCCCCGGCCACGCGACGGGTGAGCCGCACGGCGGCCCGGCGTCCGCGCCCGGCGGCGTGGCGGAGCAGCCGTCCGGCGGCCGGGCGGATCACCCGCCCGCCCCCCGGCCCAGGGTCGCCACGAGGACGGCCTTGATGGTGTGCAGCCGGTTCTCGGCCTCGTCGAAGACGACCGAGTGCTCGCTTTCGAACACCTCGTCGGTCACCTCCAGCGACGAGAGCCCGTGCCGCTCGTACACCTCCTGCCCGACGGCGGTGCCCAGGTCGTGGAAGGCGGGCAGGCAGTGCAGGAACCTCACGTCCGGCTTGCCGGTGGCCCGCAGCACGTCCATCGTGACGGCGTACGGCGCGAGCAGGGAGATCCGCTCGTCCCACACCTCCTTGGGCTCGCCCATGGAGACCCAGACATCGGTGGCGACGAAGTCCGCGCCGCGCACGCCTTCCGTCACGTCGTCGGTGAGCGTGACGCGGGCGCCGCTGGCGGCGGCGAGGGCGCGGGCGCTCGCGACGACCGCCTCGTCGGGCCACAGCTCCTTGGGTGCCACGATGCGGACGTCCATGCCGAGCAGCGCGCCGGTGACGAGGTAGGAGTTGCCCATGTTGTAGCGGGCGTCCCCGAGGTAGGCGAAGGCGATCTCCTCCAGCGGCCGCCCCGGGGCGTGCTCGGTCATGGTGAGGACGTCGGCGAGCATCTGGGTCGGATGCCACTCGTCGGTCAGCCCGTTGAAGACCGGGACGCCCGCGTGCGCGGCCAGTTCCTCGACCCGGGCCTGGGCACTCCCCCGGTACTCGATGCCGTCGAACATCCGGCCGAGCACCCGGGCGGTGTCCTTCACGGACTCCTTGTGACCGATCTGCGAGCCGGACGGGTCGAGGTAGGTGGTCGACGCGCCCTGGTCGGCGGCGGCGACCTCGAAGGCGCAGCGGGTGCGGGTGGAGGTCTTCTCGAAGATGAGGGCGATGTTGCGGCCCTTGAGGCGCGCCACCTCGGTGCCCGCCCTCTTGGCGGCCTTGAGCTCGGCGGCCAGCTCGATCAGCCCGCGGAACTCCTCGGCGGTGAAGTCCAGCTCTTTGAGGAAATGACGGCCCGTGAGGTCTATCGCCATGGGAGGGCTCCTAGGTCGTGGTCCTACAATGCAACTCTATACGATAGCTTGCATTGCTATGCAATGCACGGGTCGTCTCGCGTTCCGGGGCGCGCGGGAGCCGGGACCGCGGTCGCCCCGGCTCGACGTTCCGCCTCGGCGCCCCGACCCGGCACCCTCTACGACGTAACGTTCCCGCACGTCGAAACGAGCCCGCGCGTGCCTCTCCCTACACGGGATCCCGCTCCACCGGACAGCTCATGCACCGTGGCCCGCCCCGCCCCCGGCCCAGTTCGCTCCCGGGAATGGTGATGACCTCGATGCCGCGCTTGCGCAGGAAGGTGTTGGTCGTGACGTTCCGCTCGTACGCCACCACCACGCCGGGCTCCACGGCCAGCACGTTGCAGCCGTCGTCCCACTGCTCGCGCTCGGCCGCGTGCACGTCCTGCGTCGCGGTGAGCACCCGGATGTCGTCGAGCCCGAGGGCCGCCGCGATGGCACGGTGCATGTGCTCCGGGGGGTGGTCGGTGACCTTCAGCTCCTGGTCGCCCGCGCCCGGCTCGATCGTGTACGAGCGCAGCGCGCCCAGGCCCGCGTACTGCGTGAAGGTGTCCCCGTCCACCATCGTCATGACGGTGTCCAGGTGCATGAACGCCCGCCGCTTGGGCATGTCCAGCGCCACGATCGTGCGGGCCGAACCGGCCGCGAACAGCCCGCGCGCCAGCATCTCGACGGCCTGCGGCGTGGTCCGCTCGCTCATGCCGATCAGCACCGCGCCCGACCCCAGCACGAGCACGTCACCGCCCTCGATGGTGGAGGGGTAGTCCGCCTGCCCCTCGGACCAGACGCGGAAGCCGGCGTCTCTGAACAGCGGGTGGTACCGGTAGATCGCCTCGTAGTGCACCGTCTCGCGCTGCCGGGCCGGCCAGCGCATCGCGTTGATAGCCACCCCGTCGTACACCCAGGCGGAGGTGTCCCGGGTGAACAGGTGGTTGGGCAGCGGCCCCAGCAGGAAGTCGTCCAGCCCCATGACGTGGAAGCGCACCGAGGTCGGCTCGGGGTAGCGTTCCAGGAACTCCCGCTTGGTCATGCCGCCGATCAGCGCCTCGGTCAGCTCGGGCAGCGGCAGCGCCTCGAAGGCGGCCCGCAGATGATCGGCGGCCAGCGGGCCGTACTCCTTCTCGTCGAAGACGCGGTCCAGTACGAGGGACCGCGCCTGGGGGACTTGGAGGCTCTCGGCCAGCAGGTCCCCGAAGAGGTGTACCTCCACCCCCCGGTCCCGGAGCACGTCCGCGAACCCGTCGTGTTCGGCGCGGGCCCGGCGCACCCACAGCAGGTCGTCGAAGAGCAGCGCGTCCATGTTCGAGGGTGTGAGCCGTTTCAGCTCCAGATCGGGACGGTGCAGGATGACCCGGCGCAGCCGACCGGCCTCGGAATCCACGTGATATCCCATCCCTCCATCCTGGCCGCAAACCCGGCTGATCACTCGGTGTGCGGCGCGGAGGCGGGACGGTCCGGGGCGGTTCCCGGGTGGAGCGGGGTGGTTCCGGTGTGGCTCGGGGATGTCTCAGGGTTCGTTCCGGGTCGGCTCGGGGTTCCGTTCGAGGGTGGCGCGGGGCGGGCCGGGGAGATTCGGAGTGGCTCGGGAACGGCTCGGGCCGACACGGCAGCAGGTCGGAACGAGACGGGGGTGTTCACGGTGACTCGATGGTTCGAAGTGACCCGGGGATGGTTCAAGGACGGTTGGGGGCGCCTGCGCGCCCCCGGTGGGCCACCCCGGCGCTCCCCCGGCCGGCTACCGGGCCCCGGTGCCCTCCGGCCCGCGCAGCAGCGCCGCCGCCAGGACCGCGAGTGCCGCTGCCACTGCCATCAGAACCCAGCCGGTGTCCAGCGCTTCCGCGGTGATCCGCTGCCCCAGAACAGCGGTCAGCACCGCCACGCCCAGCGCCGTACCGCCCTGGCGCGAGACCATCAGCACCCCCGAGCCGAGCGAGAGCCGCTCCGCCGGGAGCCGGCCCGCGACCGCGAACATGACCGGCTGGTACAGGCCCGTACCGAACCCGGCCAGGACCAGTCCCGGCAGGAACTCCACGGCGTAGTTTCCGCCGTTCCCCGCCAGGCACAGCCACCACACCGGGGCGGCCACGAAGCACAGCGCTCCGATCAGCGCCGTCGGCCGCTCCCCCGCCGCCCGTACGATCCGGCCGGAGAACGCCGAGACCACCAGCACCGTCAGCGGCCAGGGCGCCAGCGCCAGGCCGGCGCTTGGCGTCGAGTAGTGCCACAGGTCCGTGAACAGGAGGGTCGCGCCGAGGGTGGCCGCCGAGTAGGCGACGAAGTACGCGAGCAGGCCCAGCGTAGCCACGGTGAACCCGCGCGTGCGGAAGAGGTCCGGCCGCACCACGGGGTCGGCGGCACGCCGTACGTGGACGGCGCACAGCGCACCCGCGAGCCCGCCGACGGCGAGGGCGGCGAGCGTGCCGGGAGCGGTGAGCCCCCACTCGGGCACCTGGACACAGCCGGTCACCAGCGCACCGACGCACAGCAGGATCAACGCCGTCCCCACCAGGTCCGGACGCTGCCGCAGCCCCGGCGCGGAGCGCGGCAGGAACCGCACGCCCGCCGCAACCGCGACCACCACCACGGGCACGTTGACCAGGAAGATCCAGCGCCAGTCGACGGCCGCGAGCACACCACCGATCACCGGTCCCGAACTCGCCGCGACCGCGCTCACCGCCGTCCAGACGCCGACCGCCGTGGCGCGCTCGCGCGGCGGGAAGGCGGGCAGCGCCAGCGAGAGGGAGGTGGGTATCAGGACCGCCGCGGCCAGTCCCTGCACGACGCGGGCGGCGATCAGCGCGGCTGTCGTCGGCGCGGCGCCACAAGCGGCCGAGGCCAGACCGAACAGCACCATCCCGAGCAGGAAGCTGCGCCGCCGCCCGGTCTCGTCGGCGATCCGCCCGGCCGGGATGAGGAACGCCGCGAGCACGACGGTGTACGCGTTGAGCACCCAGGACAACTGCGCCGTCGACGCGGACGCGAAGTCGCGGCCGATCGCGGGGAACGCGATGGTGACCCCGATCAGGTCCAGCACGGCCAGGAACTGGGCGGCGGAGGCGATCCCGAGGATCAGCCAGCGCCGGGCGTGGGGGGTACCGGGGCGCGCGTTCTCCCTGTGGGCGACGGGGCCGGGTGCGGTGACCGGGGCAGGAGTCCGGCCGGGAGCAGGGACCGGGCTGACGGAGGCCGCCCGGTCGGTGGCTTGCGTGCTGCCGGGCACGACCGCGAGCCCACTCGTCCTCCGCGGCGTCCGGTGAAGGTTCGTCATGACCATCAAGCATCGGGACCGCGGCACCCCCGGACGAGTGGCAGCCCTGACACCGACCGCTACATTACTGCCATGCCCACCATCGCGGTCGCCGTCACCGACGGCATCCCGTTCTTCGAACTCGCCATCCCCTGCCACATCTTCGGCACCGACCGGCCCGCCGCCCCTGAAGGCTGGTACGACCTGCGGGTCTGCGCGATCGGCACGAACGGCGCGGCGGCCCGGGCGCGTTCCTGGTTCACCGCGGAAACCCCGTACGGCGCCGACGAACTGGTCGCCGCCGACATCGTCCTCGTCCCCGCCTCGGCGGACGTGCACGACGACCCGCCACCGGAACTGACCGCGGCGCTGCGCACGGCACACGCCCGCGGGGCCCGGCTGGTCTCCCTCTGCTCCGGCGCCTTCACCCTCGCCGCGACCGGCCTGCTGGACGGCCGGACCGCCACCACCCACTGGCTGTACGCCGAACTCCTCGCCGAGCGGTACCCGGCCGTCGAGGTGGATCCGTCCGTCCTGTACGTGGACCACGGAGACGTGCTGACGGGCGCCGGTTCGACCGCCGCCATCGACGTCTGCCTGCACCTGGTACGGGAGGACTTCGGCACCGCGGCGGCCAACACCCTGGCCCGGCAACTCGTCGCCCCGGCCCACCGTCCGGGCGGTCAGGCCCAGTTCATCGAGGCGCCGCTGCCCGCCCGCACGGATGCCTCGCTGGCTCCGCTGCTGCACTGGGCGCGCGAACGGCTGGACGAGCCCCTGACCGTCGCCGACCTGGCCCGCCGGGCCCACACCAGCGCCCGCACCCTTACCCGCCGCTTCCACGCCACCACCGGCACCACGCCGATGCAGTGGCTCCAAACCCAGCGCATCGCCCGCGCCCGGGAACTCCTCGAAGGCAGCGACCTGCCCGTGGACCGCATCGCCGACCTTTGCGGCCTGGGCACCGCCGCCAACCTCCGCCGCCACTTCACCCGCACCGTCGGCGTCCCCCCGCACGACTACCGCAAGTCCTACCGGGCGGGCGGACGGTAGGACGGGGCAGGGCACCTTGCGGCGCCGGGGCCGGGAGGAATCGGGAACCAGCAGGGACCGGGTGAGGAGAGGAGCCGCCCCGCAGCGACGGGCCGGGGCCCGCGCACCCTGTCGGCGCACGGCCCCCGGCCGCCCCCTCACCTCACAGCCGCGGGTCCACCGCCTCCGACTCCAGGGCCAGCACCGCGAACACCGCCTCGTGCACCCGCCACAGCGGCTCGCCGTCCGCCAGCCGGTCCAGGGCCTCCATGCCGAGGGCGTACTCGCGCAGCGCGAGGGAGCGCTTGTGGCCCAGGTGGCGGCTCCGGAGCCGGGTCAGGTTCTCCGGGCGGGTGTACTCGGGCCCGTAGATGAGCCGCAGATACTCGCGGCCCCGGCACTTGATGCCCGGCTGCACCAGCCGCCCGTCGCCCTTGCGGACGTACGCCGCCACCGGCTTGACCACCATCCCCTCGCCACCCTCGGCGGTGAGATCCAGCCACCACCGGATGCCGGCGGCGACGGACTCCGCGTCCTCGGTGTCCACGACCAGCCGCCGGGTGGGAGCCAGCAGCCCCTGCCGCTGTCCCGGAGCGGATCCACCGACACCCAGGCCCTCCTCGGCCGCGACGAGCCGGTCGATCAGCGCCAGCTGATCGGTGTGCGGGAGCGTGGCCGCGAGGTTGCGGCCCTGCGCGGCGAGGATCTGGAACGGTGCCAGCCGCATGCCGGCCGGCCCGTCCGCGTCTGTACCCGGGACATCCTCGCCGTCCGTTCCCCGGGCGTCCGCGCCGTCCGCGTCCGCGCCGTCCACGCCGCCGTGGGCGCCCACCCGCCAGCAGTAACGGCGGTAGACGTCCGTGAACGCCGCCGCCTGCGCTGCGCGCTCGCGCTGCCGCCCCAGCAGGCCGGAGACGTCCAGGCCGCGACCGGCGGCGGCCTCCAGCGCGCCCAGCGCGCTAGGGAAGACCGCACCGGACGCCGCGCCCACCGCCGCGTACTGGCTCCGCAGCAGACCGGACGCCTTCAGCGACCACGGCATCAGCTCGGCGTCGAACAGCAGCCAGTCGGTGCTCAGCTCGTCCCAGAGCCCGGCCGCGCCGACGCACTCCCGCAGCCGCCCGAGGATCCGCTCGGCCAGCGCCGCGTCGTCGAAGAACGGGCGGCCGGTACGCGTATAGAGCGCGCCACTGTTCCCGTCCGCCGCTCCGAAGCGCTCCCGCGCCACCTCCGCGTCACGGCACACCAGTACCACCGCCCGCGACCCCATGTGCTTCTCCTCGCACACAACCTGGCGCACGCCGTCCGCCCGGTACGCGGCGAACGCCTCCCTCGGGTGCTCCAGGAAGCCCTCGTCTTCAGGGGCGCCCGGCGCGGGGGCCGGGGCGGTCGCGCACGGCGCCATCGTCGGCGGCAGGTAGGGCAGCGAGCGCGGGTCGAGCGCGAACCGGCTCATGACCTCCAGCGCCGCGGCGGCGTTCTCCTCCCGGACGGCGACCCGCCCCAGGTGGCGCGTCTCCACGACCCGCCGCCCGGACACGTCGCCCAGGTCGAGCGGACGGCCGTCCGCCCCACCCGGCGCCTCCGTGGCCAGCGGCTTGACGGGTTCGTACCAGACCCGCTCGGCCGGTACGTCCACCAGCTCGCGCTCCGGCCACCGCAGCGCGGTCATCGCGCCGCCGAAGACACAGCCGGTGTCGAGGCAGATGGTGTTGTTGAGCCAGGTGGCACGCGGGGTGGGCGTGTGGCCGTAGACGACGGCCGCCCGGCCCCGGTAGTCCTCCGCCCACGGATAGCGCACCGGCAGCCCGAACTCGTCCGTCTCCCCCGTCGTGTCCCCGTACAGCGCGAAGGAGCGCACCCGGCCGGAGGTCCGGCCGTGGTACTTCTCGGGCAGCCCGGCGTGGCTCACCACCAGCGCACCGCCGTCGAGCACGTAGTGGCTGATCAGCGACCGGACGAAGACCGCGACCCGCTCGGTGAAGCCGGGGTCCGCCGCCGCCTCCCGCTCCAGCTGCTCGATCGTCGCGGCCAGGCCGTGGGTGAGCTGGACCTTGCGGCCGTCCAGGTGGCGGCCGAGCTTGTTCTCGTGGTTGCCCGACACGCACAGCGCGTGCCCCGCCGCGACCATGCCCATGACCAGCCGCAGCACACCGGGGCTGTCCGGCCCGCGGTCCACGAGGTCACCGACGAAGACGGCGGTACGGCCCTCGGGGTGCCGGGCGTCCACGGCGCGGCCCAGCGCGTCCCGCTCCACGGCATACCCGAGCTTGCCCAACAGGGCCTCCAGCTCGGACCGGCACCCGTGGATGTCGCCGATCAGGTCGAAGGGTCCCGTCAGATGCCGCAGGTCGTTGAACCGCCGTTCGGTGACGACCTCCGCGGCCCCGGCCTCCGCCTCACCCCGCAGGACGTGCACCTTGCGGAAGCCCTCGCGTTCCAAATGGCGCAGTGAACGGCGCAGTTCGCGCTGGTGACGCTGGATGACGCGACGGGGCAGCCCGGCCCGGTCGGCCCGCGCCGCGTTGCGCCGGGCGCACACCTCCTCGGGCACGTCCAGCACGATGGCGACCGGCAGGACGTCGTGCTCCCGCGCCAGCCGCACGAGCCGGGCCCGCGCCTCGGACTGCACGTTGGTGGCGTCCACCACGGTCCGCCGGCCCGCCGCCAGCCGCTTGCCGGCGATGTAGTGCAGCACGTCGAAGGCGTCGCCGCTGGCACTCTGGTCGTTCTCGTCGTCACTGACCAGCGCCCGGCAGAAGTCGGAGGATATGACCTCGGTCGGCAGGAAGTGCCGCGCCGCGAACGTGGACTTGCCCGAGCCGGTCGCGCCGATCAGCACCACGAGAGACAGGTCCGGCACCCCGAGCGCCCGCGACGCCCGCCCGGTGGGGGGCGGGGTGGTGGGGGCGACGGTGGTGTTCTCGCCGCTTCCGGCGCTCACCGTGCCTCCGGTGTTCTTGCCGCTCTCGGACTCGTCGGCGCGGTCGGCCGTCCGGTCGGACCCGGTCATACTGCGGCCTCCTTCGTGGTGGTGTCGGTCGGGGAGTGAACGGTGACGGCGGACGGGGGCTGGACAGGGACGTCGTGCGCGGCGGCACCCGCGGCTGACACGCCATCGGTGTCAGTTCCGGCCCGGCCGCCGTCCACAGGCCGGACGACGCCGACGGCACCCCCGTCGGCAGCCGCCCCGGCGGTCCGCCCGCCGGCCCGGCCGTTCCCGGCGGCAGCCGTACCGGCACCGCCACCGCGATCCACTCGGTCCCGTGTCTCCCGGGCCGCCCCGCTCCTCGCGCCGGCCTTCTCGTCCGCCTCCCGACGGAACACCGCGAGCTGAGTCGGCGGGCCGACCTGCGGGTCGTCGTTCCCCACGGGCCGGAAGTCCACCGCGTACCCGTGCCGGGCCGCCACCTCCCGGGCCCACCCGCGGAACTCCTCCCGGTTCCACTCGAACCGGTGATCGTGATGCCGGACGTGCCCGGCGGGCAGCGACTCCCACCGCACGTTGTACTCGGCGTTCGGCGTCGTCACCACAACCGTCCGAGGCCGGGCCGCCCCGAACACCGCGTACTCCAACGCCGGCAACCGCGGCGGATCGACGTGCTCGACCACCTCGCTCAGCACCGCCGCGTCGTACCCCTTGAGCCGGTCGTCGGTGTAGGCCAGCGAACCCTGGACGAGCCGGACACGAGCCGCCTGGCGCTCGGACATCCGGTCCAGGCCGAGCCTGCGCCGCGCCGCGTGCAGCGCCCGCATCGACACGTCCATGCCGACGATCTCGGTGAACCGGCCGTCCTTCAGCAGCTCACCCACCAACTGGCCCTGGCCGCAGCCCAAATCCAGCACCCGGGCGGCTTCGGCTTCGCGCAGCGCCGCCACGATCGCCTCCCGCCGCCGTACCGCCAGCGGCACCGGCTTCTCGACGGTGTCGGTCTCCTCGTCCACGGCGTTGTCCAGTTCCTCGGCGGCCACGTCGTCCGCCTCGGCGAGCCGCGCCAGTTCCAGTCGCTCCAACGCGTCGCGGGTCAGCACCCGGCGCCGCGCGAGGTAGCGACCGGCGATGAGGTTCTGGTCGGGGTGGTGCTCCAGCCAGCCCTCACCGGCCCGCAGCAGCTTGTCCACCTCGTCCGCGGAGACCCAGTAGTGCTTGGCGTCGTCCAGGACCGGCAGCAACACGTAGAGGTGGCGCAGCGCCCGGGCGAGCGTGGCCTCCCCTTCCAGCACGACCCGCAGGTAGCGCGAGTCGCCCCACTCCGGGAACGTCTCGTCCAGCGGCACGGGCTCGGCCCGCACCGTCCACCCCAGCGGCTCGAACAGCCGGCGCACCAGCTCCGCTCCGCCGCGCGCCGGCAGCGCGGGGATCTCCAGCCGCAGTGGCAGCATCCGCGCGGGGAGCTCCGGGCGTGCCGCGCACTGGCCCTTCATGGCGCTCGAGAACACGCTGCCGAGCGCGACGGCCAGAAGGGAGGACGCGGCATACGGCCGATCGTTCACGTACTGGCTCAGCGCGGCATCAGGGCTGCCGCCACGGCCCTTGCCCCGGCTCCGGCGGACCAGCGCGACCGGATCGACCTCCAGCAGCAGCGCGGCGGTGCACCGCCGCGCGTCCGCCTCGGGATAGAAGACGTGCGCGGTGCCGTGCGCCGTCGAGAACGCCTGCGCCCGGTCGGGATGCTTGTGCAGAAGGAACCCCAGGTCAGTGGCGGGGTGATCGGCACTGCCGGTGGTGTTGATGGTCAGGAACACCTGATCGAGTATGCCGGGGAGCGCCGTCCCGGCCCCACCGATTTTTCCGGCTTTGCGGAAGCGCTTTCCGGCTTGGCGGGAGGCGGGTGGCTCGGCGGGGAGGGCCTCCGTCCGCTCTGGCCGACCGCTGGGCGCTCTTGGCGATTGACGCTGCCGGCCGGCCAACGGTCCTGGGCGGTGGCTTCCCGCCCGGCGGCTTCCCGCCCGGCGGCTTTCCGGCCGATCCACACTGCCGGCCGGTCGGGGTCTCGTTTGCGGGACGCGCCTTCGTCGGCAAGGCACGGCGCGCGCCGGCCGCCCGCCCCGACCGTTCACGGCCTCGCCGGGCCGGTGGTCACCCGGCCCGGCCTGCCCGAGAACTCCCCCATGCATCGGACCGCACCGGCCCGATCCGTCGTCAGCTCAGCTGGGACTGCACCTGCGAGGAGATCAGCTCAAGGTGGTCCAGGTCGTCCAGGTCCAGGATCTGGAGGTAGACGCGGGAGGAACCGACGGCCTGGTACCGACCGATCTTGTCCACGACCTCGGCGGGCGAACCCGCGAGGCCGTTGGCCTTCAGCTCGTCCACCTCACGGCCGATGGCCGCGGCCCGCCGCGCCACCTCGGCGTCGTCCTTGCCGACGCACACCACGAGCGCGTTGGAGTACACCAGCTCGTCCGCCTTGCGCCCGGCAGCCTCGGCCGCGGCGCGCACCCGCCCGAACTGGCGGTCGCTGTCCTCGACCGAGGCGAAGGGGATGTTGAATTCGTCGGCGTACTGAGCGGCCAACCGCGGAGTGCGGGTGGCGCCGTGGCCACCGATGAGCACCGGCACCTTGGGCTGGGCCGGCTTGGGCAGTGCGGGCGACTTCTCCAACTGGTAGTACGTGCCGTCGTAGCTGAACTCGGCGCCGACCTCGGTGGCCCACAGTCCGGTGACGATCGCGAGCTGCTCCTCCAGCCGGGCGAACTTCTCCTTCGGGAACGGAATGCCGTACGCCTTGTGCTCGTCCTCGAACCAGCCCGCGCCGAGCCCCAGCTCGACCCGGCCGCCCGACATCTGGTCGACCTGGGCGACCTGGATGGCCAGCACACCCGGGAGGCGGAAGGTACCCGCCGTCATGAGCGTGCCGAGGCGGATGCGCTTGGTCTCACGGGCGAGACCGGCCAGAGTGATCCAAGCGTCCGTCGGACCGGGCAGCCCGTCGGTGTTTCCCATGCGCAGATAGTGGTCGGAACGGAAGAAGGCGTCGAAGCCGAGGTCCTCGGTGGCCTTGGCGACGGTAAGAAGAGTGTCGTAGGAAGCGCCCTGCTGGGGCTCCGTGAAGATGCGTAGATCCATGTCTCCATCCTGCACGCTTGGGCGCCCGCCAACCGCATCCTCACTCTTGGGGCTCTCTCGGACCGGTCCCGAGCAGGCTCACAGACCTGGGCGAGGCCGTCTCGGAACGCCTGTGTGTGGAGGAACCTTCCTCTATCGAGGAAACGTCCCCGTCATTCCGGCCGGGGAACAGGAGCTCCGAGGGAGACGCGCGCCCGGGTCGCGACCGGCCCTCCGGAGAGGCACACACGCCAAGGACGCGATAAGCCCTTCAGAGGGAGACGGGCGCCGAGGACGCACAGGAACGGGACGGCCTGTGAGGGAATGAGCCGACACGAAAGGGACCGTCAGGGGGAGTGGAGACGGAGGCTGGGCCACTTGGGGGGGGAGGGCCGCCCCTTCGGGATGAGCCCCCTCCCTCCCCCCACCCCCACCCCACGGCCGTCCCCCCACCCCCAGCCGCCCCGGTCCGCCTCACCCGGCCCAACCCACCCGGAGCCCCACCCCGGCGCCTGCCCCACCTCACCCGGCCCCCAGCCGACCCCGCCGTGTGCACCCCGGCCCTGGCTCAGCCGTGCGGCTCCGTCTCGGCCGCCCGCCGCCCACCCGTCTCCGCTCGCTGCGCGAAGCTCAGGCGGAATCCCGTTCCGCCCGCAGCGCGAGCCGCTTCAATATCGCCGAGACCCGGTCCCGGGACTCGTCCGCCGCGTCCATCGCCTCCACACAGGTCCAGTACATCCCCTCCTCGTCGGCCGCGCAGACGACGCCGACCAACGCTTCGCACACCTCTCCCAGCAGCCCCGACAGACCGGCCAGCGTGGCTTCGGTGTCGCGTACCTCCGAGAGCTGGGCCGCCCGCAGGCCGCCCGTCCGCGCGGTCGGGTGCAGGAGCGCGCTCCCCGCTCTGCCGCCGGCGTCCCCGAGTCCCTGGGCTCCTCCCCGCACCTCGTGCGGTCCCGATATCGCGAGGTGGCTGCCGACCGCCTCCGCCAACGCCTGGGCCTGCCATGCCTCGATGACGATTTCCTGCACCGTCCTCGCTCGCGCCAGACCGCACCGGTTGGCCGCGATGATCCGCACCGCGTCCATCCACGCCCCCTCCCTCAACCGCCGTCCGCTTCTCCGCCTCGCCTGCCACTACCCAGCGTGAACGCGCACCGGCTAAAAAGCCAGGGATTCTCGCAAATCTGTGGACAACTGAGACGTGTTGAAAAGATCCGTCACTCCATAGAGTGACAATCGGCTGCGCGGCCTTGCGTCAGCGAACCGATGCGCTCAACAAACCGGCAGCCGGGCGGCCCGCCCCCACCAGGCACGGACGACGAGCAGCGGCACAGGACGGCCGTCGGCCTCACGCGTTCGGGGGCACGGTCGCGAACGGCCGCCCATCCAGCGCCGCGGGCCCCTCGGCACCTGGCCGCCCCACACCCCGCACCCGCCTCGGATCCCCATGCCCGACGGTTTCCGAGCCCCGCACCACCGTCCGGCCCCCGCCCCCGCTCCCGGCGACCGCCCACCCCACCTCGGCCCTCTCCCCCACCGCCACACACCCTCGGAAACCCGAGAACGCACCCGCGGGAGCCCCACGGGCCCGCACGCCCTCAACCGTCCCGAAACGCCCCTTCAGTCCCCACTCACCTCACCCCTCCCCCATCCCCCCACCCACCGGGAACCGGCTCTCATTGCGCTCGATCTTCGCGGCCAGCGCCGTCAGCGGGTCGATGCCCAGGGCCTCGCAGAACTGCAGCAGGTAGGCGAGTACGTCGGCGACCTCGTCCTCGACCCTGGGTGCGGTCCGCTGGTCCGTCATCACCTTCGCCGACTCCTCGGGCGTCAGCCACTGGAAGATCTCGACCAGTTCGGACGCCTCGACGCTGAGCGCCGCGGCCAGGTTCTTCGGGGTGTGGTACTGCTGCCAGTCCCGGGCCGCCGCGAACTCCGCCAGCCGCCGTTGCAACGCGTAAAGATCCTCACTCATGCGTCAAGGTGTAGCACCCGCACTCCGGGCAGCCCCTCGGCGGGCGACGCGTCCCCGACCACGCCCAGCAGCCGGATGTGTCCGCGCTCGGTCATCCGGACGGCGAGGGTCAGCAGTTCGCGGGCCTGCCGCCGGTCCAGGCAGCGGTCCAGCCCGTCCGCCACCACCGTCAGCACCTGCCGGGCGGACGGCACCTCCCCGGCCGGGTCCATCTCCAGCACGCCGGGACCGGTGAGCAGGACGAGGGCCAGCGCGAGGTAGCGCAGTTCGCCGTCGCCCAGCCGTTCCAGCGGGGAGGTGCCGCGCGCTCCCCGGTCGATCAGTGCCCGTACCCGGGTGTCGTCCCCTTGGGGCGGTGCCACGACGAGGCCCTCGATGGGTCCCGAGCATCCGGCGCGGACCGCGTCGACCAGCGCCGCGTGCCGTCGCGCGCACTCCTGGCTGGTGCGCCGCAGGACGGCCGGGAGGTTGTCGCACGTCGTCCGCAACCGCCCGTCGGCCTCGCCGGTCCCGCCCGGGCTCTCGGCCGCTCCGGCCGCCCCGCGCCGTCCCGGCGCACCGGGCCCCCGCCCGGACGCACCGGCGCTCCGTCCCGCGGCGCCCGCCCCCCGCGCCGGTGCCGCGCCCCGGTCCGTTCCCCGCATGGCCTCCGGCCGCGGGTCGCACACGAAGCCGGACCGCAGCGCGACCACGACCTGTTCCGCCGCGGACAGCACGAGCCGCTGGCCCTCCGTCTTCCCCGCGACCCGCAGGGGCAGCAGGGCGGTGCTCAGCCGGTCGTCCGGCAGGGGCGCGCGGGTGACGGGGGTGGCGCCGGCGGTGTACCAGGCGGCCTGGACGGCGCGGCGGTCGGGATCGGTGAGCGCGGTGGACAGCAGGGTGAGGCCGCCGGCGGTCAGCCGCTCGCCGACGATCCGGGGTTCGGGTTCGGCCTGGACGGCGACGTCGAGGGTGACCGGTCCGGCGGGGCCGTCGATGGTGCAGCCGATGCGGAAGCCGCGTCGTCCCTGGCCGTCCGGCCGGGCTCCTTCGGGGACGCAGGCCGCGGCTCCGCCGGCCACGCCGGTGAGCGCCTGCGGCAGGAGGGCTCCGCCGGACAGGCGCGCCAGGATGCCGTACGCCTGGAGGACGCCGCTCTTGCCGCTGCCGCTTTGTCCGGTCAGCAGCGTCAGCGGCGCGAGTGGGAGGGTCAGGCCCCGGTGCGCCTTGAAGGCGGACAGGCGCAGTTCGGTGACCGTGGGGCGGGTGCCGGCTGGGTGCATACCGGGACGGTAGGCACCCAGGTGGAGGAAAAACCGTTACGCCTGAATTGTCTTCCTACGAACGGGGGACGGTTCCCACGTGGGGTTCCTCGACCTCGGTGCCGACCGGAGCGAGCAGGAAGACGTTGGTGTCCACCCGGTGCATGCCGCTGCCGAGCCCGAAGACCACTCCGCTGGAGAAGTCCAGGATGCGCTTGGCGACGTCGGTGTCGGCGCTGGTGAGGTCCAGCAGCACGGGGAGCTGCGCCATCAGGTACTCGGCGACCTCGCGGGCGTCGGCGAAGGTCTGGACCCGGATGACGACGAATCGCCGTGACTCGTCCTCGGGCTCCTCCTCGGGGAGGGCGCGGTGGTCGGGCCAGGAAGGCCACTCCCGGCCGCCGCGCAGAGGAACGACTTCGGCGAGCCCCTCCCACTGTTCGTCGGTGGCGTCGGGCCCGTTCACCGAATCACCCCACTCAGAGGATCGCTGGGTATCTGCTGCGATATATGCATCGCATAATTCTAGGGATAAACACACAAACCTCGCCGGATGCGACACCAACAGGCGTCACCGGCTGTTCCCATCCTGCACCATAGCCGCCGACCGGCGTGGACACTCTTGGCATGGAACCTGCGCCAAGTCGGCCTTTCCCACTTCCACCCCCTTACACCCTACTTCGCCCCCTTCCTTCCGTACGTCGGTCTCCCGGAAGCCGGTTCCGCCATGAGCTCTGACATCCCCGGCCACGGAGCGAGCGGCCGGCGCGGGCTGCGCCGGCCCGCCAGGAAACGCGCCGCGTCCGCCGGCCCCGACGACGTCCCGGCCGGGCCGGAGGTCCCCGTCGCCCCGCCGGATCCTGCGAACAGCATCGTCAACGCGGCCCTGTACCGGGAAGGCCGGCGCGTCAGCACGCACGAGACCCTGCCGGAGACCTTCCACGCGCTGCGCTCCACCGCCGGTTCCATGGCGTGGATCGGGCTGCACCGCCCGTCCTCCACCGAGTTGGTCACCCTGGCGTCCCAATTCGACCTGCACCCGCTCGCCGTCGAGGACGCGCTGGAGGCCCATCAGCGCCCGAAGCTGGAGCGGTACGGCGGCACCCTTTTCGTCGTCCTGCGCGCCGCCCGCTATCTGGACGCGCTGGAGGAGGTCGACTTCGGGGAACTGCACGTCTTCGTCGGCCCCGACTTCGTCATCACCGTCCGGCACGGCGGCGCGCCCGACCTCTCCGCCGTGCGCCACCGCATGGAGGACAGCCCCGACCTCCTCAAACTCGGCCCCGAGGCCGTGCTCTACGCGATCCTGGACGCGGTGGTGGACGGCTACGCGCCGGTGGTCTCGGGGGTGCAGAACGACATCGACGAGATCGAGACCGAGGTCTTCGGCGGCGACCCGCACGTCTCCCGGCGCATCTACGAACTCTCGCGCGAGGTCGTGGAGTTCCAGCGCGCCACGCACCCGCTGCACCCCATGCTGGAGAACCTGACGGCCGGCTTCGAGAAGTACGGCATCGACGAGGAACTCCGGCGCTACCTGCGCGACGTGGCGGACCACGCCACCCACACCTCCGAGCGGGTGGACGGATTCCGCCAGGCGCTGCAGGACATCCTCACCGTCAACGCGACGCTGGTGAACCAGCAGCAGAACGCGGAGATGCGCGCCCTGGCGGAGGCCGGTTTCGAGCAGAACGAGGAGATCAAGAAGATCTCCTCCTGGGCCGCCATCCTCTTCGCCCCGACGCTCGTCGGCACGATCTACGGCATGAACTTCGACCGGATGCCGGAGCTGCACTGGCTGCTCGGCTACCCGTTCGCGATCGGGCTGATGGCGGTGGTGTGCGTGAGCCTGTACGTGGTCTTCAAGCACCGGGACTGGCTCTGAGCGCGGCCCTCCCCGAGCCGGCAGCCGTCGAGCCCGTCGCGTTCGGGCGCACAGCGGCGCACACGACCGTCTCGCGGACCGGGCCGTCCGGCCGCGCCGACGCATGCCCCCGGCACCATCTCCCGGCGTCCGTTGGCCTCCGGGCGTCATCCCGTGGGTGCGTTGCCCTCGCGCCAGTGTGTTCCGTGGGCGGATGGAAACCCCGGTGTGCGTCCATAGCCTTCCTGTGCGGGTCGCGACATCCCGTCGCGGCGCGTCATCGACGACGGGAATTCCATGAGACGCAGATCTTTCGCCGGTGCCGCGGTCGCCGCGGCCATGGCCGCCGCCCTCGGCGCCGTTCCCGCGCGGGCCGTCTCCGCCGCGCCGCCGGGGCCCGGGACGGTGCTGTCCCTGCCCCGGCCCGCCGGGAAGCAGACGATCGGTGTGACGAGCATTTTCCTCGAAGACGAGGGGCGGGCCGATCCGTGGGTCGCCGGGGAGAACCGGAGACTGATGGTCTCGCTCTGGTATCCGGCGAGGAAGCCGTCGGGAACGCCCGCGGCGTACATGACCGCCGCCGAATCGCGGATGTACCTCGCGGCCACCAAATTGAACGTGCCCCTGGACCTGTTGAGCGGGGTGCGGACCCACGCGGGCGTGGACGCCGCGCCGGCGGGGCCGCGCGGCGGGCTGCCGCTGGTCGTGCTGTCGCCGGGGTTCGGCATGCCGCGCGCCACGTTGTCGGGGATCGCGGAGGAGCTGGCGAGCCGCGGCTACGCCGTCGCCGCGATCGGCCACAACCACGAGGCCAACGGGATCTCCTTCCCGGACGGGGAGACCACCGGCTGCGCGGTGTGCGGGAACCCGGACCACCGCACGGTCGGGGACACGCGTGCCAAGGACGTCTCCTTCGTGCTGAACGAACTCACCAAGGAGCATCCGGTCTGGGAGGGCGGCCGGCTCGTCGACACCGGCCGCATCGCCATGGTGGGGCACTCGGCCGGTGGTTACAGCGCGATTCCCGCCATGGTGGCGGACCCGCGGATCAAGGCCGGTGTCAATATGGACGGCAATTTCCGGTACCCCAACGGCATACCCGTCGACCGGCCGTTCCTGATGCTCGGCAACCCGAGCCACGTTCCCGGCGGCCCGGACGGGACCTGGGATGCGACGTGGCGGCAACTGACCGGCTGGAAGCGCTGGTTGAGTGTCGACGGGACCGATCACCTGTCCTTCACGGACCTGGCGCCGCTCGGGAAACAGCACGGCAGGTCCTTCCAGGAGCTCGACGGCGATCGCTGCGACGCCATCACCCGCGCCTATCTCGCCGCGTTCCTCGACACGCACCTGCGGGGGCGGCACGTGCCGTTGCTGGACGGGCCGTCGGCGCGGTATCCGGAGGTGAGGTTCCACCGGCCGTAGCCGTTCCGTCCCGGCGCGGGGGCCGTCCCCGGTCGCCGCCCCGCGTGGCACCGCGGCGGCGGCTCCCCCGCACCGGGGGGAGCCGGCGTCCGCCTCTCGCGCCCCTCACCGTGTCCTGCGGAGCGGCGCGCCGCCTTCCGCCGCCTCGCTCTCGCCCTTGCTCCGGGACCGGTGCTGGGCGCGGACGTGCATGCGTTCGCCCTGGCGGCCGAAGAGGCTGAGGAGTTCGACGGGGCCTTCGCCGGTGCTGCCGAACCAGTGCGGCAGCCGGGTGTCGAACTCGGCCGCTTCGCCGGGGCCCAGGATCAGGTCGTGCTCGGCCAGGACCAGGCGCAGGCGTCCGGAGAGGACGTAGAGCCATTCGTAGCCCTCGTGGGTGCACAGTTCCGGGGTGGAGGGGGTGGCCGGGACGATCATCTTGTAGGTCTGGAGGGGGCCGGGCTGGCGGGTCAGGGGCAGGATGGTGTTGCCGTTGACGCGCTTGGCGGTGATGCGGATGCGGGGGTCGCCGACCTCCGGGGCGCCGACCAGTTCGTCGAGGGGGACCTGGTGGGCTTGCGAGATGGGCAGGAGGAGTTCGAGGCTGGGGCGGCGCTGGCCGGACTCCAGGCGGGAGAGCGTGCTCTTGGATATGCCGGTGGCTTCCGACAGCGCGGCCAGCGTCACGCCGCGCTGGGTGCGCAGGCGCTTGAGGCGGGGACCGACCTCGGTCAGGGCTCGGGTGATCGCAGATGTGGGCTCCACGGTCACATTGCAGCGCCCCGTCCCGGAAACGGCAACAAAAATTGCCGTGACAGGAACGCCGGTCGCACTCTGAGGGCGGAGGTGATCGTCATGATCGACGCGAAGAACGACACGCCCGACGGCACGCGGTACGACGTGGTGGTGATCGGCGGCGGGGCGGCGGGCCTGAGCGCGGCGCTGCTGCTGGGCCGGTCCCGGCGCCGGGTGGCGGTGGTGGACGGCGGGCAGCCGCGCAACGCCCCGGCCGAGCACATGATGGGCTACCTGTCCCGGGAGGCAATGCCCCCCTCGAAGCTCCTTGAGGTGGGCCGCGCCGAGGTCGCCGAGTACGGCGTGGACTTCATCGAGGCCCAGGTGGACCACATCGAGCCCGGTTTCACCGTGCGGCTGGCCGGCGGCGCGTCGCTCGACGCCCGGCGGATCGTGGTGGCCACCGGCCTGCGCGACGAGCTCCCCGACATCCCCGGCGTGCGCGAACGGTGGGGCAAGGACCTGCTGCACTGCCCGTACTGCCACGGCTACGAGGTGCGCGACCAGCCCATCGGCGTCCTCGGCACCCACCCCAACGCGGTCAACCACGCCCTGCTGCTGCGCCAGTGGTCCAGCGACGTGGTCTTCTTCCCGCACACCATGGAGATCACCGAGGACGACCGCGAGCGGCTGGCCGCCCGGGACGTCTACGTCGCCGAGGGCACGGTCAAGTGGCTGTGCGTGGAGGACGACCGGCTGCGCGGCGTGGAGCTCGCCGAGGGCCACGTGGTGCCCCGCAAGGCGGTGTTCGTCTTCCCGAAGATGGTCCCGAACGACGCCCTGCTGACCGATCTCGGCTGCGAGAAGAACGAGGCCGGCTGGGTGGTCGCCGACCCCACGGGCCGCACCAGCGTGCCCGGCGTGTGGGTGGCGGGCAACGTCGCCGACCCGCGGGCGCAGGTGATCACCGCCGCCGGCCAGGGTTCGGCCGCCGGATTCGCCCTCAACCACGACCTGTTGGAGGAGGACGTCGCCCTCGCCGTCGAGCGGCGCCGCGCGGACCAGGCCTCGCCCATCCGGTAGGCCGGACGTTTTCGAGGTACGCGCGTCTGTGCAGGGCGCACGTCCCCGGCGTTCGCAGGATCTTGAGCAACGCACACCCTTCGGGGAACGCACACCCTTCGGGGAACGCACACCCTTCGGGGTGCGCGCGTCTGTGCAGGACGCACGCCCCTGAAGTACGCAGGACCTTGAGCAACGCACACCCTTCGAGGTGCGCGCGTTCGTGCAGGACGCACGCCCCTGAAGTACGGAAGTTCCGAGCAACGCACGTCCTTCGGGGTGCGCGCCGGTGCAGGGCGCACGTCCCCGGAGTCCGCACGTTGCCGAGGAACGCCCGTCCCGCCTCCGGACACCGGGCCGGCCGCTTCCCGGGTGCCGGCCCAGAACCGCCCGATCAAGGAGCTCCCACCATGCCCACCCCCGTCGACAGCCTCACCGAGCAGGCGTTCCCCGCCCGCGTGCTGGAGTCGAAGAAACCCGTCCTGATCCAGTTCTGGGCGCCCTGGTGCGCGCCATGCCGGATGGTGACCCCGATCGTGGAACAGCTGGCCGCCGACCACGCGGAAGCGCTGGACGTCGTCAAGGTCAACGTCGACGAGGAGCCCGGTCTGGCGATCCAGCACGGTGTCTCGTCCATCCCCGCCTTCACCGTCTATGTGGACGGCGTCCCGAAGAAGTCCTGGGTCGGCGCGGCCCCCAAGCACGTGCTGGAGAAGACCATCACGGCCCTCCTGCCCTGAGCGTCCGCCGCACGCCCGCCCCGTCCGCCGCACGCCCGCCCCTTTCCCCGCCCGGATAGGAGTCCCATGAACCCACACCACACCGGGGATCTCGATCGGGACGCCCTGGGCGCCCGACTGGAACGTCAGGCCGAACTCCACCTGCCCTCCCTGGTGGAGGCGGCGGAGTGGCTGCGCGGGATGCTGTGCGCCGGCCGGGGCGCGGATTCCCTGGTGGGCCGCGTGCTCGACGTGGGCAGCGGGCCGGGGGTGGGGTCCTGTCTGCTCGCCCAGTACTTCCCGCGCGCCGAGGTCGTCGCCGTCGACCAGGACGCCGGCCTGCTGGAGCGGGCATTGGCGCGGGCGGGGAAGCAGGGCGTGGACGACCGGGTGGTCGCCCAGCGGGCGGAACTCCCCGGGGACTTCGAGGAGCTGGGCTCCGCGGAGCTGATCTGGACCAGCCACGCGGTCCACCACCTCGGCGACCAGCAGGCGGCGCTGGACGCCCTGGCCGCCCGCCTGCGGCCGGGCGGGGTGCTGGCCGTCGCCGAACGCGGGCTGCCGCCGCGCTTCCTGCCCCGCGACATCGGCATCGGCCGCCCCGGGCTCCAGGCGCGCCTGGACGCGGCGGCCGAGGACCGCTTCACCTCCATGCGCGCCGCGCTGCCCGGGTGCGCCCGCACGGTCGAGGACTGGCCCGCCATGCTGGCCCGCGCCGGGCTCGTCCCCACCGGGACGCGCACGTTCCTCACCGACCTTCCCGCGCCGCTCGACCTCCCGGCCCGCGAGCACCTGCACGCGCACCTGATGTGGCTGCGGGACAGGATCGGCGACCGGCTCGACGAGGAGGACCGGACGACCCTGGAGTGCCTTGTGGACGGTGACGCCTGCACGGGCATCCTGTGGCGGCCCGACGCCTTCTACCTGTCCGCCACCACGGTCCACACCGCGCGCGCCTGCGCGCGGCGCTGAAGCCGGCTGCCGCGGCCCTTCC